>DHVH01000159.1 GCA_002412555.1 Marinilabiliaceae bacterium UBA5213 | reverse complement strand
TACTGCCAATGCCGATGGCATTGGCACCTTGCGCTTTTTGGAAGCCATTCGCTTGTTGGGTTTGACTGAGAAGACACGGTTTTATCAAGCTTCTACCAGTGAACTATATGGTTTGGTGCAGCAGGTGCCCCAAAGTGAAACCACGCCCTTTTATCCCCGTTCTCCCTATGCTGTTGCCAAGCTTTATGCCTACTGGATCACGGTGAATTACCGGGAGGCCTACAATATGTATGCAACCAACGGCATTTTGTTTAACCATGAGTCGCCCATCCGGGGAGAGACTTTTGTAACCCGAAAAATCACCCGTGCCGTGTCGCGCATTGGTCTGGGACTTCAGGAAAAGATCTTCCTGGGAAATTTATCGGCCAAGCGGGATTGGGGACATGCCAAGGACTATGTCAAAGCGATGTACCTAATCCTTCAGCAGGATCAGCCCGACGATTATGTGATTGCAACCGGTGTCACCACTGAAGTGCGGGACTTTGTGCGCATGTCCTTTGCCTTCCTCGATTGCGAAGTCGAATTCCGTGGCGAGGGAGTTGATGAGAAAGGATACGTCGTGGCCTGCACCAATGAGGAGTTTAATCATTTGGTGGGCAAGTGCGTAGTTGAGGTAGATCCTCGCTATTTCAGACCAACAGAGGTAGAGCTTCTAATAGGTGATCCTTCTAAGGCTAAAAAGCAATTGGGCTGGGAACCGGAATATGATTTAAAGGGTCTGGTGGAAGACATGATGCGCTCTGATTTAAAATTGATGAAAAAAGATAAGTACCTGAGAGAGGGTGGTTATCAAACATTAAATTATTTCGAGTAATGGATAAGAAAAGTAAAATATATGTAGCCGGGCATCGTGGATTGGTGGGGTCTGCCATTACCCGATACCTGAAAGACAAGGGCTTTAATAATCTAATACTTCCCGACAGAAAGCAATTGGATCTGGTTAATCAGACACAGGTCGAGGCGTTTTTTAAGCAGGAGCAACCTGAATACGTCTTTCTGGCAGCAGCCAAGGTAGGTGGTATTATGGCGAACAATACCTACCGGGCTGATTTTATCTATGAGAACATTCAGATTCAAAACAACATTGTTCATTCGGCCTATCAGTCGGGTGTCAAAAAACTATTGTTTTTAGGAAGCTCCTGCATATACCCCAAGGAGTGCCCCCAACCCATGAAGGAGGAGTATTTGCTAACGGGACCATTGGAGTATACCAACGAACCTTATGCCATTGCCAAAATTGCTGGCATGAAGCTTTGTGAATCATACAATCTCCAATATGGTACCGACTTTATATCAGTTATGCCTACAAATCTATATGGTCCTAATGACAATTACAATTTGCATGGCTCACATGTGTTACCTGCGCTCATTAGAAAAATGCACTTAGGTAAGTTGCTGATGGAGGATGATATGAATGGGGTGCGGGTGGATGTGGAGCAAAAACCAATGCGCGGCTTTTCAGCTTCTCTGGACGACAGGAATCTGATAAAGACCCTGGAGGATTTTGGCATTTTCAAGACCGACAATGAGGTGGAGATCAAGTTATGGGGCAGTGGAACGCCCCGACGTGAGTTTCTTCATTCGGACGACTTAGCTGCTGCCGTTGTTTTTGTCATGCAGCACATCAGTTTTAAGGATGTTGTAGCAGAGAGGGGGCTGCAAGAAGTACGCAATACGCACATTAATATTGGTTCGGGAGTTGATTTGTCCATCGCTGAGCTGGCCGAATTGGTTAAAAAAGTGACTGGCTTCGACGGAAAAATTAGCTGGGACGCAGACAAACCCGATGGCACTTATCGGAAGCTAATGGATGTATCCCGTTTACGCGATTTGGGTTGGCAGGCCACCATCCAACTGGAAGAGGGAATTCGCAAAGTATATGGTGCTTATTAAGCATTATTATTAACACACAATAAGCCCTGTGAAATGAAGTCCACAGGGCTTTGTTGTTTTTGAAACAGCACAATTATTAGCAAATGGTTATCAGTGGATTAAAACTATTTTAAAAGCACCAAAAATCTTGTACCGATTGTAAATGCCTTTTGGAACGCAGGAATTAATTGCAAATAATCCTGTAAAGCTTTGATATTTTTCTTTATTTTTAGAATTCGATTAAAATTTAGTCAGTAACTACTTTCAAAAATAATTCAATGTCTCAATTCGACGAAATAATCAACAGAGAAGGTACGCGAGCTATAAAACTGGAATACAGAGAACGCTTGTTTGGCAAAGATGATGTGATTCCATTATGGGTGGCCGATATGGATTTTGCTGCACCTCCTGCAGTCAGCGAAGCATTAAGCAAAAGAATGGAACATCCCATTCTGGGTTATACCAACCGGCCTGATGCCTTTTTTAAATCCATTATGGGCTGGTTGAAAAGGCGATTCGACTGGGAAGTGGATCCATCATGGATCGAATTTTCGCCTGGCGTGGTGCCCAATTTAGGTTTAGCCGTTCAGGCTTTCACCCAACCGGGAGAAGGGGTTATTATTCAGCCGCCGGTTTATCCACCCTTTTTTGGGGTGGTAAGGGATTTTAACCGCGAAGTGGTCGAAAATCCCCTCAAGGAGACGGAGGATGGCTTCGTGATCGATTTTGACCATTTTGAAGAGGTCTGTTCTAAGCCCGAAAATAAACTATTCTTATTGTGCCACCCGCATAATCCCGTTGGAAGGGTTTGGACACCGGAGGAGTTGAAAATAATGGGTGATATCTGCATCCGCAACAAGGTGATAATCATTTCAGATGAGATACATGCTGATTTGGTGTTATTTGGACATCAGCACCGACCTTTGGCCACCCTATCGCCTCAAATTGCAGATATTACCGTCACTTGTATGGCGCCTAGTAAAACATTTAATCTGGCCGGTTTAAGCACTTCGTATATGATCGCTTCGAATTCAGAACTGCTTAAAGCCATGCGGGGACAGGTGTTGGGGTACCACTTACACATGGGCAACACCTTTGGTGCCCTGGCTTTAGAGGCCGCTTATAATGAGTCTGAAGCTTGGCTGGAGGAGCTCAAAACCTATTTAGAAGACAATTATAATTTGGTATTGGAATATCTTGAAAAATACTTGCCAGAAGTGAAAGTACCCCGATTGGAAGCCACCTATCTTTTATGGATGGATTTCAGGGCCTGGGGCATGAACCAAAGCGAATTGAAGCGCTTTATGGCTCAGAAGGCGGGATTGGGATTGAATGATGGCAATACCTTTGGGCGCGAGGGCCGCGGCTTTATGCGCATGAATTTGGCCAGTCCACGTTCCGTCATCGCCGAAGCCATGCAACGCATTATTGACGCCAGAAAAATGTAATAGATAATAAAAAAGAGTCTTTTAAAAAACGTCGTAGTCAAGGCTTGCGAAGTCAGAAAAAATGGAATTCAATCAGTGTAAAAGAGTAATTTTCTGAAAAGCGTAACGAAGTACTTAGCGTTTTTTGAAAGACTAGGATCTTTTTTTTCCTCGTAATACAGGAAACAACAGCACAGCACCCAAAATAATAAGGGTACCTGCGTAAAAACCTGCCGACATTCGTTCCGATTCGCCAAAAAATAAAAAAGCCATCAATATGCCATAAACCGGTTCCAGGTTAATGGTTAGGACCACCGTATAGGCTGATAATGTTTGCATCACCTTTACACTGGCCATATAGGCATAGGCGGTGCAAACAATACCCAGTAACAATAAATAAAACCAGTCCCAGTTCGAAGGAGTGGCCAATCCGGATGAAGAATTATTATTGAACCATAGAAAGAGCGTAACAGCAATGAATCCCCCGCCCATTTCATAAAAGCTAATGGTGGTGGGATGGTAAACACGAATGAAACGCTTATTCAAAACCGTGAAAAGCGCAGCCAGAAAGGCCGATACAATGCCGGTTAAGATACCAGCCAGATGATCGGGCTCAAACTGAAAAATGATGTACAAGCCTATGATGATGATGAACCCTATTACAACTTCAAGTTTGGAAAACGCTCGTTTGATGATGGCAGGTTCCAAAAAACTGGTGAATAAAGTGGTGGTAGCCAAACAGCCCAAGGCTACTGAGATGGTAGATATTTTGATGGCATGAAAAAAGGTCACCCAGTGCAGAGCCACAATAAATCCAACACCAATGAGTTTTAGGATGGATTTTAGTGGTAATTGAGCGGGGGTTCGATAGAAGAACAGCATTGCTCCTAAAGCAACAAAGGCAATCAGCATTCTGTACCAAACCAATTGAGTGGCATCCAGACTAATCAGACGCCCCAAAATTGCTGTAAAACCATAGATAAATACAATAACATGGAGGTGAAGCAGATCTTTTGTATAGGCTTTCATGAGGTGGTTTGTGATTTTTGGCAAAAATGCGAAAATATTCTTTAACCTTATAGGATAAAACCGGGCAATGATGCTAAATATTCACTAAATTAGCTCTGTTCTGATGTAAACAGAAATGTTAATTAGATGCATGGAATGGAAATTGCACAAGCATTTGATAATTGAAATAAACAAATTAAGCAAAGATGAAAAAAATTAAGACAAATAAACTAAGTGTAATATTGCTGATGGCAATAACACTTTCCACCTTGGTTTGGGCATGCTCTGTGGTGCCCATTACCGGCAGAAGACAATTGAGTATGGTGCCCGAGTCTGAAATAATGGCCATGAGCTTTAGCCAGTACGATGCGTTTTTAAAAGAAAACCCCTTATCGAAAAACAAAGCGCAAACGGCATTGGTCAAAAAAGTCGGTGCCAATATTTCCTCTGCTGTGGAGCGCTATTTTGCCGAGCATGGACTTCAGGATCAGCTATCCAATTTTCAGTGGGAATTTAACCTGGTGGCCGATGACACACCCAATGCCTGGTGTATGCCCGGAGGAAAAGTAGTGTTTTATGAAGGTATTTTGCCCATTACGCAAGATGAGCATGGCATTGCGGTTGTTATGGGACATGAAATTGCCCATGCCGTAGCCAAGCACGGAAGTGAACGCATGAGTCAGCAGATGGGAGCGCAGTTAGGCGCTACGGCTCTCAGCGTTGTTCTGGCAGAAAAGCCGGCAGAAACACAAAACCTGTATATGACTGCCTTTGGGGTGGCTACGCAGGTAGGACTAATTTTACCCTACTCCCGCACCCATGAAACGGAGGCCGACCGTTTGGGATTGATATTTATGGCCATGGCCGGTTATGATCCTACAGCCGCAGTTGCTTTTTGGGGAAGAATGGCCGAGAAAAGTGGAGGAGGTAATCCCATCCCATTTTTAAGTACGCATCCAAGCAGCGATGCCCGCGTAAGAAATTTGCAGAAAGCTTTGCCTGAAGCGATGAAGTATTACAGGCCTTAAAGGACCAATTGATCACATAAACAAGAAACCGGAACGGGACGTCCAACGCCCCGTTCCGGTTTTTTTTATTTCAAACTGTTAATGGTGGTTCTTATGGCAGCTAGTCGGGTAAGCAAACCTTCCAGTAAATCGAGGCGCAGCATATTGGCGCCGGCCGATTTGGCACTGGCCGGATCGTGATGGGTTTCAAGGAAGAAACCATCTACCCCTACAGCTACTCCGGCCCGCGCTACGGTCTCTATGAGCTGAGGCTTACCACCTGTAACGCCCGACGATTGGTTGGGCTGTTGCAAGGAATGGGTGATGTCCAATACCACGGGCGCATCAAAGGCCTGCATGGCGGGAATACCCCTGTAGTCCACTATCAGATCCTGATAGCCAAACATGGTTCCCCGATCGGTGATCATCACCTTTGCGTTACCTGCATCGCGTACCTTGTTGACGGCAAATTGCATGGCTTCGGGTGCCAGGAACTGACCTTTTTTGATATTGACGACTTTTCCCGTTTCGGCTGCTGCGATTAACAAGTCTGTCTGCCGGCACAGAAAAGCAGGTATCTGCAATACATCCACGTATTCAGCAGCCATGGCTGCTTCATTGGCTGCATGTATGTCTGTCACAGTGGGCACATCAAAGGTTTCGCTTACTTTACGCAATATCTTTAAAGCCTTTTCGTCCCCTATACCCGCAAAGGAGTCAATGCGAGAGCGATTGGCTTTGCGGTAAGACCCTTTGAATATAAAAGGGATTTCTAGACGGTCGGTTACCCTCAGAATTTCTTCGGCAATGCGCAGAGCCATATCCTCGCCTTCAATGGCGCAGGGGCCAGCCAGCAAGAAAAACTGCCCGCTATTGGCATGCTTAATTTTTGGAATGCTGCTTATCATTAGTCTCTATTAGTTAGTATTTCTTTTTCCATAAGAATTCCATTCGCTCCTTGAGTTTGGCTTCCTGAGGATTGTTTTGTGGGGCCCAGAGTTGTTTTTTGCTCAATTTTTCAGGAAGAAATTCCTGCTCGGCAAAATTATTGGGGAAATCGTGCGAATACTTATAAGCCTTTCCATAATCCAATTCCTTCATCAGTTTGGTAGGTGCATTTCGTAAATGCAAGGGTACCGGCAGATTACCTGTTTCGCGCACCAGAGCCTGTGCCTGATTAATGGCCATGTAGGCCGAATTGCTTTTGGGGCAGGTGGCTAAATAAACGGTGACTTCACTCAATATTATGCGGGACTCAGGCCAGCCAACCATCTTGATAGCCTCAAAAGCAGAGGTAGCCAGCAATAGAGCGTTGGGGTTGGCCAGTCCAACATCTTCTGCCGCTGAGATGAGCAGTCGCCGCGCAATAAATTTGGGATCTTCACCACCCTCCACCATGCGGGCCAGCCAATAGACCGCTGCATCCGGATCACTGCCACGAATGGATTTGATAAAGGCCGAAATGATGTCGTAATGCATTTCGCCATTCTTATCGTATTGGGCAGGATTTTGTTGTAACAAGTCCGTCACTTTTTCATTGGTGATGACAATTTCCTCATCATCGCTAAATGAATTAGTAACCAATTCTATGATGTTGAGGAATTTTCGGGCGTCGCCGCCCGAAAATCGCATCAGCGCATCGTCTTCCTTCAGATGAAAAGTACGGTTTTTGAGCACCACATCATTCTTCAGAATGAGGTGGTACAAATCCATCAAATCCTCGTTTTCAAGGGATTTTAAGACGTAGACCTGGCACCGCGATAGCAAGGGCGAAATAACTTCAAACGACGGATTTTCTGTAGTTGCTCCGATTAGGGTAACCACGCCTTCTTCCACAGCTCCCAATAGGCTGTCCTGTTGCGATTTACTAAAGCGATGAATCTCATCAATGAATAAGATGGGAGATGCGCTGTTGAAAAAGCGCGCGTTGCGGGCTTTTTCAATGGCCTCACGTACATCCTTTACACCTGATGAGATAGCGGAGAGGACATAAAATGGTCTTTCCAACTGATGGGCAATGATCTTTGCCAAGGTAGTTTTGCCCACTCCCGGAGGGCCCCATAACAAGATGGAAGATATTTTGCCCGACTCCAGCATTTTGCGCAATACAGCCCCTTCACCAACCAGGTGTTTCTGGCCAATGTAGTCGCTGAGAGACTTAGGACGCATGCGTTCTGCAAGAGGGGGATAACTACTCATATTATTGGCTGTTTTTGCAAGACAAAGTTAACTTTTTTTGAATTAGGAAACATGATTGAGATGGCAAGAGGACGGACAAAAAGCGGCCGGTTTGGTATATTTTTGGTAATTTAGCAGGGTAAAAATTTAATAATGGGACAAGCAATAAAAACGGCCTTAGTGTCGTACGGAATGAGTGGCAAGGTGTTTCATGCACCCCTGCTGAAAGCCTATGGCAGATTTGATGTGGTTAAAGTAATGCAACGCAGCTCAGAAACTGCATTGGAAATATTTCCTGAAGCCTCAATCGTGCGGACTTTCGATGAACTCATCAATGATGCTGAAATTGAATTGGTCATTGTCAATACACCTGATGATTTGCATTATGCGCAAGCTAAAGCGGCACTGGAGGCTGGCAAACATGTGGTGGTTGAGAAACCTTTTGTGCAGTCGGTGAAGCAAGGGGAGGAGCTCATAGCCTTGGCCAAAGCAAAGAATCTTACCTTGACCGTCTTTCATAACCGGCGTTGGGACAACAGTTTCTTAACGGTTCAAAAGGTCTTGAAAGAAAACATGCTGGGCCGTTTGGTCGAATTCGAGGCCCGTTATAACCGATACCGTACCTATATACAGGAATCATGGAAGGAAGAACACCAGCGGGGCACCGGCATACTGCACAATTTGGGTGCCCATCTGATTGATGCAGCTTTGGTGCTGTTTGGAATGCCCCAAGGGGTGAATGCCCGACTGCTGGCCCTGAGAGATGGCTCAAAGGTGGATGATTATTTTGACTTGCGATTGATTTATGACGGCCTGTCGGTTACCTTAAAGGCCGGCTATCTGGTGCGGGAAGAGACACCCAGTTACATGCTGCACGGTGTAAAGGGCTCATTTCTAAAATACGGACTCGATCCGCAGGAAGAAGCCTTGAAAAAGGGGGAATGGCCTGCGGGTGACGACTGGGGGAAAGATCCTGAAGAATCCTGGGGATGGCTCAACAGTGAGGTTAACAATTTTCATTTTAAAGGGCAGGTTGAAACCCTACCGGGAAATTACGGCTTGTTTTATAGCNNGAGGTGATTCGCCATAAGGCCAAAGCCTTGGTGCAGCCCACTGAGGCTCTGAATGTTATTCGAATTATTGAGGCCGCCATAAAGAGTCATCACGACCATTCTACTGTTTTTATGAATCGTTGATAAACCCTCTTCGCTTTTATTTGTTTTATACAGAAAGGCAATTATGGAACGGTTTTCTTTAGGTATTCTTTTGGTGCTGTTCATAAATACAAATAGCATGGCAGAACAAAAAAGCGAAACAGCCATTTTAGGTGGTGGATGTTTCTGGTGTTTAGAGGCAGTTTACCAGCGCGTTAAGGGCGTTGAAAAGGTAGAATCCGGCTTTAGCGGAGGTTACATTAAAAATCCGGCCTACAGAGAAGTCACCTCCGGACGGACCGGTCACGCAGAGGTGGTGAAAATAACCTACAACCCGGAAGTTTTATCCTTTGAGGTACTGCTTTCAATCTTTTTTACCATACACGACCCAACCACCCTCAATAGGCAGGGGGCTGATGTTGGCACGCATTACCGCTCGGTCATTTTTTACAGCAATGATGCACAAAAAAAGGTGGCTGAATCTGTGATGAAGCAACTCACAGAAACGAAGGTTTATGATGACCCGATTGTTACCCAGTTGGCCGAGGAAGCTCCATTTTATAAGGCAGAGGACTATCACCAAAACTATTTCAACAACAACGCACAGCAGCCTTATTGTCAGGTAGTTGTTGCGCCTAAAGTGCGTAAATTTAGAGAGAAGTTTGCCGAATGGATGTTGCAATAGGACAGGAAAGCATGTTGCTGAGTTGCCTATAGCAGAAGCGACTTTTTGCCCTCCAGTCTTTCCAATATTTTTCGACCGCGACTTTTAAAAGCAGCTGTCCCGGTTTCATATCCCTCAAAAATGACTGTTTTAAGTTCCTGCCCCAATTCAGGATAAGTGCTGCACAATTTACTGATGATTTCCATGGCATTGGCTTTGACAGCTACCGGTGTCTGGGGGTTTAGTAACCAGTTAAAGCAGGCATCTACCAGTCTGCCATCTTCTAGTTCAGTAGCAGGGGCGTTACATAATATACGGGTTATGTGTCTCTGAACGCCGTGATGGGGTGTTTGTAAAAGGATTTCTGACAATTGATTTAAATAGGGCAGTAGAGCCCTATTATTTTTCCGCTCAAAATTGTCCAATACCCAACCTGCCCGCCAGGCAATAGTAGCCTTGGCATTTTTCATGGCTTGAATGACCAGAGGAATATCTTCGGGATGGCGTTCTAAACGTCGGGCAAAAAAAATGCTCTGACCTCCTGAGCGGATTCCTTCAAGTTCTTTTTCCCAAATGGTGGGGGACTTAGGTTCTGTTGCTGCCATATACTACTCATATTCCACATCCCGGTCGATCATGGGAACAAATCTCACGGGCATAAGCGATTCGGTGTTGATTTTAGTCCCCTTTTTGGTAACTATCTTCAAGTATTGTAAACTATTAACAGAACCAACAGGTAACACCATAATCCCCCCGTCTTTCAGCTGATCAATGAGGTTTGGTGGTATTTCTTCCGGTGCTGCAGTCACTATAATGGCATCGAATGGCGCTTCATCTGGCCAACCCAGGTAACCATTTCCAGCTTTTACTGTTACGTTGGCATATTTTAAATCGTGCAGCGTATTGGTGGCACGTTGAGCCAGTTCAGGCAGAAGTTCAATGGTAAAAACCTTACAGCCTAAGTGGGCCAGGACTGCGGCCTGGTAACCCGATCCGGTGCCAATTTCAAGTACCTTCATGCCCGGTTTCGGGTGTATTTGCTCCGTCATGAAGGCTACGATGTAGGGCTGCGAAATGGTTTGATCCAATCCAATTGGTAAAGGACGGTCGTCATAAGCAAGGTGCTGAGATGCTTCCGGAACAAAGTGGTGACGTGGTACTTCCCGCATGGCATTCAGCACATTGGAAGAACGGATATCCCGACTGCGCAATTGGTCGTTGACCATTCGTTCACGCAGCTGAACCCAGTTCTGTGCTTTCATATGCGTGTTTTGTATCAATGATGGAATTATAAGGAGGCCAACCAAAAGCATTGTGGCACATGCTATGTGCCAACAAGACTTTGAGTGATGAGTACGGTGGTTATGCATTTTATTTATATTATTATTATTTTCAAAGAAACATTTTACATATGAATCCTTTGTTTTCTTCAAGTGTGAATCATTTGTTTAAGTAAATAAATCTTTAACAATATTCAAACTTTTAAGGTACAAAAGAGGGGGAAAGGTGTCAAGTTAAGCCTTTTGGTTTAACAATGTTTTATATCTTTGCCGGAAACTGAGCGGAATGGCACGATACTTCATGGAATTAGCCTATAAGGGTACAAATTATCATGGTTGGCAACGCCAACCTAATGGCTCTTCAGTTCAGCAGGAACTCGAAAATGCTTTAAGCATCATCCTTCAAACTCCTACCTCTGTTACCGGAGCGGGAAGGACGGATGCCGGTGTGCATGCCAAATACATGGTAGCCCACTTTGATGTTCCAGTGCCCTTATCGGATCCCCAAAAATTGGCGGGACAACTCAATCGCTTCCTGGCCCGTGATATTGCCATCTACTCGATTGCGCCGGTTGGTGACGATGCCCACAGTCGTTTCGATGCCATTGCCAGACGTTATGAATACCATATAATCTGGCATAAAAACCCATTTCTGCAAAAACTGGCAACCCGCATTTCTTTTCAACCTGATTTTGATCGGATGAATGAGGCCGCTCAAGAATTATTAAGGTTTACAGATTTTACCAGCTTTAGCAAATTACACAGCAATAATAAGACCAATTTGTGCAAAATTGATTTTGCCCTGTGGGAAAAACGTGGAGAAGTGCATGTTTTTAACATCCAGGCCGACCGTTTTTTACGAAACATGGTGCGTGCCATTGTGGGAACACTGCTTGAAGTGGGAAGTGGCAAAATGAATGTGACCCAATTTTGTGCAGTTATTGAAGCCAAAGATCGCGGAAGTGCTGGCACTTCTGCACCAGCAGACGGGCTCTATTTAATGGACGTAATCTATCCGGAAGCCATTTTTCGGCCAAATGCCATAGAGGCCTAAGCTGAAGGTAACTTACCCGTTCCAAATTTTCCAGGCCTCTTCCGCCTGAAGATGCAGCATTTCCAAGCCGTTTTTCACGACAGCCCCGTTTTCAGAGGCTCTTTTCATGAAAAGTGTTGTTTCCGGATTGTAGATTAAATCGAAAATCAAATGTTGCTGTGTAATGGCTTCATAAGACAGGGGGGGACAAGTCTCAATATTTGGATACATACCCAATGGAGAGGTATTAATAATGAGTTTGTATTCTGATATGATTTCAGGTGTGAGTGCCTCGTAACTTACCTGGGAAGGGCCTTTAGGGTGACGGCTGACAAAGCGGTAAAGGATACCTGCATTTAACAGTCCATGCGCCACAGCTTTGGAGGCACCTCCTGTACCCAGTATTAAAGCTTTGCCATGCCAGGGTTGAAGCAGGGGTTGCAAGGCATTAAAGAAACCTTTAACATCACTGTTATACCCCTTTAAAAACGGTCTTTTCTTGTCCCAAAAAATTTTTATGACATTGACTGCGCCAATCCGCGCTGCCTCATCGTCCAACTCATCCAGGTAAGGTAGGACCTGCTCCTTGTAAGGAATGGTTACATTTAGTCCTGCTAAATAGGGGTGTTGCTCCAATAATCCACAGAAATCATGGATGGAGGAAATAGGGAAATTCAAATAACGCGCTTCAATTCCTTCATTCTTGAATTTCTCACTAAAGTATCCCTGTGAAAAGGAGTGGGTCAACGGATAACCTATGAGTCCGAAAGTGCGCATCTGTTATTGGTTTACAGGTTTTGATTGAGCCAATTGTTCGGTCAGGTAAATAGCCGCTATGCCGGCGATAAAAAGCAGACATGCCAGCCAAAATGCAGAATCCATTGGAGGCCAATACCAATCGTAAGTGATTACTTTAACTTTATCGCCAAAGGTTTCTGTGACAGCTCGCTTCCAGGGCCATAAAATACCAAGGGACCCCAATATAAAGCCGGTCAACAAAGCAATGGTGGAATCGGGAAAGCGCCTTAAAAGCCAGGACAGGGCATGTGAAAAGGCCAGCAGTCCAATTACCGCACCAGCGCCTACCGGAATGAGAATATCCAATCGAAACTGACTGACTGCCTGAATCATTACCAAATGGTAGTTACCTAAAAGAATGAGCACAAACGACCCGCTTAATCCCGGTAGAATCATACTACACATGGCAACAATGCCGCAAATAAACAGGTACCAGATGGCTTCGTTCTCAGAAGCCGGCGACATAATACTAATCGAAGCTGCAATAAGGGCTCCGGCCAATAAAGACAAGACTGAGCCCAGATGCCATTTTTTTACGGTCTTTCCAACAAACCATACTGAAGCCAGCACCAGTCCGAAAAAAAAAGCCCATACAAAAATCGGGTAATTTAAAAATAAGTACTCCAGCAATTTTGCCAGCGAAATAATGGCTATGCCAATGCCCAGAAAGACCATAATCAGAAAGAATAGATCGATGTGTTGGGCAAATAATTTGAACTCGCCTTTAAACAGCAGACGGAAAGCCTTTAGGTTGATGTTTTTGATGGCATTGATGAGGCGTTCAAAAATGCCTGTAATGAGCGCAATGGTACCGCCAGAAACACCTGGTATAACATTGGCAGCACCCATTGCCATACCCTTTAATAGGAGAGAAATGTACGCTTTAATCATTGTTCTTTTCTCTATCTCCTTCCGGAATCAGTTTGATTAATGTGGAGCTGTGTAGGCCTAATCGCTTTGCTTCAAGGGCAATGACATCGTCATGCCTTACGTTGCAAAGGTTAACATTAGCTCCAAAAAGGTTGATTAATTCAATTTGCTGTACCTTGGTTGGAGCATCCCAAATAAGCTTGCTTATATCCAGCGAATTTTCTGCTTCTTTGGAAGTCAAATAAGCAGCCAATCCATCCTTCGAAAACAAAGGCATTTGCTCACTCTCTTTTACAATAATGAATTTGGCGCCTGCTTGCAGTTCCTCATTGGCATAGCTTACCAGACGGTCGAAACTTAAATGTCCCTGGGGGACAAAGTTGGTGACCTGGCTAAGGACTTCAAACTCGCCCGCAAAACGCTGGATATAGGCCAGTTTTTCTTTACGATCCATTGTCACAACGCTGTCCGATATTTCCAGAAACTCAATACCAAAGCGATTAAGGTACTGTTCATAGTCCTCCATCGCATTTTGGCGGGCAAATACTTCAAACAAAGTACCTCCAAAATAGCAATGAATACCAGCTTCCCGATAAATATTGAGTTTAGACTCCAGAGAGGGAATAAGCAGACTGGTTCCAAAGGCCATTTTGACAAAATCGCTGTAAGGGGCATTGCCTTCTGCAAAGCTTTCGGCTTCACGAACGCTTAAGCCTCTATCGGTCATAATGGTCAATCCCGATTGACGCGGCTTTTCTTTTCTTTCAGGTAAAAAAGGCAGCTTAAAATTCATAAGGTGGAATGTTATTGAGGATGGTTGCCAATTTCTTGCTTCTGCTAATCATTTTCTCAATTCTCGGGAACAAATCAATGAAAAAATCATATTCTGCGGCATTCTCACTTAAGGCGATCTCCAAGTGAAAAGCCGCTTTATTTATGTCCCTGTCTTCCAAGAGATAAAAGGAAGTGGCCAAGTAATGCGCAGCCGGTGAATCCGGATAAGCTTTCAGCCAGTTCTTAATCATTCGTTCCGGCTTTTTGCGTGGCGAGACTGTTTTTTGAACCTGGTATAGTTCAAAAATATTTCTTAAGCTATCCGGATCATCTTCGAAACAAAACTGAAGCGCAGGCAAGGCACCTTCAAAATCACCTTCCAGCAACAAAACCCGAGCCCTGAGGTACCAAATTTCACCAATTTCAGGATGGTGAATCAAAGCTTCCTGAGAGGCTTTAATTGCCTCATCTATTAAAGCGTTATTAATGAGGTGGGCCAGATAATTAAGCCATGCCGGCATATAAATCGGATCTGTTTTTACCGTTAAACGGTAAAAACGGAGTGCCAAATCGGGATGCCCTTCCTGGTCGTAGCAATCGGCAATATAATGATAGGGCAGCAGATGGTCGTAACCATAGGAAATGTACTCTATATAGTAATCAATGGCCGCAAGGGGTTTTCCCATGCTCACCAGTGAGTTGGCTTTATTGAACAGCGCTTCAGCGTGTTCGGGGTTTAAAGCCAGCGTATAATTGTAGCAAGCTATGGCATTTTCATAATCTTCATTTTTAATGAAGAGAATGCCCAAATTATACCAGGCGTTTTCAGAAAAGGGATTAATGGCCAATAGTTGCTCATAAGTTTCCCGTCCCTTAATTACATCACCTTCTTTATCGTAAGCATAAGCCAGTTCAAACAAGAGGCTTTCATTTTGGGGAAAGGTTTTACAACCGGGATTTAAAAATGAAATGGTGTGCTTATACTGATCCTGTTGATTCAGATAAATGGCAATATCCAGCAAGATATCCTCCCGTTCATCAAAGGCTTGCTCTAAAGAAAGCTTAAAACATCTGATGCTTTCTGAAATTCTGTTGTTGCGCAAATAGGCCAACCCAAGATTTAAAAACATTTCAGGATTGGATTGTTCAACTGAAATCAGGCGTTCCATTAGCCGGATGGCTGTAGGGTCGTCGCCCTTCTCCATTAAAATAATGGCCTGCTTGACTTGCAGGGAAGTGGCACCAGGATGCTGATGAATGCCGATTTTTAAAACGCGTTCTGCCTTGTCTAACTGAAATTTATCGGTATAGAAATCAAAAATATTTTCGATGGTGTGCACATCAAAGTAGAAGGTCTTTTCGCCACTTTCCATCAATTCGAATCGTTCTATCTCTTCCTTGATGTCGTTATAATTGGTTTGCCAGGATTCATGCATAGAAATTACTCTTTTAACACCACAAAAATACTTATAATGAATGAGCTTTCAATGGAATAAACCAATAACCTGCTGATGCCTTCTCTTTAGAGATGATTTTTAGCTCACCTTAAAGAAAATAGCACTAGCTTGGGCTTACTTCACAGGTTGATGTTGTGGACGCAGCAGGTCATTGACCGACTTAACCGGGTTAAAGGTTTCAATGGGTACTTCTACAAAAAGGGTTAGCCAGTTAGCCATCGCACCATTCCACAATCCAGGCAGTTCCAAAGCCTTCAGAGGCTGTCCGTTGTAGGATTTCTCTGAAACGAAACCTGTTTCCGGGTCGGTGTATTGGGTTAAGTCAAATTTTTCCCCTTTATAACTGTAAGTGGAACAAACCAAATCAACAGGATTGAAGTGAGTGGCGGCTTTTAATTGTGCCGACTGGTGGGCATCATTCATGTCAATTTGTGAGCCTTCCAATATTTGAAGACTTTCCTGACCCGACTTTTCTTTTACCCAAAAAGGACCACCGCCAGGTTCACCTTCGTTGCGCACCATACCGCAGACTCGCATCGGCCGATTTAAATATTTTGCCAGATAGCTGGCCTTCCCCTCATTGTCGAGACTCGAAAAATCAGCGGGTAAAGCAGCAAAGAGACGCGTGTTTACAAATTGGACGATCTCTTTAATCAATTCATCCGTCGCCTTTTCTTCGAGTTGCTTCAAATAGCCGAATACGCTGCTTCGCAACTCCAATAACAAGCCGCCCAAGGCCTTTTTGTAGTCAATGGTAGCTTGCAATAAATGTTGAGGTACAACATTGTCAATGTTTTTAATAAAAACGATCTCAGCTGCTTGTTCGTTCAGGTTTTCAATCAATGCACCATGGCCACCCGGTCTGAATAACAGGCTGCCGGCTTCATTTCTGAAGGGTTCATTTTCGGGCGTAACTGCCAGGGTGTCTGTATGCGGTTTTTGAAAACTAAAAGAGACATCCAGCCCAATTTCAAATTCATTTTCGATAAAGGGGCCTTCCTGATATAGTTTGGCTTTAAATAATTCCTCATGCTCCGGACTAATGGTAAAATGCACTTTCACTAAGCCATCCTGACCAGCGGCAAAACTACTGCCTTCAACCAAATGTTCTTCCATGGCAGTTCTTATGGCATTTTCGTAGAGGTGAAAATGTACCAATCCTTTCGGTAAAAAGCCATAATTAAGCCCCGGTTCATTGAGTAATGCTTGGATAATATCAACTGCTCTGGCTTTTCTTACATGCACATTGTTGAGATTGTAAGTTTTCAACTGATCGTAGATCAGTGGAAAAAAAGCAAAGCGGGGGAGTAGTTCTATGAATTTTACCAAAGGGTGTGTATGCGGCAATGACTTAATTGGTTCAGGATTTTCCAGATACTGATATAAATCTTTAAACATACGGGTAGCTGCACCGGAGGCAGGGACAAACTTCGACAAGGTGATGTTTTTAGCTACTTCTGACGCAAAGAGTCGGGTGTAAGCTTCCTTTTGATCTCCGTTCAATTGAAGAATTCCATCGTCAAGCGTTGCCGGTCGCAAAATTTCCAATGGATCAAACCCATTTTTAAACCTTGATATTTGCGCTTCAACAGTGCTGTTGCTAATACCTTTTTCTTTTAAAAGCTTGATATCATTATCCTTCATTGTAGGTAGTTTAATTTTGTTAATGGTCCACCAGAAACCTGCATGAGAAGGCGCTCAGTTTCCCATTTTGCACGTTTCAAGGGGCCATATATTTTTATTTTGATAAAGATACAAATAACTATAGAATGTTTGGATGGTTTAACATAAAATAAGACTAGTCAAAAATTCTTTTTACACCCTGCATATTCAGGTGTTAGAATATTCGTCCATTCAGGTCTATTAGTCTGATATTAAAATATTTATCTGTTTTGCAAGTAATAATATTTTCTTAATTTCGTTTCCTGTAATTTACCCCAATTAACTAATCGACAAAAGACACAAAACTTCAGCTTTGGCATTATATGCTTGAGAAGTAGTATTGTGGTTTACTATTAAAAAAAACAAATACATGAGAATTTTAATATCAATTTGTTTCATGGCTTTGATAGCCATGAATGGCTATGCTGAAGGCTACCAGATTAATCTTCAGGGCGCACGCCAAATAGGCATGGGACACACCGGTACCGGCCTGAATTTTGGTGCATCATCCATTCATTTTAATCCGGGGGCGCTCGGTTTTTTATCCGGCAACACCGAATTTACAGCTGGTGGCAGTGCCATATTTTCTAACAATACTTTTCAAAAGGCAGGTTCTGGGTATCTCCATGAAAGTGATAATCCGGTAGGTACGCCTTTCTTCTTCTATGGGGCTTCGCGCATCAATGAAAGATTGGTCGCAGGTATAGGAATTACAACCCCTTTTGGTAATTCCTTGGTATGGGGCGATGATTGGGATGGTCGCTACCTGATTCAGGATATCTCCCTGAAAGCCATCTTTTTTCAGCCAACACTCGCCTATCAGTTAAACGACAGGTTTAGTGTGGGTGCAGGCTTTGTTTTGGCCTACGGTGATGTGGCTTTGCACAAAGCCCTTCCTGTTCAGAATGCTGAAGGCGACGGGCAGGCCGAATTGACCGGAAAAACCACTGCCTTTGGATTTAACGCAGGCATCTTTATGCAGGCCACACAGGAACTTTCAGTGGGTCTTAGCTACCGCTCTACCATTGACATGGAAATGACCGAAGGTGAGGCCCGATTTAAAGTACCTGCTTCTTTGTCGGGGCAATTCCCTGAAACATCCTTTAAAGCGGCTTTACCTATGCCAGGCGGCATACAATTGGGGCTAGGATACCAGGCTTCTGAAAAGCTGTTGATTGCTGCTGACCTGCAGTATGTTTTATGGTCCGCTTATGAAGCACTTAATTTCGATTTCGAAGCAGAATCAGTACCTGACTCTTACAATGTGCGAAATTTTGAGAATACACTGATCTATAGAATTGGAGCTGAATACCAGGTGAATGATTTTTTTGCTGCACGTATGGGCTTTGCTTATGATCCAACGCCGATACCAACGGATTATCTGACACCTGAAACACCCGGTGCCAATA
>DHVH01000092.1 GCA_002412555.1 Marinilabiliaceae bacterium UBA5213 | reverse complement strand
GGCTCGTGGTATTCCGCTACCAACCCCAACAAAAGGCAGAAGGTATCTGGCATTTGTGAAAAGGATTGGATTGCGGGGAATAGAAGTTCCTATTTTTATGCTATCAATTGTTAGGGTGTTAGGGAGTTTTCCCGGACTAATTATTTCTATTCTGTTGTCAAAGATAAAGACTTTAATGCTTGATGAAATGAAATAATCTCTGTGGACCAAAGTGTTAACCAATAACTCTTCGATCGTTTCCAAGGGTATTTCTAATTCAGATGGGGAATTAAAGCCGCTTTTTACTTGGACTTTTTTTAAGTTTCGAGTAACAAATGAAAGCGTTTGATCATACAATTGCTTTAAATTGCCTGTGAAAGGATCTTCTTTATCCCGATACTTGTTTGAGCTTATTTCATTTCCGACAAAAGAAATACACTGAACAGTAAAGGTCGGTCTATATTGCTGTGGATGCTTGCCAAAAAGGAGTAGGGCACCAAGACTAATATTTCCTTCCTTAATCATTCCTAAGTTAGCAAGAATAGATGAAGTTGACTGGCCAAATTCTTCTATTGATTTTTTCGTTTTTGCAAGAATAAACTTCTGGAAAAAGGCTTCGTCTATGTCATTTACCGTAGTCCCTGTTACTATGGTTTCGTCTGCATACAAGTTGCCACTACTTTGAAGTAAGCGCGCTAATTCCTCTTTTGCCACTACTTTTCTTTTATCTGAGCCATTCTTTACCCAAATAGTCCCATTGTTGTCCATGTGCGGTTTGCTTGTTCCCTCAGCTATGTGGGCAACTACGACGTTTTGTTCTTTTATTTTTACAGTTTCAGTATAGATATATATAGGCGCTTTAATATTATTGGAGGCTGAATTGGCCAATAGTTCATTTGTAGCTTGTAATTCCTCGAAAGAAAGCCCTTTTATTTCTCCCGTTTTATCATCGACACCAATAATTATCAGACCTCCCTTGGTATTGGAAAAGGCGACCATTTCTGCACCTATAGAATTGGCATTGGTTACTCGAACTTTAAATTGCACTTTACTTGATTCGCCCATCTGGATTAAATCCATTAATTCTATTGCATCCATAATTCGTAAATCCTTTTTTGTTGTTGAACGCTTCTCAGTTTTTCAAATCGCCTTTAATCAATTTCTTGAATCAACTTTTATGCGGATGGCTATAAATATCAAAAGTACAATATTCTATTCTGATTTTGTATTATTTCGAATTAGAATGCAATATGTAAATACAATCCATTATCGGTTTGATCTTTCATTTATTGGAAGCCGGGCAGTTTCTTGAAGCTATTCAAGCGGATTTTGTCAAAGTATAATCCCTTTGAAAACCCCCTAAAAGTGCTTTGTGTTGCACTTTTTGCTATTTCTATGCCTAAAAGCCACAGGATTGTGTACGATAATGCTTTTTACTGCTCTTTTTGGTGTAGTTTATTGATTTTGGTGTATTTTTACATAAAAAAGAGCTGAATAATGCACTCCGAAGAATTGATAAAAATAATAAAAGATCGCAGAGCCGCTTTACAGGTTACCCAGGAGTATCTGGCTGAATTGTCTGGTGTAGGCTTACGAACCTTAAAGCAGTTTGAAAGTGGAAAGGGTAATCCTACGTTGCAGACCTTGCAAAAAATAGCTGATGTTTTAGGACTGGAAGTCAGTTTGCAGCTTAAAAATGTAGCTCGTAATAAATGAGAAAGGCACGGATACTTTATAAGGATGAAGAAGCCGGGATGTTAACGCAACATGATGATGGCTCCTATACGTTCAGTTATCATGACGCCTGGTTGACCGATCATAGCAAGCCAGCTATCAGCCTTATTATGCCAAAAATTGAACGTGCCTTCTATTCAAAATTTTTATTTCCTTTTTTTTACAATATGCTCCCTGAAGGCTCTAATAAGCAGGTGGTTTGTAAATATAACCGCCTGGACCCGGCGGATGATTTCGGGTTGCTTTTAACAGTTGCCAAAAATGATAGTATTGGTGCGGTTAGGGTTGTTAAAATTGAATAGGAATGGATTTAGGTGAAATTAAATATTGCCCGGGTACTTTATCCGTTGGTTTTCATGGCTATAGCAGAGCCTGTCTGAATAGGGTTTTTCAGGGCAAAGCCGTATCTCATGTTTTGCCTTATGATGCACCGACATTTAATCCCGACTCTGATGCGCTTTTTGAACAAAACAGAAGGCGGATGTCTATTTCGGGAGTGCAAGAAAAATTTTCTTTTTTGCTTGAAAAGAATAAGCTAAGGCTTATAAATGAAGGGGAATATGGAAGGTATATTCTAAAACCCATTCCAAGTGTAGGGACAAGAACCGAACAAATGCCGGCCAATGAGCATCTGACTATGCAGATGGCCAGACAGGTATATGGGATAGAAACTGCTGAGAATGCATTGATTTTTTTTAAGAATGGTGCGCCTGCCTTTATAACAAAGCGTTTTGATGTTAAAGATGATGGCTCCAAGTTAGCGCAGGAAGATTTTGCCTCTCTGGCCGGCCGAACGCCCCAAACCCACGGGGAACATTATAAGTATTTGGGCAATTATCTGGAGTTGTTTCAATTAATGCAGCTGCATTTATCTACTTACAAGATTGAAGCGCCAAAGTTGTTGAAAGTATTAATCTTTAATTATTTGTTTTCGAATGGGGATGCCCATTTTAAAAACTTTTCTTTGCTTGAAACTTCAATGGGCGACTTCCGGTTAAGCCCGGCCTATGATCTTTTAAACAGTCGGATTCATATTGATGACAAGGATTTTGCATTGGATGACGGCTTATTGCCCAAGGATATGGCTCACGGAAAAATGAGACAACAATTTTCCATGCTCGCAAAGGAGGCTTCAATAAGTGAAATTCTTTTTAAGGATATGATGACGCTGATGTTGTCAAAATCTGAAAAGGTTGAGCAAATGATTCAGGCTTCGTTTTTGGATGCTTCCACAAAAAGAAACTATTGGCAGGCCTACAATTGGCGATTAAAGCAATTAATGAAATTTTGATGTGTTTTGTGATTATTTGATCGCTGACTTAAGTCGTTTACAATTGTTTCTTTTTGAAAATCCCGGCAACTGTTTTACCTATGCCATCAATTTTTTCAATGGCGGAGATGAGGGAGGGGTAGGTGAGATTCGAATTTGGTTTATGCTAGGTTTAGATGTTGAATGAACTAAAGTTGTTGATTATCATAAGAATTAATTTATTGCAAGAATCCTTTTGTTCAATTTAGTGGCCATTATTGTTTTAGGTTTATATTTCGATTTATTTTGTTAGGTTGTTTTTGTATTATTGTATAATTTTGCGCTTAAACTTTAATCTTAAACCAGATGCTTTATGGCAGGAAAACCTATCGCTACCGTTGGCAGTATGCACGTTTGTCCGATGTGCAGCGGCACAGTACCCCATGTAGGCGGACCAATCTCCGGTCCCGGTTCCCCCAATGTTTTTATTAATGGCAAGCCTGCCGCCCTGATGGGGGATATGTGTGCATGTGCGGCTGGCCCACCGGCCACCATAGTACAAGGCGAGCCCACTGTGCTCATCAATGGAGTGCCCGTGGCCACCCTTGGCTGTATGACCAGTCACGGTGGTACCATCACTACAGGCGAAGCGAACGTTATCATTGGCTCTTCAAAGCCCCAAAAGAGGGCTGTTATGCCCATCAAAAGAATTCCATTTCCGAAAATCACCATTCTTGACCATGTAGGTGCAGCCATGAAGGGCCAATCGGCCGACCTTAAACAAGCTAAGGCCAATCAGCAAATGTTGAAAGAGGAGGCAGAAGCAGCAGAGAACGAGCAGGAAGCTAAAATCCTAAATATAGTCTGGCAACTGGACAAAACGGTTGTAAGAAATGCTAAGGTGGTAAAGCAGGTTACGCTTGTTGCGACCGTTGCAGGTATTGACGATGGTGAAACAGCCACCATTAACCTTAAGAAAAATGGTCTATTAAAAAACCAGGGTAAGCGTGTGGCCGAGGATATGGTGCAGCTAAAAGGAACGGTTAATGACGGAAAAGTTGAAATCACCTGGGAAGTTGAAGACCCGGACCAAAAATAACCCTGCCCATGATACGTGAAAACCCAAAACTGGAAGACAAACAAGCTGAGCTGTTTAACCAGGTAGTAGAAGAATACTTTTTTGAAGTTGAAGTTGGCGGACTGAAAAGTCAATTCAGCCCGATTTTAGAGGCCATAAAGCCGGGCATTGAGCTTCACTTTTATCGGTATGGCTTATTTCCTGAACGCTGCAAAGATCAATCAAAAGACAAACCTCCTTTATTGTACAATGCCAATGGTGAGCAGGTTGAGAAACTTCAGGAAGTAAAACCGGCTAATGCGCCTGAAGTGGAGGGCTTTTTTTACGGCCGCACCTGGCTCAATAGCGGTTATTTGTATTTGTTTGATGCCCGGGATGAAGACCTGTGGTATGAGTTTCAAGTAGATGCAACGGGTGGATATTTGCCTGTGTTGTGGAGTGAAAACAAGAAAGATGGCTACTATACTAATAAGCGGACAGCTAAGGGTAAGTGGCGGGATTCTTTGATATTTAGCCAAGGCACGGAGTTGTGGGTGGCCTATTCTCCTGTACAATGGAGCGTGGATTATTTAAGTGCCTTGCGCAAAAGTGAGGAACGACAGAATAGGCGCATGCAAAAAGTGCTGTGTTCAGGCTTTAAGCGCGATGATAAAGATCAGGGCTCTGATATTTTGCCCTTTGATTATATGGAAGCTGCTTTTTGGGATCACGAAAAAGGCCCAAAGCACTGGTTTAACAGCAGAATCCAACGCAACAAAGCTGGATTTGAACTGGACCAGAAAAATGACAGCTCCTCCATCAAGGAAGACATGCATATTTCGCTACACGACCCTGTAGGCTGTGCACTGGATATTAATCAGGAGTTGGGTGAAACAAATCTGGCGTTCAAAGCGCTGGTTGAAAGCATTCAAAGTGGCCAGCATATAGCTTATATAAAAGAAAAACTTCGTAACCTGGATTTTGAAATACCCGTGGTCAACAGCGATCATTACTACCTGTTTACCCTGGCACAGATGTGTCATCAGATGGTGTACAGCAATCGGGCTAAGACCGAACAATTTGATGGAGGTAAGCCCGGGATAAATTTTGGTGATACGCATTTTCCCCGCGAATTGGCTGCGCAAGAGGCTGCCGACGATAGGTTGAAAGCCCAAAGAATAGAAAACCGCCGCTATTCGTCCGGTTATGGAAATGGTTATGCCAACGTGGGCAGGGCTATACAGGAAAGCATGACCAGGCCTAACGACAGAATTAGTCAAAAAATGCTTATTGGCTATGGGCTCGACCGCCAAAAAGTAGAAGGCCTTTTGGGTCTGGAAGACCGCAAAGCCCTTGCCGCACAAATTGGGGAATTGCGCACTGCCCTGGGCCAATTTCTCCAGTCGAAGTACCTCAAATCTCTACCGGATGACTATTTACACAACACCGAGCCTTTAAAACTGGAAGGTGATTCCTTGCTTTCTACCATTCTTAGTAACCTGTTTGTTGCGCCCAGCGATATGGATCGCCACTTGCGATTGCCCCAGCAACAAAAAGTGGAGGATAAGTGGCAGAATTGGATACTTGCCTTGCTGGATCCTGATTGCAAAAGGACTGATGTGGCACAGACGGGTATTAAAAGTCAGGCCCCCGATTATGAGCAAATGGATCCGCTGCACGCCCTTGCTTCGGGCGGACAAAAGCTGGAGAAGGGCATGGAAAGCGAAATGAACATTGCCGTTAAATTGGCCATTGTGACGGATGCCAGCCTTGGCTTTTTATCCAGACAAATATTTGACACCAAGCTTTCAGGTGGGAAAACCTATCGAACGGTCCAGGAAATTAAAACCTTCTTTGTCAATCGCCTTTCCAACCGAAAGTTTGACGGGCGCCCTGTTTTTGTGCTGCGCAGAGATGAAATATACGTCCAGCTTAATGCCTTTGGTTACGATCTGGACCCCACCTATGTAAAAGTAGCCCCCGACTTAGGCAACAAAAACAAATTCAGAATTTACAGCGATTCTGAAAAGGTCCACATCCATACCGAAGGAATGGTCAATTATATTGACCTACCGGTACATGGTGAAGAAGAACTTACAAAAGGCCAGCTCAAGCTGCAAAAGCTAAATCATAAGGCCGCGAGGGTACTCAACAGTGCGTCTTTTAACCGTGTGGTGACGGGATTGCAGACGGTGAATTTGGTTGTGACGTTGGGTGGGGTAATAAAAGCTGAGTCTAAGGCAGAAAGGTATAAATATTTTTTGGCTTCAGGAGGTGTGGCAGCAGATTTGACTGAAGCGGTTATTAACTTGCAGAAGGCGCGAATTAAAACCGGAATCGTCAGGAACATTCCACTTGGCGGCACAAGGTTTAATGCCAATTTCTTTGGTGCCATTGGAGGCTTTATTACAGCCGGTGTTTGCATTTGGGATGCTGTGGATGCCTTTAAAGAAAGAGATGTTGATGCCGGTATTGCCTGG
>DHVH01000346.1 GCA_002412555.1 Marinilabiliaceae bacterium UBA5213 | reverse complement strand
ATGATCACCTTTACGCGTCCGGGACGCGTGCGCATCGGATCGCCCGGCGAAGCGCTTCCCGGCACAACCATTCGCATTGTAGATGGCGAAATCACCGCCTCAGGCGCCAACATCATGCAGGGTTACTATAACCGGCCCGAAGAAACAGCTGATGTGATTAAAGATGGCTGGCTTTACACAGGTGATTTAGGCCACTTGGATGAGGATGGCTACCTCTATATCACTGGTCGCAAAAAAGAGATCATTGTGCTTTCGAACGGGAAGAACATCAATCCGGCCGAATTGGAAGAAAAAATTCTGGCCTCGCCCCTGGTGAAGGATGCGGGCGTGTTCTTTCATGAAGAACAGCTCAATGCGGTTATCTTACCTGAGGACAGTGACATTGCGGCTTCGGAGATCAAGGACACCATACGCACGCAACTGATTGAGCCGCTTAACAACTCGGTTTCCTCCTACAAACGGATAATGCAGTTTCACATTACCCAAGAGGAACTGCCCCGCACCAGATTAGGTAAACTCCAAAGGTTCAAATTGATCGATTTCACGAAGGCATCAGAACTGGACGAAGCAGAAGAGAATGAAGTGGAAACCTCTGAGGAGTTTCAGATTATAGCGGACTTTATTTCGGTAGAAAAGGGCAAAAAGGTCAGGCCCCATCACCATCTGGAATTTGATTTGGCCATGGACTCGCTCGACAGGGTAGGCTTGCAGGTTTATATTCACCAAAACTTTGGTATTGAAATTGAAGCTGCCCAGCTGAGTCAGTTCACCACCGTGGAGCATCTGGCCGCGTATGTGGCAGAGAAGAAAACCAAGATGGAAGATGGCAAAATTGACTGGACCGACATTCTTCGGGAGCGTGTCAACATCCAATTGCCGGTGTCGTGGTACCCCACGCGACTCATTATGCGCTTATCAAAGGTGGCCTTCAAAATCTATTTCCGCTACCGCTCCAAGGGTATGGAGAACATACCTGATGGTCCCTGTATCATTGCCCCCAACCATCAAAGCTTTTTCGATGGCTTGTTTGTCACCTCGCTTTTGCGCACCAAACAAATCAGCCAGACCTTTTTCTACGCCAAGGCGCAGCACGTTAAAATGCCGGTCATGAAGTTTTTGGCGCGCCGTAACAATGTGATTGTGGTGGATCTTAATAAAAACTTAAAGGAATCCATTCAAAAGCTGGCGGAGGTATTGAGGCACCAGAAGAACCTGATCATTTTCCCGGAAGGCACCCGCTCTGTCAACGGCAACATTGGGCAGTTTAAAAAGACTTTTGCCATCCTGAGTCGCGAACTCAACATTCCGGTGGTGCCAGTATCCATTAAAGGTGCCATGGAAGCGCTACCCAAGGGCAGTATTTTCCCGCGCCCCTGGAAAAAGGTGCAGGTAGAGTTCTTGCAACCGGTATATCCGGAGAACAACTCCTACGAGCAAATCACCAATGCGGTGCGTAACCGCATTGTGGAAACCATGGATGCTTCCCACACCTAAGACCACTGCAGCCATTTGAAAATGATTTCATTAGACTACTTGTTAGGGATGAAATCAAGAAAAAATATATAATAGCAAATAATAGTTGGTAAAAACCTCGGAATGCATTGTGCCTATTGAGATTTAAAAGAGTTTATTGAATTGATTTCAATAAACTCTTTTTTTATGATGAAATCTTTGAAATATAGCTGTTCTTTTTACTTAACACAGCCTTAAACTGATTCTCTGCTTTGTAAAGATTAATTGTTTGTCGCAAAAACCCCATTTATTGTCATTTTTACATATTGTACAATTTTTCAAGCCATCGCATCTTTGTAATGTCAATTAACAATTAAAAAGTGTAAAATGAACAAGGCAAAGATTACGGTTCAAACAACCATTAACGCAGAATCAAAAAAAGTTTGGGATTATTATAATAATCCAAATCACATTATTCATTGGAACTTTGCTGACCCAAGTTGGCATTGTCCGAGTGCCGAAAACAATATGCAAATAGGTGGCACCTACAAAGCAAGAATGGAAGCCAAAGATGGCAGCTTTGGATTTGACTTTGAAGCAGTATTCACTGAAATTACAGAGGGTAAACAGTTTACTTATGAATTCGGTGGTAGAAATGCAACAGTTCAGTTCCACAATTTAGGCGAGCAGACAGAAGTAATTATAACTTTCGACCCTGATAATGAAAACCCTGTTGAAATTCAAAAAGATGGTTGGCAAGCTATTTTAAATAACTTTAAGAATTACACTGAAAACAACTAATAACAAGATGCATATAAATTCATTCCTGACTTACTATGGCAGTTGTCGTGAAGCAATGAATTCTACAAAGAATGCCTGAGTGGCAAACGCTGATTTCTAACAGTTAGTGAATCTCCAATATCAGACAAAAGGACATAAAATGGAAAACCGCATTTAGCATACCACAATTAAGATATGGGGATTAATGTAAAAGGATTATTAATGGTATACAACAAACCCAATCATTAAAGAACGAATAAAATGAAAAAAGACAAAATTATTTTCTGGACGGCAACCATTATTATCTTCTTGTTCGAAGGATTAATGCCTGCATTGACATCTCATACTGAACTCGCTAAGGAAGGGATACGGCACCTGGGATATCCGGAATATTTTGGGACCATATTAGTTGTATTCAAAGTTTCAGGCGCACTTGCTTTAATCATTCCACAAGTTCACAATCTTATAAAGGAATGGGCTTATGCAGGCTTTGCCTTTACCTTTATTTTTGCATGTATAAGCCACTGGGTAATTGACGGTTTTGGTTTTCTGACCATTCTACCTTTAATAATATTGGCAATTTTAGTGGTGTCCTACGTTTTCTACCATAAAATCTTCTCATCAAAAATTACAGCTTAAGAGTTACAGCTTTGTCATTTTATGTAGACAAAACCCTGACGATGGGCATCCAGTGGCGATTTTTGCCAAGCATCAGCAAGTTTTGGGTTTTGATGATTAAGTAAACAGAAGAAAAAACAAGAATAATGACCAATGACGTAGACGACATAGAAAAATACATTTTACAATTCTCCCAGGAGGTTCAGGAGATTTTAAGGAACATCAGGAAGTTGATCAAAGACAATGCCCCCGAAGCAGTAGAATTGATGGCATATGGAATGCCTGGTTATAAAACAAACAAAAAGCCATTGGTGTATTTTGCAGCTTTCAAAAATCACATTGGATTTTACGCTACACCCTCTGGGCATAGTCAATTTGAAATGGAACTATCCAAATACAAACAAGGAAAAGGCTCTGTTCAATTTCCCCTTAAACAAGCTATTCCTTATAAACTGATTGAAAGTATTGTCCAATTCAGAGTGGCAGAGAATAATAAATCTTAGCTGCTGCCTGGTCTGTACCCTAACAATATCATACTTATTCAGTGGGTATCCGGTTCCTACACAATCGACTTTACGTCATTTACCGCATCCATTCGGAACCTCCAGAGGTATTTTGTTGACTCAATTTTGCCGTCAGCACGATTGCTTAATCTTGGAAAATGACCCAAAATAAATTAAATTTGTATAAAACGACGATTATGAGTATTCATACCGAAAAATTACACTTAATGAAATTGATTCTAGAAACTGAAAATCCCAAAGTCTTAGAATCAATCAAATTTATCTTTTCGAATGAAGGGAAAGTAGATTTTTGGAGCACACTCACTAATGAGCAAAAACTTGAGGTTGAATCAGGAATTGCAGATTTTGCAAATGATGATACTGTTGATTATGATGTGGTAATGAGAAAGCATCGCAGATGAGAACAGTAATCCTTTCAAAAAGAGCCTCTATAAAACTAGAAAAATTACTTCATTATCTTGAAACTGAGTGGTCTGAAAAAGTTAAACAGGATTTCATAAATAAACTTGATAAATCACTTGAGTTAATTAAGCAATATCCTGAAAGTTCAGAAAAATCAAAGTTGAAAAAGGGTCTTCATCGTTGCGTAATCACAAGACAAACAACTCTATTTTATCAACATGATTCCACTTTAATAAAAGTAATTACAATATTTGATACCAGGATGAATCCCAAAAAACTCAAGATAAAATCAAAATAATCAATCCTGTGCAATCAAGGAGATAGGACCGTTACCAACTTCTTAAAAAAAAGCAAAAATTTTTATTTCTTCTTCATTTGAACCGTCCGTATAAATTAGTGAATTTAATAAGTGGATCGATAAATGAAATTGGCGAATTACAAATAACATCCTATTGGACATAGATTACAGAACTTACGTACCTCCCCTTTTTGTATTACGGTAATTCTGTTATAAAACAGTTGCAAAATCCCGATTTTATAGCAAGCCTTTACAAAAACGCCTTATTTTTGTGGACGTATTGTAAAACCCAAAATAATGATAGGTACCCTGGTTAATGTTGCTGCCATTTTAGCTGGCGGTTCCATAGGCATTGTCTTTAAAAAGCAGCTTCCGCAAAAGGCCATTGAGGTGGTATTTCAAGGCATAGGCCTGGTCACTTTTGGCATTGGCATCTCCATGTTTTTGAAGAGTGAGTGGCTGATTGTGGTGGTTATGGCTATTCTGGCAGGTGCCATTACGGGGGGAGTGCTGCAACTCGACCAGCGCATGGAGAGGATGTCGGCACGACTAAAAAACCGATTCAAAAACACGGGGGAGCACTTTTCGGAAGGACTCATTACAGCCTTTCTGCTTTACTGTATGGGCGCGATGACCATTCTTGGGGCCATTGATGAGGGACTGGGAAACGGGTCGGAGCTGCTATTCACAAAATCCATCCTAGATGGCTTTGCCTCCATTGCCCTGGCTTCTGCGCTGGGTGTGGGTGTTATTTTCTCTGTGGTGCCGCTTTTTATTTACCAGGGTGGTATCACCTTGCTGGCCCTTTATCTCGGAAGCTTTTTCGACATGGCCATTATCAATGAACTTTCAGCAACAGGTGGAATTTTGCTTTGTGGTTTGGGGTTAAACATCCTCAAACTAACGAAAATCAGGGTGATGGATATGCTTCCTGCCCTTCTCTATGCTCTGATTTTTGCCTATATTTACAGTCATTTTGTATAATTAAACAGCTACGCATTTGGAACCATCTGCCAAAGAAAGACTTATAGCCCTTTTTGAACAATGGGCGGGACAAAAAGTGGAAGTGCTATCGGAGTTACCGGCTTCCGGTTCTGATCGCCACTATTACCGTATCACAGGTAAATCTGCCAACGTCCTGGGAGCCATTAACAGGGATGTTAAAGAGAACAGGGCCTTCATTGAATTCAGCCAATTTTTCAGATCGAAAAACCTGAAAGTGCCTGAAATTTATGCTGTGGATGGGGATATGGACTGTTATCTACTCGAAGATTTGGGCAACACTACGCTTTTCGACTGGCTGTCGACAGCCCGTCGTGAAAAGGAGATCCCCGCTCCTATTATCGATTTTTATAAGCAGGCCATTGAACAGCTGATCGAGTTTCAAATAGCAGGACAAACACTGGACTTCTCGCTGTGTCACCCTAGATCAAAATTCGACAAGCAATCCATGATGTGGGATTTGCACTATTTCAAGTATTACTTCTTGAAACTGGCACAAATTAGCTTTGATGAGCAGTTACTGGAAGATGATTTTAACCGTCTGTCTGAATACCTGTTGCAAACCGATACCTCCTACTTTCTCTACCGTGATTTTCAAAGCCGAAACATTATGGTGGCCAACGATCAGCCGGCATTTATTGATTATCAGGGGGGGCGACAAGGCGCGCTGCAATACGACCTGGCTTCCTTGCTTTACGATGCCAAGGCCGATTTGCCACAAGCTTTGCGCGAAGAGCTGTTGAACCACTACATTCTGTTGATTACTCAAAAGATAAAAATAGATGAATTAAAGTTCCGGGAACTGTTTAACGGCTACGTGCTGATTCGCATTATGCAAGCCATGGGCGCCTACGGATTCAGGGGGTTCTATGAAAAGAAAGAGCACTTTTTAAAAAGCATCCCCTATGCGCTTGAAAACCTCAAACACTTGTTGACCGGGGAATGGTTGAAAAAGGACTTCCCAACACTTTTCGCTGCTTTAAAAGACATTGTTAGCAATGAGCGCTTGTTGCAGATTTCTGCAACCCCGGTTTTAACCGTTACCATCAATAGCTTCTCCTACAAACGGGGCGTACCCATCGACTTTAACGGCAACGGAGGCGGCTTCGTGTTCGATTGTCGCGCCGTGCATAACCCTGGTCGCTATGAGGACTATAAAACAAAAACCGGGAAAGATCCGGAGGTAATCGCCTTCTTTGAAAAGGAGCCTGAAATGCGTGACTTTTTGGATGGGGTTTATACATTGGTTGAGCAGTCGCTCACCAAATATTTGACCAGGGGCTTTAAACATTTAATGGTCAATTTTGGTTGTACTGGTGGTCAACACAGATCTGTGTATTGCGCTGAACAATTGGCGCGACACCTGAAAAACAAGTACCAGATTAGTATTAGGGTGAAGCATGTGGAGCAGGAGATGAAGGGTTGAGAGGGGAGGAAGGGTTGAGAGGGGAGGAAGGGTTGAGAGGTCAAGAGGTTATTAGGTCGAGAGGCAAGCGGAGCGCAGTCCCGCGGAGCGGGATGAGAGGTTATTAGGTTGAGAGGTCGAGAGGTCGAGAGGTCG
>DHVH01000146.1 GCA_002412555.1 Marinilabiliaceae bacterium UBA5213 | reverse complement strand
TGCAGTGGCGGCAGTACATGGCGCAAACGTTGCTCACCAATAGTAATACGCGATCGGGGTAACGGTGGGTAATACCTGGGACCGGACTGTCATGGTCTTCGGACAGCGGATCACCCATCTCGCTATTGGCAACGATTAACTCGCGGTTGTCTAAAAAGGATTGCTTGTACACCGGATCGTGCCGGAAGTTATCTTTTTTTATGAGGGATAAGTAATAGGGCGTAATCGAGAGCGGAAAGCGATCCTGAGTTTCTTCAAATTTCATTTTCTCTTCGGCTGAAAACCGGATGCCTGTTAGGTTTTCAAATTGATCAATGGTCTTGATGGCGTTGCGCATGTGCCATTTCCAGTCACGCCAATTTTTTAATTTCGATTCCGGTTCAATCTTGTGGGCGATTGACTCCTGGTGCTTCGTGAAAATTTTTTCCATGGTTTTTGTGGTGGTTTTTATGGAAACTTAAATAGGTTCTACACGACAAATATAAGTAAATATTTCAACTTTTTTGTTGGATTGTCTGGTTCTGTCATGGGGTGATGGCTTGTAAACACCTGATAATTAAAGGTTAATTAGGCTGATATGAATAAATAGATTAAAATCCTATAAGAATGTCTTAATCGAAAAATTTGAATTAATAACAGGTTAATTTCCAAAGCATTAAAAATAGCTGGGTTTAGAGTTATCTTATTAACCATGAGTTAATTAATATAAAAATTGAAACTCTAAAATGGCACAATAAAGTATTAATTTATATTCTGTACGAATAATTGATATTCGGCATTATTTTGGGTTGAATGTCAATACCTACCTTAAATTACAATCTTCCTAAATAAAAAGCCAGTTTTATAATCCCGGGATGGCATTCATTCTACTTTATTCTTAATTTTACAGCGAATTAAACCAATCGTATATGATTATAGATACACTTGAAAACGCTTCCCGCTATTATATGCTGCATCCATCTATGGAACAGGCATTTGATTTTCTGGAGAATGTAAGTGCTGATGATTTTCCAGAAGGAAAAACGGAATTAATTGCTGACCACCTTTTTGGCATTGGTATGGTGCGGGACACCAAAAATTTTGACGACAGCATCTGGGAGTCGCACGATAAAAATCTGGATATTCATTATCTGGCCGAGGGAGAGGAGAAAATTTTCTTTGCGGCAGAGGAAGATATGAAGGAGGTGGCCCCTTATGACAGTGAAAAAGATATTACTGTTTTCGAAGGAACCGGTCACGAGGTTTTTGTGCCAGAAGGAGGCTTTGTTATCTTTTTTCCAGGAGAAATTCACAAAGCCCTGGTGCATGGCGAAAAGCCTAACAAGGTGAAGAAGATGGTGATAAAATTAGGGGAGGAGTAAGGCCTTTTATCAAAAAAGTCGGCATCTTGCCGACTTTTTTTATTTAAGTGTCAATTAGTAATAAACAATTTTCAGTCTTTTATAAGAAAACGTCAAAGACAAGGCTTTTGAAGTTTTTGAAACCAAGGAGTTCGAACGAAGTAAGATTCCGATGCCTACATCTTATTTGCTTCGGAACTCTAGCATAGCGGAGTCCCGATTTTTCGGGATACAACATTTCGTAAATGACTGTTTCAAAAGCAAAAATAACAGTCTATCCCGATTTTTCGGGACAGTATTTGGCGTTTTCTTAAAAGGCTATTTTTTCAGTCCGCTTCTGACGAGTAGTGCCTCCACAGACGGTTCGGCGCCACGAAAATCAATGTACAACTCCATTGGGTGCCGGGTACCACCTTTTGACAGGATGGTTTCTCTGAATTTCTCCGCAGTGGCTTTGTCAAAAATACCATTTTCTTTAAAGGCGGCATAAGCATCGGCATCCAATACTTCGGCCCATTTGTAGCCGTAATAGCCGGCGGCATATCCACCGTCAAAAATATGTCCAAAGGCTGTGCTCATAGAACTGCCGTCCACTTCGGGGAACAACTCCGTTCGTGCCATGGCTTGCTTTTCAAAATCAACGGGACTGATGGCAATGGGCTCTGTAATAGAGTGCCAGGCCATATCGTTGAATCCGAAACTCAACTGTCGTACCGTTAGGTAGCCACTTTGGAATTTGTCGGCCTCGATGATTTTTTCGATGAGGGCTTCCGGCATGGCTTCACCTGTCTGGTAATGAATGGCCACTTGCTCTAGCCACTCCTTTTCCTGAGCCCAGTTTTCCATTATTTGGGAAGGCAATTCTACAAAGTCGCGGTACACACTGGTGCCCGACTGGCTTTCAAAAGTAACCTGGCTCAGCATGCCGTGCAGGGCGTGGCCAAATTCGTGCAGAAAGGTGGTTACTTCATTGTAGGTGAGTAAAGACGGCCGCGAAGCCGTTGGCTCTGTAAAGTTACAAACGATGGAGATGTGGGGAATGATATTTTTACCATTTTCGAGGTGCTGGTCGCGGAAAGAAGTCATCCATGCGCCGCCCTGCTTGGTCTTACGCGGGTGGAAGTCGAGGTACAGCACGGATAGCAAGCTGCTGTCTGCATCATAGACTTCATAGGCAAATACATCCGGGTGATAGACCGGTATGTCTTTATTTTCTTTATAAGTCAGTCCCCACAATTGCTTGGTCAAATCAAAAATGCCTTTTTTTACGTTTTCCAGCTGGAAGTAGGGCTTGGTCATCTCTTCGTCCAGGTCGAACAGCGAAGTCTTTAACTTTTCAGAATAGTAAGGAAAATCCCATCTCTGAAGGGGTTCCTGTAGTCCGTTAGTCGCGGCAAATTCGGCCACGTCGGCCACATCTTGTTGAGCAAAGGGAAAAGATTTTTCGTACAATTCATCCAGAAAGCTGTTCACTTTCTGTGCACTTTGCGCCATACGCTCTTCTAATACATAGTCGGCATGCGACGCGTAGCCTAACAGTTTGGCCTTTTCCAATCTCAGCTCGGCTTGTCGCAGAATGATGGACTTGTTATCGTTAGCGTTGTCACGGTTGCCTCTCGAAGAGGAGGCTCTGAAGATTTCTTCCCGCAACTCGCGCTTATCGGCATACTTTAAAAAGGGCACCAAACTGGGCGCATGCAACGAAAACAGCCATCCTTCCTTGCCTTCGCTTTGGGCCAGTTGCTGAGCCGTTTCTTTATCAGCATCTGGTAGCCCGGCCAAATCATCAGCATTGGTAATGTGCAGTTTAAAATCGTTGGTTTCGCTCAGCAGGTTCTCACCAAATTGAAGGGATAGTTGAGATAGTTCTGAAGTGATCTCTCTGTACTTTTGTTTGGCTTCACCATCCAGCAAAGCACCTCTTCGCACAAAACCCTTGTAGGTCTCGTTGAGTAGGGTGCTCTCTTCGGTATTTAGATTCAACGCATCCTTTTGCTCATATACCTTCTTAACACGGGCAAATAGTTGGTCGTTGAGCCAAATGTCGTTGCTGTATTCCGACAGTAAGGGAGAAACCTCACGGGCTATTTTTTGAATGTCATCGCTGGTCTCCGCTGAATTAAGATTGAAAAATATGGAACTGATGCGGCTCAGCAGCTTACCTGATTTTTCCAATGCAATAATGGTATTGGCAAAGGAAGGTGCTTCCTTGTTTTCAATGATCAGGTTAATATCTTCCCTGCCATGTTGCATGGCAGCGCTAAAAGCA
>DHVH01000134.1 GCA_002412555.1 Marinilabiliaceae bacterium UBA5213 | reverse complement strand
ATCGTGAATGGGCAGGTGCTGATCCATGGTGGGGATGTTATGGTCGGGCGTGGCCACTGTTTTGTCGGGGCGACCCACTTTGATCCCTCTCTCTTTTAAACCTGCGAAAGCCTGAGGACTGGTTACCTCATGTATTAAGTGGCGATCGATATACAATACACTGGGTCCTCCTTCAACAATGTTTACAACATGTTTTTCCCAGATTTTGTCGAAAAGCGTTTTTCCAGCCAAGATATTTAAGTTTTAATGGTTATGTATGAGATAAATAGACTATTCAATTTTTGCCAAAGCATCGATGAAGGCTTCCACAGATGCGGTTACTATATCGGTATGGGCAGCAAATCCATAATAGAGTTGCCCCTTGTGTTCAATTTTTACATGCACTTTACCCAAATCATCGCTGCCACGGGTAATGGCCTGGATGATTTGGGTAAAGTNNTGGTAATGGCCTGGATGAGGAATTCTTCAAGACGAACCCGGCGCTTAACCAGCGCCTTGATGGCCGTAAAGGCCGCATCAATGGGGCCGTTGCCCGCGGCTGTTTCGGTAAATACATCGCCTTTAAAGCTCACCTGAACGGTGGCGGTTGGGATGGTAGATTTACCACACACCACCTGCAGTGAAACCAGTTGCAGCGGCTTTTTGCCGGCTTGTTTTTCCCTGCCAATAAGGATCTCCAGATCCTCGTCGGTGATGTCCTTTTTCTTATCGGCCAAATCCAGAAAACGATTGTAGATGTTGTCCAGTTCCGAGGGCTCGTACTCGTAGCCCAGCACCGTCATTCTGTGTTTCAGCGCTGCGCGTCCGCTGCGGGCGGTCAGCACAATGGACGACTCTTTAACGCCCACTTCCACAGGATCAATGATCTCATAGTTTTCGCGGCTCTTTAACACCCCATCCTGATGGATGCCAGAAGAGTGCGAAAAGGCATTGCGACCCACGATGGCCTTGTTAGCCTGCACGGGCATGCGCATAAGCGTAGAAACCAGGTTGCTGGTCCGCATGATTTGCTTCGAGTCGATGCCCGTATCAAATGCCAGATGCTTGTGACAGCGCAGGGCCATAACGACCTCTTCCAAAGCGGTGTTACCTGCTCTTTCGCCAATGCCGTTCATGGTGACTTCCACCTGACGGGCGCCGTTGATGATGCCTGAAAGGGAGTTGGCCGTGGCCATGCCCAAATCATTGTGGCAATGGGTGGAAATAATGGCCTTGTCGATGTTGGGCACATGGTTGATCAGGTAGGCAATTTTTTCGCCATACTCTGAAGGCAGGCAGTAGCCGGTGGTGTCGGGAATATTGACAACGGTGGCGCCAGCCTTAATAACGGCTTCGATGACGCGTGCCAGGTATTCATTGTCCGACCGCCCCGCATCTTCTGCATAGAATTCCACATCCTCCACAAATTTTTTGGCATACTTAACAGCTTCCACAGCGCGTTCAATGATGGCGTCGGGATTGGAATTCAGTTTGTTGAAAATGTGATAGGGTGAGGTGCCAATGCCCGTATGGATGCGACCTCTTTTGGCGAATTGTAAAGCTTCCGCCGCTACTTCAATGTCTTTTTTAACGGCGCGTGTTAAGGCACAAATGGTAGGGTTGGTAACTGCTTTAGAGATTTCCACCACAGAGTTGAAATCGCCCGGACTGGAGACCGGAAAGCCGGCTTCTATAATGTCCACGCCCAGTTTTTCGAGCTGTCTGGCCACTTCAATCTTTTCAATGGTATTCAGCTGGCAGCCGGGAACTTGTTCGCCATCCCTTAAGGTTGTGTCGAAAATATAGACTCTGTTGCTCATGTTTGTCTCGTTTAGTCCGGCGATGACCGGATGATATTGGTTGAATGGGCCGAAAAACGGCCGAAATATTTGGGGTAAGTTGGTAAAGTTGGTTATGGAACCACAGGAAGTTTTCCTGTGGTTTCCATGACCATGGGTTGAATGACCTGTTTTTTTTCAGGCAATGCCTGAAAAAAGGGGTGCTATTTTTTCTCGTTCTCGGGGCGGAGCTGACGAACAGCGGCACCTGCACGCCACATTTCTGATTCGCGGAGTTCAGTTAATTCGGCTTCGAGTTTCACGCGGTAATCCGACTGGCTGTTAGAGTCGATCGAGCGCTGGGCCTCGTTGCCTTTGGCCACTTCGCTGTACAGGTCGCTAAATACCGGAAGGGTAGCGTCACGGAATTTTTTCCACCAGTCCAAAGCTCCACGTTGAGCGGTAGTCGAGCAGTTGGCATACATCCAGTCCATACCGTTCTCAGCCACTAAAGGCATCAAGCTCTGGGTCAGTTCTTCAACGGTTTCGTTGAATGCTTCTGAAGGCGTGTGTCCATTTTTTCTCAACACTTCGTACTGGGCAGCAAAAATACCCTGAATGGCACCCATCAGGGTTCCACGCTCACCGGTAAGGTCACTGTATACTTCTCTTTGGAAGGTGGTTTCAAAAAGGTAACCGCTACCAACACCAATACCAAGGGCTACTACTCTGTCTTTGGCTTTTCCGGTAGCATCCTGGAAAATGGCGAAGCTGGAGTTCAGACCTCTGCCTTCAAGGAACATGCGACGTAAGCTGGTTCCTGAACCTTTAGGGGCCACCAAAATAACGTCTACATCCTTGGGAGGAATAATGCCGGTACGTTCCTTATAAGTAGCACCAAAGCCGTGTGAGAAATAAAGGGCTTTACCTGGCTTCAGATATTTCTGAACGGTGGGCCAAACAGAAATTTGACCGGCATCCGACAATAAATACTGAATAATGGTTCCTTTATCCAAAGCCTCTTCAATGGGGAAAAGAGTTTTGCCCGGCTCCCAGCCGTCGGCTACTGCCTTGTCCCAGGTCTTTGACTCCTTACGCTGGCCAATAATTACGTTAAAGCCATTGTCCTTTAGGTTTAGCGCCTGGCCTGGGCCTTGAACGCCGTAACCGATTACAGCAATTACTTCGTCTTTAAGCACTTCACGTGCTTTCTCCAATGGGAATTCTTCTCTTGTTACTACATTTTCTTCGGTTCCACCGAAATTAATCTTAGCCATAATAGTGTTTGTTAATTGTATTGATATGGAATAAATTTAATAGCTATATACTTGCAAGCCCTAACCCTTAATTGAGGATTTTTTTGCCCATTTCCATTTTCCTCAAATAATTGTCGAGCAGCTCAGCCTTGAGTTTGGTGATGGCAATGCGACCTGAGCGGGTGAACTGTACCACGCCGTACTGATCCATTTTTTCAAACAACTCCTGAGTTTCGTGTTTGTGACCGGTCTTTTCAATAACGGTATATTCTTCCGTTATTTCCAAGATGCGGGCCCCGTACTGACGCACTAATTTTTCTATCTCATTGCCATTCAGCAGGGTTTTGGTCGGCACTTTGTAAAGGGCTATTTCCTGGTGAATGATGTCCTCATCGGTGAGTACAAAAGCTTTGATGACATCAATGCGCTTTTCAATCTGCTTGGCCACCTTGTCAATTTCTTCGCGGGTGCTGAAAACCACAATGGTAAATTTGTGGATGCCGGCTATGGCCGATTCAGAAGTGGTAAGGCTCTCGATGTTGAGGCTCCTGCGGGTAAACACGTTGGTGATCTGATTCAGCAAACCAACCTGGTTCTCCGAGAATATGGTGAGTGTGAATTCTTGTTTCATTCGCATAATTCTAAATTATTAACGTTGTAATGGAACAGCTGTGTTTATTCTAAACGGATATCTGAAACAGAGGCACCAGATGGAACCATTGGGAACACGTTACCTTCCTTTTCCACAATTACTTCTAACAGAAAAGCGCCCTCATGGTTCACCATTTTTTGAATGGCATCCTCCAAATTTTCTCTTTCGGTTACTTTAAGGGCTTCAATGTGGTAGCCTTTAGCAATGATCTGGAAGTCCGGATTGATCAATTCAGTGGATGCATAGCGGCTGTCGAAAAACAGCTCCTGCCACTGGCGCACCATACCCAGAAAGTTGTTGTTCAATAGCACTATCTTGACCGGTATCTTGGTCTGGAAAATGGTGCCCAACTCCTGAATGGTCATTTGAAAACCGCCATCTCCCACAAAGAGACAAACCGGACGGTCCGGCGCCCCTAATTTGGCACCGTTGGCAGCGGGCAGACCAAAGCCCATAGTCCCTAAACCACCAGATGTTACTACGCTGCGCGATTGCTTGAATTTAAAGTAGCGACTGCCCATCATCTGGTGCTGGCCTACGTCAGTCACCATGATGGCATCGTCGTTAAAGGCGTTCGATATTTTGTGTACAACCTCACCCATGGTTAATCCGGGTTTGGAGGGTGCCAGTTCTTCGTTGATGATGCGGTCGTACTCAATGCGGTCGCAAGCGCGGAACTCCTGCAACCAGGCATCATGTTTGTTGGCGCTTATTTTCTGCGTTAACATGGGCAGCGACTCCTTTACATTGCCCAGAATAGGCACATCGGCATGCACGTTTTTATTGATCTCGGCATCGTCAATTTCCAGGTGAATGACCTTGGCGTTGGTGGCATAGGCTTTTAAATCGCCCGTTACCCGGTCGTCGAAACGCATGCCAATGGCAATGATCAAATCTGCTTCATTGGTCTTTATGTTTGGGCCATAGTTGCCATGCATGCCCAGCATACCAACGTTTTGTGGATAGTCGGACGGCATAGCCGATAAGCCCAGTAAGGTCCATGCAGCCGGAATGCCTGATTTATCAAGGAAGGCTAACAACTCTTTTTCCGCATTGCCCAGAATAACGCCTTGTCCCACCAGGGCCAAAGGTTTTTTGGCCAGGTTGATCAGTTGTGTGGCCGCTTCGATCTGTGCCGGATCCACCTCTGGGATGGGCTTGTAACTACGGATATAGGTAACCGGTTCGTAGATGTAATCAAAACTGGCAAACTGTGCATCTTTGGTGATGTCGATCAATACGGGGCCGGGGCGACCGCTGCGTGCGATGTAAAAGGCACGGGCAATGGCATAAGGGATGTCTTCTGCCTTCTTGACCTGGTAATTCCATTTGGTAATGGGCTGAGTGACACCTACCACGTCGGTCTCCTGAAAGGCATCGGTGCCCAGGAGGGAAGAGCCTACCTGTCCGCTGATGACCACCAAAGGGGTAGAGTCAATCATGGCATCTGCAATACCGGTGACGGCATTGGTGGCTCCCGGACCGGAAGTAACAATGGCAACGCCGACTTCTCCCGTTACCCTGGCAAAACCCTGTGCGGCATGTACGGCTCCCTGTTCATGGCGGACCAATACATGGTGCAATTCATCCTGGACGGAGTATAGGGCATCGTAAACCGGCATGATAGCACCACCGGGATAGCCGAATAGTATTTTGGTCCCTTCATTTTGAAGCGACTTAACAAGTGCGTCAGCACCTGTCATTCTTACCGCCTGCTGGCTTTTTCCTTTGATCGCTGTTTGGGATTTTGTCTCCATAATATAATGCTTAAAAGGGGGTTGTTATCTGTTTAATTTATTCTAATTCGCCGGGCAACAGACGAACCGCACCGCGGTCTGCTGAGGTTACCATGCCTGCATAAGCCCTGAGCGCTTTTGAAACAGCCCGCTCGCGTTGCTGGGGCTGATAGGCATTGGTGCCCTTGGCCGCCTCTTTGGCCTGACGGTTTTTAATGGTTTCTTCGCTGACCAAGATATTGATGGAGCGTTGTGGAATGCTGATCTCCACAGGATCCCCATCTTCAATAATGGCTATGTTGCCGCCGGCTGCTGCTTCGGGTGAAACGTGGCCGATCGATAGTCCGGAGGTTCCTCCTGAGAAACGACCATCGGTCACCAGAGCACACTTGGCACCCAGCTGGCGTGATTTTAAATAGGAGGTGGGATACAGCATTTCCTGCATGCCCGGGCCCCCTTTGGGGCCTTCGTAGCGGATGAATACCACATCGCCTTCTTTGACCTCTCCTGAGAGAATGCCGTCACAGGCATCGTCCTGCGACTCGTAAACTCTGGCCACCCCTTTAAAGGTAAAGATGGATTCATCTACTCCAGCCGTCTTAACAATGCATCCGTCGTGGGCAATGTTGCCAAACAGTACGGCCAGTCCGCCGTCCTTTGAATAGGCATGTTTCATTTCGCGGATGCAACCGGCTTTCCGGTCGGCATCCAGACTACTATAGGTAGCCTTCTGCGAGCCCATTACCAGATTGATAAATCCTCCCGGAGCACTTTGATAAATGTCTTTGGCCTTGGGTGTGCACAGCGGGCTCATGATGTCGAATGCTGCCAAAGCCGCTTCCAGATTGGGGTAATCAATTCTGCCTACGCTGGCATCGATGAGTCCCGCCCGGTTGAGTTCGGCCAGAATGCCCATAATTCCTCCTGCCCGGTTCACATCTTCAATGTGGTAATGACTGTTAGGGGCTACTTTGCACAAAACGGGTACTTTGCGCGACAACTGGTCGATGTCCTGCATGGTAAAAGGCACCTGAGCCTCGTGTGCAATGGCTAACAAGTGAAGCACGGTATTGGTTGAACCGCCCATGGCTATGTCCAGCGTCATGGCGTTCATAAAGGCTTTTTTGGTGGCGATGTTTCGGGGTAAAACCGAGGTATCTCCATCCTGATAGTATTTATAGGCCAGTTGCACCACCTGATGGGCGGCGTCCTGAAACAACTGCTTGCGGTTGACATGGGTGGCCACAATGGTGCCATTGCCCGGAAGTGCCAGTCCCAATGCCTCATTGAGGCAATTCATGGAG
>DHVH01000338.1 GCA_002412555.1 Marinilabiliaceae bacterium UBA5213 | reverse complement strand
CGATTAGTTGGCGTCCATCTGTCCATATGAAAATCAAAAACGGGCCCTTCATTGTTATTATGAAATGCTTCAACTGATTCTCCTCTTAGCCAGACACTCCTTTGACCAACGCCCTGCCAGAACATTGAAAAATGAAAATTATTCCATTTGACAGCGTAGTTAAAACCACCAGTAAATCTCGGGAAAGAATTACCCAGCACAAAGCGGTCATCATCTTCCTTTACAAGGCCGTCACCATCTTTATCAAGGTATCTTATATCTCCGGGTTTAGGTGTTATGCCATCCAAACGCGGGCCCTCAGAAATTTCGGTTTCATTTTGAAAAAAGCCATTCCAACGGTATGCATAATAGGAATTAATGGGATAACCTTCTCTAATAATGGTATTTACATCAAACCCATATATCCATTCTGTTCCTTTTGTATCATACACCTCATTACGGGTATCAGAAATATTGGCACTGATGGTATGTTGGAAATTGGCAGCCCTGTGATGGTAGGTCGCTGCGAGTTCCCATCCATAATTCATTACTTTTCCAGCGTTTTGAATGGGAGCACCGCCACCGTATGTGCCAGGTACCGGAAGATTAATAAGAATATCTCTGGTCATATTGTGGAAGAAGTCAAAAGTGAAATTCAGGGAATTATTTAAAAAACCTAAATCTGCACCTACGTTAAACATCCTTGTAGTTTCCCACATTATATCTCGGTTGGCAGTAGAAAAGCCAGCAACATTTACAATCTGATTGCCAAAATTATAACCATTGGTGATAGAGATGGACGATTGATATTGATAGTTATCTATACGGTTATTTCCGACAAGCCCCCAGGAACTTCTCAGTTTCAATGAACTCAGGTATCTGTCAACAGATGCGAAGAAAGGCTCTTCAGAAATCCTCCAGGCACCTGACATAGAAGGGAATAGTGCCGATCGGTTATCCTTAGCAAACTTAGATGAATAATCCTCCCTTAAATTAAATTCGAACAGATATTTCTCTTTGAAATTGTATTCCAAACGGCCAAATAATGAGTATATGGACCAGTCACTTGCCCATCCTTCGTTTTGTGTATCTGTTGTTTGAGAACCAGCCATTATATCATATTGAGCCTCCTCTGTTATACGGTAGGTAGAAAAACTATTGTCACGACCTCCTTCATATGAATAACCTGCCATGGCATTAAACGTATGGTCGTTAATGACCTTCTCATAGTTGAGAATGATATTGGAGGTCATGTTTTGAATTCTTCCAAAGTTTTCTGTCATTCTATTTTCCTGGTCACCCGAACCTTCTATGGCCTTCCGGTTTTCATGCAAGCGATTATTGTTTTCTTGTCCGCCTACCATTGCATTAAGATTTAAACCTTTTAGGATTTTCAATTCAGCATTTAGAATTCCTGAAAGATCACCATTAGAGCTTTGGCGATACCCACCCTGCTCTAAACGCTGTAGGGCATTGCTATTGCTTCCACTTGGATAAGAATAATCACCATTGTCATCAAAAATCGGATATATCGATGGAATGCGGGTGGCCTGTTCAATTATCCACTCAGTCCAATAGGCATGATCTTTAATTTCGTTTCTGGTATAAGCAACTTTAGCTCCTATCTTAAGTCTGTCAGAAATTTCATGCTCCAGGCTCAGGAGAGCATTATACTTCTTTAAGCCAAAGGATGGTCCTTCAAAAAGACTTGCCTGATCAAGAAATCCGACTGAAGTTAAAATCTTGGTCTTTTCGTTACCTCCGCTAATTGACAGGTTATGTGATTGCTGAGGGGCCGCAGACTTATAAATTTCATTCATCCAATTGACATTTGGGCCACCTCCGTTTCGGTAATAGTCAATTTGTTCTGGAGTAAAGGCAATATTTCTCCCGGAATTGACGAGGGCTTCGTTTCTTAGTTCAGCATAGACCCATGAGTCGGCAATGTTAGGTAAGAAAGTGGCTTCCTGAAGGCCATAATTGAAATTATAGTTGACCCTTGTTTCACCTGCCTCTCCCTTTTTGGTTGTTATTAAGATAACGCCATTAGAGGCTCTTGATCCATAAATCGCTGTTGATGAAGCGTCTTTTAAAACAGAAATACTTTGAATATCCGATGGGTTAACATTTTGAATATCTCCGGTAATACCGTCAATAATAACCAATGGATCGTTATTATTCAAGGTATTCATTCCTCTGATATTAATGGATGGTCTGCTGCCGGGTTGCGAGTTGGACTGTTGAATGATCAAACCGGGAGTAGTTCCCTGAATGGCTTCAACAACATTTGCAATGGGTTTTCCTTCAAGCGATTCCGATGAAATGGATGACACAGCCCCTGTGAGGTTTACCAACTTTTTAGACCCATAACCCACAACCACAACCTGGTCAAGCCCCAGGATTGATTCTCTCATGGTAACATTTAGTAAGGATACTCCCTGGACTGACAACTCTTGATTTTCCATTCCTATGAAAGAAAAAACAAGAACGTTAACTTCATCAGGTAATTCTAATTGGTAATTTCCATTTGAATCCGTTATAGTTCCAACGTTTGTTCCTTTTCCAACAACATTAACTCCCGGGATACCTTCTCCGGCGGTATCCGTAACTCGGCCAGTTATGTTAGCCTGCGAAAAGGCAGGCAACACACACACCAGCAAAACAAGAAAAACTAACAGATTTTTTTTCATACGATAAAATGTTTAAGAATGTGATTGTCCATACAATGAATTGGTTTACGAGACAAATGTACATACATTTACATTATTTGCAAACATTTTTTACATATTTTTACATTGGGAGATGGGAATTTATAATTTCACCCATGATCGGTCAGCATAAAGATGGTTGATGTAATTAAGCATCAGCTTAATCACATCAAATTGAGGCTTTGTCACATTGGTCTAAATTTTTCGTTATAAATGCTTATGTTTGAACTTAGCGTACCATATTAGAAAATTCATGGATGGCAATTGTTTTATATCACTAGTAATCAAAAGGAAAAGCAGTAATTTTGTATGAACAAAACAGTCGAATCAATGATTAAAATAGACAAAAGTTTAGGTATCCCTCTTCATGAGCAAATAGGAAAAGCTTTAAGAGAATTGATATCTCAGCCTGATTATATTAAAGGTAAAATGCTTCCAACAGAGACAGA
>DHVH01000111.1 GCA_002412555.1 Marinilabiliaceae bacterium UBA5213 | reverse complement strand
GGCATCTTCTGTTTCGGCCACCATTTGTTCCTTCACCCGTTGAATTTCAGCAGCGAAAATCTGCTCTGCTTCTCGCAGGTAAGTCATATTGTGCTGCATGGTCTCGAAAAAGGAGGGGTTGAGTTCTTCGAGCAGGGGGACAATCTGGTGCCTGATTTTATTGCGTTGGTAGTGTGTTTCCATGTTGCTGGAATCTGTCCTGAAGTCCAGGTGCTTAGATCGACAATAATGCAGTACCTCACCGGCCGATGCTGCCAGCATAGGCCGGATGATGTGTTGGTTGCGCCAGGCCATGCCTGTTAAACCTTTAATGCCTGTGCCACGAACCAGATTCAGCAGAAAAGTCTCAATGGCATCACTGCCATGATGCCCTGTAGCTAAATACTTTGCATCGACCTCTACGAGTAATTGTTCGAACCACTGGTAGCGCAACTCACGGGCTGCCATTTCAATGGATATTTTGTGGTCTTTGCTATATGCCTGGGTGTCAAACCGTATGGTGTGCAGTTCTATGTCCCAATTGCGACAAAGCTCTTTTACAAACAATTCATCCTCATCCGATTCGTGTCTGCGCAGTGTAAAATTACAATGCGCAGCCACACAGTTGAAGCCATTTTGCAGCAGCAAGTGCAGTAAGGCAACGGAATCGGCTCCGCCACTAAGGGCCACCAATATTCTGTCGCTCGTATTGACACCGCACCGGTCGGTCATGTAGTTGCGAAATTGATCAAAAACTGCTGCTTCTGAGGACTTCATGCTTTAAGTGTATGTAATTTTATTCAAATATGCTTAATCTTGGCCGGCCAATATTTTTCTGACGGTAGCGGCTTTTAGCAGACACTCCCTGTATTCCTGGTGGGGGTCCGACAAGGCCGTGATGGCACTACCAGCGGAATAGGAGAGCCTTTTGGTGCTTTCGTCATAGAGCAAGGTACGGATCACCACATTAAAATCGAAGTCTTTCCCCGGTGAAATATAACCAATTGCGCCGGAAAAAAGACCACGTTGCCGATTTTCAAAGGTATCAATGAGCTGCATGGCCCTGTATTTTGGAGCGCCAGTCATTGATCCCATGGGAAAGGTAGCTGCGATCGCCTTGGTCCAATTGGCCTTATTTTCTATGGTCGCCGAGACCGTTGATACCACCTGGAAGACCTGTGGAAAGGGGTAGGCACCACATAATTCCAGCACTTCTACACTGCCCTTTTGGGCTACCATTGACAGGTCGTTGCGCACCAGGTCGGTTATCATAATGTTTTCAGCCCGCTCCTTAACCGAATGGGTGAGTTGGTGCAAATTAGTCCTGTCCTGTTCATGATCGGCCCCCCTTGGCGCCGTTCCTTTCATGGGCATACTGGTAAGCTGCTGTCCCCGCTTTTTCAGATAGCGTTCAGGCGATGCCGAAAGCACATATTTAGTACCCATTTTTATGAAGGCCGAAAAGGGCATGGGGGCACGCTCCATTATCTTCAGAAAAGTCATCCCCGGATCAATTGCGGCGTTGTCGGCCTTAAACTCCACGCAATAATTCATCTCATAGATGTCACCCCGGTGTATGTGACTTTGGATGGCATCGACTGTATGTATGTATGCTGCCTCTGAAATGACTGCTTCGAGGTCGATTGGCTGAACAGGTAGCGGTTGTTGCTGAGGTTTCAGATTCCGGATTTTTTGAAGCAACTGCTGTGCAGTTGCTTCGTTGTCATGGCCGGGATCGTAGCCAAGCTGATATTTTCCATCGGCCTCCTTTATCAGCCAGTGGGGCTGAAAAAACCAGAGTTTTGGAAAATCTATCTGTGAGGTATTTGAATGGGTGACTAAAGGATGTAACTCATCCTTTAAATCGTAAGCAAAAAATCCCATATACCAATCATCTTGCTCTACCGCCTTGTTTAGGCCGGTAAAGGAGCCCGCGAACTGATTCAAGGCGCCAAAGCCGGCTAATAAATCAAAAGTTTTGAGTTCCTCATAATAACCTTGTTGACCCTCCAGTTGATCCGTGAGTATGGTCGCCTGTTCAAATTCCCCGGTTAAGAGAATCAGTTGGCTTAGCATCTCTTTTCTGTCGGCACAATCAAAATGTATCCATTTTCGCATGGGTGCAAATTTAATGTGTCTGCTAATTGAAACAAAATGTTGGTGCAAAATGATTGCAATTACGTAAAATGTAGGGTATGATGGGTTAACAGTCGCTTTTAGTTGACCAAACATGAAACTCAATCGCACGTTGTTCGTATAAATTAAGTATTTTGTGCAAGAAAAACGTAACCCATGGAGAAGAACTACAGGTCCATTTTTATTATGGTCTTGGGCATTTTTACTTTTTTGGCCACTACAGCCGAAATTAGATATGTAAAACCGGGTGCTGCCAGTAGCGCCTGGCAAGGGAAAAGCCCTGTTTATAACAGCCTTCAAGAGGCCCTAGGCAATGCCGTATCGGGTGATCAATTATGGGTGGCTGAAGGGGTTTACCATCCCACTAACGGTACCGATCGTGACATCTCATTCGAATTAAAGGAAGGGGTTCAATTGTATGGTGGCTTCATGGGTGATGAAAACAATTTAGCCGATCGAAACCATGCCATAAATATTACTATTCTTAGCGGTAACATTGGTGATCAGATGACCAATGCGGACAATACGACCTCGGTTGTAAAGGCCATAGGTACTTCCTTGGTTCCCATTACTTCTGCTACTGTTTTGGATGGTTTTATCATTGAAAATGGCAACGCTTTAAATGTCAATTCAGGCGGAGCCCTATATCTGGATTACGCTTCTCCATTAATAAAAAATGTATGGCTAAGAAATAACAATGGGGGAATGGGGGGGGCTGTTTATGGGACAGCCACTTCAGCAGCCACTTTTGCCAATGTGATTTTTTCAGGCAATGTTTCGTATTCTGTTGGTGGTGGTGTTTATGCCGCCGGGGCCATGACCTTTCATCATTGTGTTTGGTATGGCAACTCCTGCGATACTTCGGAAGGTGCTGCTACTTTTACTTCGGCCAGTGCCTCTATTTATAATTCCATTATATGGGGCAATACGCAGCCCACTGGCGGTTCAGTGAGTGGGGCTTCTATTTCGTACTCTATTATCGAAGGTGGCCATGTGGGTGAAGGCAATTTAAATGTAAATCCCCAGTTTCATAATGCTGCTCAGTACGATTTCAGGCTGTCCCCGGGCTCTCCGGCTGCAGAGAGCGGTAGCAATGCTTTAACACCTGTCTGGTTAACCATCGATTATTTGAACAATCCCCGCATCCAGGGCACCGTTGATCGGGGTCCCTTTGAAGGGGTGGTACAGTCGCCCAATCTTACCACGCCAGTGGATGCCACCGTTTTTGAGGCCGGTACCACCTCGGTTGTATTGGCTTGGGAATGGGCCAGCGGAGTACCTGCTACCAATGAAAGTTATGAGATCGAATATAAGGTGAATGGCGTGCTTCAGTCAAAGATTGTTGGCGTAACAGAAATGACCCGGTCCTTAAGCCTTAGTGGCTCAGGTAGCATTGAATGGCGGGTAGCAGGTGTTGATGTCTTTGGTCAGCGCAGCTGGTCCAGTTGGGCAGTGTTTCATATCCAACGTAGCGGTCCGGTTTACGTGAAGCACAATGGCGGCGGAAGCGGACAGTCATGGGCCGATGCCACCAATTTGCAGAATGCATTAAACAATTATATAACAGGGGATGAGCTCTGGCTGGCACAGGGAACTTATAAGCCAACAACCGGCACCAATAGAAATGTGTCCTTTGTCCTTAAGGAGGGTATCAGAATTTATGGTGGCTTTGCGGGCACTGAGACTACACGTGATCAAAGGGACTGGTATAATAACCGGACTTTTTTGAGTGGTAATATAGGTTCCTTTTCTGATCATACAGACAATTCGCGCAATGTACTGATCGCTGAAGGAACGACTGAAAATCCCATCACCACTGCAACCATTGTGGATGGGGTGGTGATTGAAAGAGGTTACAATTCTGATTTGACCGGATATGGCGCTGGTGTCAAGTTGACCAACGCCTCTGTGTCTTTTGCCAATGTATGGTTTAGAGACAACTATGCCTACAATGGAGGAGCTGTTTTTGGTAACAGCAACTCATCGCCTGAGTTTTTCAATACCATCTTCAGCAACAATACCTCAATAAGATATGGGGGAGCTGTACGTGCCGAAAAGCGCATGGTCTTTACCAATTGTGTATTTTATGGCAATTCAACGGGTGATAGAGGAGGAGCGGTGGACAATGCTTCTACCACCACCTTTGTAGCCATTAACAACTCCATAGCCTGGGGCAATTCCGCGCCATCCAACCCGCAATTTTATGCGGTGGATGCCCGTAATTCTCTCGCAGAAGGTGGATATCCAGGCATCAACATGCTGCTGGACGATCCCTTGTTTTTAAATCCAGGGAGCAACGACTTTCGAATCAATCAGGCCTCGCCCTGTATTGATGCCGGTAGTATTGGCCTGCTGCCTACTGGAACATTAAAAGATTTTGCTGGCTTGGCCAGGGTTCAGGGCTTACAGGTCGACATGGGTGTTTTTGAGGGTGGAAAACCCACTCCCTTTCCTGTTGGTCCAGCTCACAATGCTGTTTTATCGCCACTGGAAACAGACATCACCTTTGAGTGGGAATGGCTGGTGGCCATTCCCGATGAAGTGGCCTTCTATCGCCTGGAATTCTCCGTAAATGGCGGTCCTGTTTCCATGGTACCTGGCATTGGTGCCACACAACTGTCTCAATTGTTGACTGGCTTTTCCCCTGCCGATAAAGTCTCTTGGCGCTTGGCGGTTATTACCGATGAAGGCGCGACTTATTATTCACCTTATTCTGTTTTCTTTATTGGAAGAGGGCAAGCGCTATTTGTCAAGGAAGGAGCCACCGGTAGCGGTGAATCATGGGCCGATGCTGCGGGTTTGCAGGCTGCCTTGCAGACTGCCGTCTTTGGCGATGAGCTTTGGATAGCTGCCGGTGTTTACAAACCGACTAGTGGTACCGACCGGGCCATTGCTTTTGAAGTCAAGGACGGGGTGCAGTTATATGGTGGTTTTAGTGGGTCTGAAACGGCCTTGTCGCAAAGAAATCCAGTCAATCATCCAACGATACTCAGTGGTAATATTGGTG
>DHVH01000203.1 GCA_002412555.1 Marinilabiliaceae bacterium UBA5213 | reverse complement strand
AAGCGGCATCATCGGCACTAAAGCTGATGGCTTCAGCAAACAAAACCTGCTGGGTGGTCGATTTTTTGGTTTGTATGATTTGGATAAAGCGCTCAAATAAGATGCGCTCATGGGCCCTTCGCTGATCAATGATCATCAAGCCTGATTTAACGGGCGTTAGGATGTAGCGGTTTTTGATTTGCAGGTAGGTAGAATCCTGAATGGGGTGATCTTCAGGGGTATTGACCATTGTTTCCTGAAGGGGTGTGTCATTACCTCTGGACGACAGCAGAATGGTGCCCGAGCCTTGATCTTCGTCTAAATCGCCCATGTGCGTTTCAAAGTCCCGGTAAAGACTTTCCCAGTTTTGGGGTGGTACATCTCTCTCCCGGAGATGAGGCGATTCGGTATTAAAGGGGTTGTAGTCGGGGTTGAAATGGATGCGGGGTGCTGCCACATCATGCTTGGCCCGTGAGGGAATCTCTATTTGCCCTTCGGTGTCAAAATCGATGGAGGGCACAATGTTGTGTTTGCCCAGACTCTCGCGAATGGAGGCATTCAGGACTTTCCAGACCAGCTTTTCATCTTCGAATTTAATCTCTGTCTTGGTGGGGTGGATATTGACATCGATCATTTCGGGGTCGATGTCGAAGTAGAGAAAATAGGATGGATAGGCATCTGTTTGTATCAGGTTGGCAAAGGCGTCCATGACTGCTTTGTGCAGATAGGGATGACGCATAAAGCGGTTGTTTACGAAAAAGAACTGATCGCCGGCCGTTTTTCTGGAACCCTGAGGGGTTCCAATGAAGCCATGCACATTCAGGATGGTGGCCTGGGTGTTGACCGGTATGAGGTGGTTGTTGATGTGGCGCCCCATTACGCCTGCTATGCGTTGACGGTAGTTGGCGGCGGGCAGTTTCATCAGGGGCTGGTCGTTGTGCGTTAGGCTGAAGGCCACTTGTGGATTGGCCAGTGTTATACGCTGAAATTCATTGATGATATGTCGCAGCTCGGTGGAATTGGTCTTCAGGAATTTGCGGCGGGCAGGGACATTGAAAAAGAGGTTTTTGACCAGAAAGTTGCTGCCAGTGTCGCAGGCAACCGCTTCCTGCTTTTCAACGCGCGAGCCGGCTATGACGATGTGAGTGCCCAAATCACTGTCGGCCCTTTTGGTTTTTAATTCCACCTGGGCAATGGCGGCAATGGAAGCCAGCGCTTCTCCTCTGAAGCCCATGGTGCGCAGGGCAAAAAGATCGGCGGCTACGCAGATTTTGGAGGTAGCATGGCGCTCAAACGCCATGCGGGCATCGGTTTCGGTCATGCCCGAACCGTTGTCGATCACCTGAATGAGTGTGCGACCAGCATCTTTAACAAGCACTTTGATTTCGCCGGCGCCTGCATCAATGGCATTCTCTACCAGTTCTTTAATGACCGAGGCCGGTCGTTGAATCACCTCTCCGGCAGCGATTTGATTGGCTACCGAATCGGGTAACAGTTGAATGATATCCGACATGGGCTGTTGTCTCTCTTTATAAAAACCTGCTGTACCAGTCGTACCCGGCATGTAAAAGGTAATAGAAAAAAATCATCAGGGCTATTAAGATAATAATCAAACGGATGTTTGATTTTTTTCTGGCGCTGCGCGTCACCTCAAAGTGTCCTTTGATGCGACGATTCATTTTCCCCTTTAGATGGCTTCGGTAATGAGTCCCTTCCTCCTCTTCCAGGGGTTTAAGGCCCAATTCCATCCTGATGTTGCGCTCTCTTTCTTTACGTTCTTCCCTTGCCGCATCGTAGTAGATGGGTTCTATATTGAACTTCCTGTGCTGGGGCAGCTTAATAAATGAAAACTTCATAATAACAGCTTTTCTTTTTACAAAAATACAAAATCCTTACGGGCTTTCCTGAAATATATTTTTTTATTAAATTGTGCAGAATAATTCTAACCCGCAAAAATATGTTAGTAAAAACCTTTGGGGCAGCATTAACCGGAATTGATGCCATACTCATCACTATTGAAGTGGATATCTCGCGGGGCATCCGCTTTTTTATGGTGGGCTTGCCCGATAATGCCGTCAAAGAAAGTCAGCAACGCATCGAATCCGTTTTCAGGGTGTTCAACTACGATTGGCCCGGAAAGCGGATTGTTATTAATATGGCACCGGCGGATACCCGCAAGGAAGGTTCGGCTTATGATTTGCCCCTGGCTATTGGTATATTGGCAGGGGATGAGCAGATAGCGGGAGATAAGGTGCCTGATTTTGTGATTATGGGTGAGCTGTCGCTCGACGGGAGTCTGAAAGCCATCAAGGGCGCCCTGCCCATGGCAGTGCGGGCCCACAGCGAAGGCTTTAAGGGCATGATACTGCCCAAAGCCAATGCACGCGAAGCAGCTGTTGTGGAAGGACTGGAAGTATACGGTGCTGAAAACATTGGCGAAGTCATCGATTTCTTGAATGGAAAGGGCGACCTGAGACGTACCGTAGTCGATACAGATGCAGAGTTTTTGATGGGCATGTCCACTTGCGATAACGATTTTTCGGATGTGAAAGGTCAGGAAAGTGTGAAAAGAGCCTTGGAGGTATCAGCGGCAGGGGGTCATAACATGATCATGATAGGCTCTCCCGGAAGCGGAAAATCCATGCTGGCCAAGCGACTTTCGACCATATTGCCCCCTTTGCAGTTAAAGGAGGCCCTGGAAACCACCAAGATTCATTCCGTGGCCGGAAAGATGGCAGGACATGCAGCTTTGTTGACGCAAAGGCCTTTCCGGTCGCCCCACCATACCATCTCTGATGTTGCCCTGACCGGCGGAGGGGCTTTTCCTCAGCCGGGGGAGATTTCTTTGGCCCACAACGGGGTGTTGTTTTTGGATGAGCTGCCCGAGTTCAAGCGTTCCGTTTTGGAGGTTTTGCGACAGCCATTGGAGGATCGGCAGATATCGATTTCGAGGTCGCGCTATGCGCTGGACTACCCCGCCAGCTTTATGTTGATCGCCAGTATGAATCCCTGTCCCTGCGGGTATTACAACCATCCCGAAAAGGCCTGTATGTGTTCGCCGGGTGTGGTGCAGAAATATTTGAACCGCATTTCGGGTCCGCTGCTCGACCGGATAGATTTGCATGTTGAAGTGGTACCGGTATCTTTTGAAAAACTGGCCGAAGCCCCTATGGCTGAAAATAGCTCGTCGGTGCGCGCCCGGGTGATAGCTGCCCGCAACATTCAGTACGAGCGTTACCGGCAGCACGAGGGGGTGCATTGCAACGCGCAGATCAGTACAAAGATGTTGCGGAAATACGCCACACCTAATGAGGCGGGAGGTCGACTGTTGAAGAATGCCATGGAGAAGCTGGATCTATCGGCACGCGCGTATGACCGGATTTTAAAGGTGAGCAGAACCATTGCCGATCTGGAAGGGTCAGAAAGCATACAGGCCCATCATGTGGCCGAAGCTGTTCAATATCGGAGTCTCGACCGGTCAGGCTGGGCCGGGTAAACTTAAAACAGCTTCTTAATACAAAAAGGTAGCATTAATGGCGAAAATGCGTTTATTTTGCAAATACAAATCAAAGTACAATGCGTAAACCAAAAAAAACAACAAATAAAAGTATGGCTTCAAACAGCATAATGGATCCGATAGGCAGATTAATGGGGCTTCGCTACAAATCACATCCCTGGCACGGGATTGATATTGGCGTTGATGCTCCCAATTCTGTCATGTGTTTTATTGAGGTAGTGCCTACCGACACCATTAAATATGAAATTGATAAGGTGAGCGGTTACCTGCGAATTGACCGTCCCCAGAAATATTCCAACGTGGTGCCCTCCTTGTATGGCTTTATTCCGCAGACCTATTGTGGAGCCAATGTCGGCAAGTTCTGTGAAGAGAAGACCGGGAAGACGGACATCAAAGGTGATGGCGATCCGCTGGACGTATGCGTACTTACTGAGAAGGACGTGATGCATGGCGACATTATTGCGGAGGTGATTCCCATTGGTGGTTTTAGGATGATTGATGGCAATGCAGCTGATGATAAAATTATTTCCGTGCTAAAAGGCGACGTTGTTTATGGCGGGGTTACCAATGTAACCGAATTACCTGAGCTGGTACTGGAGCGCTTGAAGCATTATTTTCTGACTTATAAAGACATGCCTGGCATGACGCGGGAGTCCGAGATTACCCATACCTATGAAGCAGAAGAAGCGCGTCAGGTCATCCGGGAGTCCATGATTGATTATGAGGCGCGATTTGAGAAACTCAGAATCGCACTGTCTACTTATTAAGGTTTTTTCAAACTCCCGTTTAGGGTGAATATAAAAGAAAAGAGCCGGAAATTTCCGGCTCTTTTCTTTTAACGAGTCTTTCAGTATTTGGCTCCTTATTTTCAAAAACTATGTGCCCATACGTTGCAGACGCTTATTGAGCTGTCGCAATTTGAAGGTCTCAAAGTAGCGGATGATGCGTCGCAATATGTCCAGATACAAGGTGATGTACAACAATAAAATCCCTACCCACATGACCATTACATTGAACAGTCCGGTTGGCACTAATACGGGACCTATCCTTTTTGCCGGAGCATAAAAATGGGCGCGTCCCCATTGTGCGGATGGATTTTTATAAATGGGATGCTTCTTTTGTATGTAGCGGTCTTCATAAAATTCAAGTTGCCGTACTTCTTTCCTGTCTAGCACCCAGTCGGCCAAGGCCTCATTAAAGTGCTGTTGTTTGAGTGCTACCAGGTTGTTGATAGAACCCATTTCCTTAACCAAGGCTTCTATTTTCGCGTCTTTAAGTGTTGAGAAATACTGAAATTCTCTGTTGTATTTCGTTTGAACACCCAGCAGGGTGTTTTGTATGCTGCGGTGCAGACTATCCGGATAGTTGACCAGTTCGTTTTTTATTAAATCGCCAGGTACCAGGTCAGGAAGTTCTCGGTGAAACTGTTGTAGAGCGGCTGCCAGCGTTTTACTGTGTTTTTTAACGGTCGGTGCATCGTTCCGCTCTGCTGCCCATCTACAAGCATCATTGAGTTTAATGAGTTCCGGGATGAGTGTGCTGCCATAATATGAGCTCTGACTCATGGCTTTCTCCTCTTCAAAGAAATGTCTCTGATAGTGGTTGTTTTTGAACTGGGTGACTGCCAGGGCTTCGTACGACCAGCGGGTAATCATCATATCGCCAATGCGGGGCACATATTCTTTGGAGGCTATGGAGCTGTGTAGCTTGTCGTAATTGACAATGACACCACTGAATAGCAGGTGGGGGACCAGAATCAGTGGTATAAGCACATAAATGGCCACAACTGAATTAAGTCCACTGCTGATGTTGAGCCCCAGCATATTGGCAAAGCAAGCCGTGGAAAATATGATGGCCCAATAGCTGAGGGTCAAGCCTTCAATCTCGAGGATGGCATTGCCGATCAATACAAAGCTTAAGGATTGGACAGCTGAGATTATGAAGAGTACAAAAATTTTGCTATTCAGGAAGCTAAACCGACTTAGATTAAGGAATGATTCTCTTTTTCTTAAGCGCCTGTCGCGTATGATTTCCTCGGCACTAACATTCAGACCAATAAACAGGGAAACGACCACACTCATAAAGAGGTAGGCCGGAATATTCACATTTTCTGAAAATACGTACAAGTCGGGGTCGCCCGACGACCCGCTGAGAAATTTGGTGAAAAATCCCAGAATCAAGGCCAGCAAGGGCGCTTCCAGAATATTAATGGCCAAATATTGCTTGTCCTTTAATTTCGATAGCGCATCGCGCATGGCAAAAATCCAGAACTGCTTTTTACGGTTGGGTATGCTGAACCAGTTTTTAGGAAGCGGTTCTTTTTTGGTGAGGTCGCGTTTGGATTTCCATTCAAATTTATCCTCAAAGTTATCAATGTAAAGCTTGTACCAGTCTTCGGGACTCACTTTCCGTTTCCGAATCAGTTTGCCATAAGGATTGACAATTCGGGCTTCAACTATGCGCAAGGGTTGCTCTGTTTTAACGTTGCCGCAGACATAACACTCTCGTTCTTCCGGGTTGACGTAGTTGGCCTCCCTTTTGAAATAGGCAATGGCATCCATGGGGTTGCCATTGTAAATGATGCGTCCGCCTTTGTCGATCATCAACAGCTTATCCAGCAATTTATAAAGATCTGATGAGGGCTGGTGAATGTTGATAACCACCAGTTTTCCTTTTAAAACCTGACGTTTTAAAAGCAGCATCACCTTTTCCGAATCCATGGACGACAGACCTGATGTGGGCTCATCTACAAAGAGAATGGAAGGTTCCCGAATCAGTTCAAGGGCAATGTTGAGGCGCTTTCTTTGTCCCCCGCTTAATATTTTATTAAGGGGCGTACCCACCACCAAATCACGTGCCTCCACCAGATCGAAATCCTGCAAGGCATCCTCTACCAGTTTCTTTATTTTGTCTTTGCTAAGGTCGCTAAAACACAGGCGCGCATTGAACCAAAGGTTTTCGAAGACCGTTAGTTCTTCTTTAAGAAGGTCATCCTGGGGCACATAGCCAATGAGTCCACGCAGCGATTCTTTCTCCTGAATGAGGTCGTAGCCATTGATGATAATTTGACCTGAACTGAGTTTAAAATTGCCATTGAGCACATTGAGCAAGGTCGATTTTCCGGTTCCGCTGCCGCCAATGATGCCTACAAGTTGTCCGGACCGCCCCGTAAAGCTAAAGGGATGGATGCCTATCTGGTTGTTGTTGAACTTGTAAGAAACGTCAATGGCCCGGTAAATAATTCTGCCGGTTTCTTTTTGGTGAATGAATTTTTCAGATACCCGGCTGTAATAGACAGGCGGCATGCGGGAGGTTTTGATCACCGACCCTACTGCCAGCGTATATGGTCGGTTACGGTCTATTTTGTGCCCATTCAGATAAAGGTTTCTTTCTCCTGCATATCTGAATATGTAGGTGTTGGTACTGGTGACATGTAATACCCAAACGGTGACTTGTTGCTTGGGGTTGAACAAAAGTTTGATATCGGGATGTGGCTTCTCATTTTGACCACTGACTAAAAGCAGTAAGTTTTTGTCGGGCACATCCAAAGGCTCCCGCAGGATGAAGTTCTTGAGATTAACATAGTCGGAGGGCTCAATCATAAATTTGGCCGCCAGTAAATCAACAAACCGGACTTCAGCCTCACCAATTTCCTCGTCCTTTTTTAGAAAATCCAGTAACTGGGCAAACAGAACAATTTTTGGTTCCTGCTCCAGCTCCGCATTTATTTTGGTGGCTATGTTGTGAATGCGCGACTGGTTATCGTTGGATTGCTTGTTTTTCAGTTCCTGATTGTCGCTGTACACTTCCGAATGGTAACGGTTGAGGTATACTTCGAAGCGCCCCAGGTATTGCTCCACATATTCTCTACTAAAATGTTTGGACAGGAAATCCTGAACCAGAGAATACCCACGACCGGTCTGCCTCTCCTTCTGTACGTCAGTCAGGAGGGCGAAGAGTTGCATTAATGCTTCCAGTAGGGTTTCACTCATGATTGGAGCAGTGTTTACAGGTGATTTAACAGATTTTTGAGCACTAAATAATCGGCCCCTATTTTAAACCGTGAAGATAAGAAAAAAATAAGTTCGTAGTTAGTCTTTGCAAGTATACTCTATACCCAGGACAACACATCCTGCCAATAAAGGATTTGTTTATCCCTATTAATCCTTATCTTTGTTGTTTTCACAGAATCATGACCGAAATCATTTTTTATCATCAGGGCGATGAAAAGTGTGCGGTTGTTTTGTGCGACCAAAGAGAACAGATAATTAAAATCATATTCTAGAGATGACCAGAACGGAATTATTACATAAGGCCGCCCGGGAGCGTATTCTATTGTTGGATGGTGCCATGGGAAGTCTTATTCAGCAATATAAGTTAAGCGAAGAAGGATTTAGAGGTGAGCGCTTTGCCCATCACCCCTCCCTTGTTCAGGGCAATAATGATTTGTTGTCACTGACGCGACCCGATATTATTTCGGCCATTCATGAACAATATTTAACGGCTGGTTCTGATATTATTGAGACCAATACCTTTAATGCCAACAGCATTTCTCAGGCCGATTACCAGATGGAGGATCTGGTTTATGAGCTGAATAAAACTTCTGCGGCTTTGGCCGCAGAAGCTGCCAAAAAATTCTATACTGCCGACAAGCCCCGGTTTGTGGCCGGCTCAATGGGGCCAACCAACAAGACTGCTTCGCTGTCGCCCGACGTGAATAATCCTGGCTACAGGGCGGTGACTTTTGATGACTTGGCGGATGTTTACGGTGAGCAGGCGGCTGGCCTGCTCGATGGCGGAGTTGATATCCTGTTGCTCGAAACCATCTTTGACACCCTCAATGCCAAGGCTGCGCTCTATGGCATCCAGCGAGAGCTGCGTCGTCGTGGCATAGAGGACTTTCCTGTAATGGTGTCGGTCACTGTAGCCGATGCCAGTGGACGTACCTTGTCGGGACAAACCATGGAGGCCTTCATAATTTCAGTGTCGCACATGCCGCTCTTTTCCATCGGGTTGAACTGTTCCTTTGGGGCTTCGGACTTGCGCTTGTATGTGGAGGAGCTGGGCCGGAAGGTGCCTTTCTACGTAAGTGCCTACCCCAATGCGGGATTGCCTAACCAGTTTGGTGAATACGACGAAACGCCGGATGAGATGGCACCGCAGATTTTGGACTATTTGAAACAGGGTCTGGTGAATATCATTGGCGGATGTTGTGGTACTACGCCTGAACACATTTCCGCTTTTGCCCAATTATTGAAAGATGGTGTGCCGCACGTGCCAACCACTCTGGAAAAAACCACCCGCTTAAGCGGCTTGGAGCCTTTGACCATTGATAAAATGACCAATTTTGTCAATATTGGTGAGCGTACCAATGTGGCTGGATCTAAAAAGTTTGCCCGACTCATTCGGGAAGAAAAATACGAGGAGGCCCTGACGGTGGCTCGCGATCAGGTGGATGGCGGGGCGCAGGTGATTGATGTGAACATGGACGACGCCATGCTGGAAGCCAAAAAGGAAATGGTGACCTTTTTAAATCTGATGGGCGCTGAGCCTGATATTGCGCGCCTTCCGGTAATGATTGACTCTTCCCGTTGGGAAGTGCTGGAAGCTGGGCTGAAGTGCATCCAAGGTAAATCGGTTGTTAATTCCATCAGTCTGAAAGAGGGCGAGGAAGAGTTTCTTCGTCATGCTGCCGTTGTCCAAGACTTTGGTGCAGCGGTCGTGGTCATGGCATTTGACGAAAAGGGGCAGGCCGACAGTTTTGAGCGTCGCATCGAAATTTGCCAGCGTGCCTATGATTTACTGACGCAGAAAATTGGCTTCCCACCGGAAGACATTATTTTCGATCCCAATGTGCTGGCTATAGCCACGGGTATTGAAGAGCATAACAACTATGCGGTGGATTACATCAATACAGCCCGGTGGATCAAAAAAAACCTGCCTTATGCGCGCATCAGTGGTGGGGTGAGCAACCTGTCATTTTCGTTCCGCGGTAACGACAGGGTACGGGAGGCCATCCATTCGGTATTCCTCTATTATGCCATTCAGGCGGGTATGGATATGGGGATTGTTAATCCCGGCATGCTTCAGATTTATGATGAAATTGAGCCCGACTTGCTCGAGTTGGTCGAAGATGTGGTACTTAACCGCAGACCGGATGCTACGGAAAGGCTTATTGAAAAGGCCGAGAGCTATAAGGCTGAAAAGGAGGGCACTGTAGCTGCAGCTAAGGATGCCTGGCGTTCTGAACCACTGGAGAAGCGCCTGCACCACAGCCTCATCAAAGGCATTGCCGATTACATTGAAGAAGATCTGGCGGAGGCGCGCACGAAATATGAATTTGCCCTGGATATTATTGAGCAGCCACTTATGGATGGCATGAACATCGTAGGTGAGTTGTTTGGTTCTGGAAAAATGTTTTTGCCGCAAGTAGTAAAAACCGCACGTGTGATGAAAAAGGGAGTGGCCTGGCTTCAACCTTTTATCGAAGAGGAAAAGCGTGCTTCAGGCAATGCGGCTAAAAAGGCCGGACGCATTTTGATGGCTACTGTGAAGGGAGATGTGCACGATATTGGAAAAAATATTGTGGGCGTTATTCTGGCCTGCAACAACTATGACGTGATTGACCTCGGGGTAATGGTGCCTACAGATAAAATTCTTCAGGAGGCCATCCGGAATGAGGT
>DHVH01000055.1 GCA_002412555.1 Marinilabiliaceae bacterium UBA5213 | reverse complement strand
AATAGGTTGTTAGGTCAATAGGTCAATAGGTCAATAGGTCAATAGGTCAAGAGGTGAATAGGTCAATAGGTCAAGAGGTTATTAGGTCAATAGGTTAAGAGGTTATTAGGTAGATAGGTGAAGAGGTCAAGAGGGCGAAGGGAGACAGGAGGTTGGTAGTTATTGGTTTATCAAGAATCCTGTGACCTATAAAAATTCGTTTTAATTAGCGTTAATTAGGTGACAAAAATCTGTGCTCATCTGTGTCATCTGTGGACAAAATATTTTTTCTCCGGTACATGCTATACTATCGCGCCAGCAAAGTTGGGGGGATTTTCGGAATGGTATTTGTATGGAGTTTGCGTTGAGATATAATTTGTGGGAAGTGTTGTAATTGGTCATGCATTTTTTTTAATTTAGCACATTATAAAATAACCAAAATAAAAGTCGATTATGAATCCTTTTTTGATGATACAGGCAGCCGGACAAGCTCTGGATGCAGATATGGAAGGTGGAGAAGCGGTAGAGCAAAGTATAAATCTAATTGAGTTGATGCTGAAGGGGGGATGGATTATGGTTCCGCTTGCTTTCTTGTCTATTGTTGCCGTTTATATTTTTGTGGAGCGCTATTTTGCGCTTAAGAGGGCCTCAATAGAGGATACGACCTTTATGAATCGCATTAAGGATTATATCCATGATGGTAAAATTGACTCGGCCTTGGCGCTGTGTCGCTCCAATAATCATCCCATCTCACGCATGATCGAAAAGGGGGTTTCCCGTATTGGCCGTCCCTTAAGTGATGTGAGCACGGCCATTGAAAATGTGGGTAACCTGGAAGTCTCCCGTATGGAAAAGGGTCTGCCCACTTTAGCTACTGTAGCCGGAGGGGCGCCCATGATTGGATTTCTTGGTACAGTAATTGGTATGATTAAATCGTTTTGGGAAATGTCCAATGCCGGTAATAATATTATGGTAGATCAACTGGCAGGCGGTATTTATACGGCTTTGGTGACTACGGTAACAGGACTTATTGTGGGTATTATTGCCTATTTTGCCTATAATTTTCTGGTGGCACGCGTCGAAAAAGTCGTCTTTAAAATGGAAGCACGCACCATGGAGTTTATGGATATTTTGAACGAACCGGCCCGCTAAAACAAAGAACAATGGCATTAAAATCTCGAAGTAAAATCAACCCTACTTTCAGCATGTCGTCCATGACTGATATAGTGTTTTTGTTGCTTATCTTTTTTATGATTACTTCAACATTGGTCAATCCCAATGCCATCAAGCTTTTGTTGCCGCAAAGTCAGCAGCAGGCCGCTGCCAAGCCACTCACGACTGTCTCTATAACCCGTGAACTCAACTATTATGTGGAGTCACGTAGGGTCAGTTTTAATCAGATTGAGTCGGCCTTGCGTCAGCAGATAGGCAATGAAACGGATGTGTATATTTCATTACACGTGGATGAAAATGTGCCTATGAAAGAAGTAGTAAAAGTAATGAATATTGCCAAGAACAATAATTATAAAATGATTCTGGCTACCAGAGCAAGGTGATATGGAAGAAAAGCGCAGCGATAAGACGTATGGGGTAATTGGTACAACTGTTTTTCATGTGGTACTGTTGTTATTGCTCATGATTTTGGGCTTGAGCAGCATTCCCCAGGAGGAGGAAGGTGTTATTGTTGCCCTGGGTGACTCGCCAACTGGCATGGGACCTGCTGTTCCTGCGCGCAGTGCGCCTGTTGCTCAGCCAACGCCCCCAACACCTGCTCGTCCCACACCTACTACGCCGCCACCTGCTTCTACCCCCCGGCCAGCGCGAGAACAATTGATGACGCAGAATGTGGAGGAAGCTCCTGCCGTTTCTGCTGAAGAGAAGGCACGTAAGGAAGCAGAACAAAAACGCATCGAAGAACAACGTCAACGTCAGGCCGAAGTCGATCGCCAGCGAAGAATTGAGGAGGAGCGTGTCCGTCAGCAAGAATTGGAGCGCCAACGTCAACTAGAAGAAGAACGTCGCAAGCGTGAAGAGCAGGAGCGGCAGGCCGCTGCTGCCCGAAATGCAGTGAGTGGCGCTTTTAGCAATACAGGCTCGACTTCTCAGTCGGCCGGAGAAACCGCAGGTAGCGGTTCACAGGGTGCGCTGACCGGTGATCCTAATTCTAGTAGTCGCACTGGAACAGGCCGAGGCGCTTCAGGCAATTCCTTCAATTTATCGGGCCGAAGTCTCTCCGGTTCATTGCCTCCACCTGCCTATAATATCCAGGAGGAAGGTATTGTTGTGGTGGAGATCACTGTTGACAAGACAGGCGTGGTAACGAACGCACAACCTATTTTAAGAGGCTCTACCACCCAGAATTCTTATTTGTGGAACGAGGCCCGGAAAGCAGCCTTAAGGGCACGTTTTAATCCGGATGCCAATGCGCCAGCTTACCAAAAGGGAACCATTACTTACCATTTTGTGCTGAATTAATTTTTTGTCATCTAATCGAAGATCGACGGAGTCAATTAAACGAATTCTAATTAGTGCACAGATTCTTGGTAAAACAATAACAATCAACCGATCTTATCCCGCATCGTGGGTACCGTTCCCGCTTCGCGGGACTTCGACTCGGTATTTCACTTCGTTACAACTCCTGTTTCACTTCGCCGCTCGACGCTATAACTCCCACCCTCCCGCTCCGCGGGATTTCGCTACGCTACATATCAACCCTTCACAACCCTTCCCTTCCCAACCCTTCTCCTCCCTTCCTGTTAATAATTTGTTAAGCCCAAAACCATACTTGCAAGCAGTAAAAGGTGTGTTTATATTTGCTAAGAAATATACTCTAAAACGTGATTTTAGTCACTAATAAGATGCGTTTTGCGACGTAAATTTTATGTGAAGTTAGATGTAGATTAGATTGATTTAAGATTCTGTTTACAATTTTTTAGAATCAAACAAACGAACATAATATTTCAATTTTGGAAGCATAGGAGGGGTAAGGGTTTCGAAAATTATTTTAAAAAGTCAATGTTTTTCTGGTTAAAAAGAGTTAAAGATCATTGTAGTCTCAAGGCTTTTTGATAAACTTGCATAAGAATTTGACAAACACACTTGACAATGGTGTAAAGTTCTCATAAGGATTAGGGTTAGGGTAAAAAGTGAAAAGAGAGGTGTTTTTCGCCTCTCTTTTTAAACCAAAAAGATTTTTATTTGTTTAATAGATAGAATTAGGTTTTTCATAATTTTGGGTTAGGGTTAAGGTTAGAAATGGGATGCGCCAAACGAGGTGGTCCCATTTCTTATTTAAGCAAAAATCCCGGTCAGTCTTTGCAGACTGACCGGGATTTTGGTTGGATGGTTGTTTGAAGCTTATCCTCTCAGTTTGGCTCCTAACTCACGCTCAAAGGCAGCGGTGAGACTTTGCATGATTTTGTCAATTTGCTTGTCGGTTAGTGTTTTGGTGGTGTCTTCGAGGACAAAAGTGATGGCATAGGATTTTTTGTCGGCACCCAGCTTTTCACCTTCGTACACATCAAATAAAGAGATGCTTTTGAGCAATTTCTTTTCCGTTTTACGTGCGATGGCTTCTACGGCTGAGAACTGAACCTCCTTATCAAGCAACAGTGCCAAATCCCTTTTTACTTCGGGGAAACGCGACAGCTCAGTGTAGAGCACTTCTTGTCGGGATGCAATTTTCACCAGTGCATCCCAGTTCATTTCGGCGAATAATATTGCTTCGTCTATGTCAAATTGTTTGAGCAGTTGGGTGTTGACCATCCCAACGGTCATTATCAGGTTATTGGCGACTGAATATTGGAGTCCTTCTTTTAATAAATCGGCTTCCAATCCTTTTGTTTGCCACTGATTTGGCGTGATGCCCAGTCGCTTTAAGATGTTTTCAGCATGGGTTTTGATGTCGGCAAACGACACCTTTTGAGCGGGTGAGTTCCAATTGGCAGGCACTTTGGTGCCTGTCATGAACAATGCCAATCTCTGCTCTTCCTTATAGCTTTTTTGCACCGATTTATCAGCTCCTTCTTTCAGCATATAGCTATTGCCCATCTCAAATAATTTCAAGTCGGGATGCTGCCGATTGCGATTGTGGCGAATGGATTCCAGTCCCCCAAACAACAAGGTTTGCCGCATGCCATTCAGGTCGCTGCTCAAGGGGTTAGCCAATTCAACGGTCTGCGCAGCCGGAAATTGGGTGGACGTCTCATAATAGGAAGCCTTGGTCAGTGAATTACACATGATCTCCTGAAATCCGGCACCCAGCAATTGTTCAGCAATAATATTCCGCAGCTGGTGTTGATCGGGACGGGGTGAATAGACAATGGTGGAATTGACCTTGGTCGCCATCTCCACATTATTAAAGCCGTATACCCGAAGGATTTCTTCGATCACATCGGCTTCGCGCTGCACATCAACACGGTAAGGCGGTACGGCAACTTTTAAGCCCTCAGCGTTTTCATTCAGAATGCGAATATCCAATGCTTGCAATATTTTCTTAATCAAACCCTGTTCAAGTTCCTTGCCAATGAGGCGTTGTATGTTTTTCCACAAAAGGTCTATTTCAAAATCACCAACCGGCTGGGGATAGACATCCACTAGGTCACTCGATATGTCACCACCGGCCAATTCTTTGATCAGAAGGGCCGCTCTTTTGAGGGCATAGATGGTCATATTGGGATCAGTGCCCCGTTCAAAGCGGAAGGAGGCATCTGTAAAGAGGATGTGTCTGCGCGATGTTTGTCGGACATAAACCGGATTGAAACAGGCGCTTTCTAAAAATAATTTGGTGGTTTTTTCGGTCACCCCGCTTTTAATACCGCCAAACACGCCGGCGATGCACATACCTTCTTGCTCATTGCAGATCATCAGGTCATCGGCATGCAGCTCCCGTTGCTTTTCGTCGAGGGTGATGAATTTGGTGCCTGCCGTCTGGGTTTTAACCACCACATGGTTACCGACTATCTGATCGCCATCAAAGGCATGCAGGGGCTGGCCGCATTCGTGTAGTACAAAATTGGTGATGTCCACTACATTGTTGATGGGGGACATCCCAATGCTCCGCAGTTTGTTTTTCAGCCAGTCGGGCGACTCCTTAACGGTAATGCCGCTGATGGTGACGCCGCTGTATCGGGGACAAGCCTCTTGATTCTCAACGGTCACTTTTACGGGGTAGCTGTTGTTGTCGGTCTTGAAGGCGTCCACTGAAGGCCAGTTGACCTTCACTTCAGGATGGGTGAGTTGCAATGAAGCAGCCAAATCTCTGGC
>DHVH01000063.1 GCA_002412555.1 Marinilabiliaceae bacterium UBA5213 | reverse complement strand
CAGGTTCGTTCTGTACTGTTTCCTTGATCTCTTTGAGCTCACCTTTTAGTTCACTTTTTTCCGATGCCGTCAGTTCAGATTTGTCCATTTCACGAATCTCAGTCACACGCTCTTTCAGCGCATTCACCTCTTCGGTGGTTAATGTGGCTTCCGTTGCAACGTTTTCATTTGATGCGCTTACTGCTGCAAAAGTAGGTGCTGCACCCAGTGAAAATATCGCCAGCAGTGCAAAAAAAATTGTTTTTTTCATTTTAGGTTTCTTTTTAAATGATTATTATTCATAATTAAACATCATGTCTCAGTCTACACCAGGCAAAAATGGCAACAATCGCCCACATTGAATGGATGTGTGTCAATATTACGATGGTAAAGGTAGTGACGACTCCTCTCAAAAAGCTTATATATTGATGTGAAAAAGTTATATATTTTACAGATTATATTGCCATGATTGAAACTGTAACATTTTCGGAACAAACAGGTTGACAAGGAATATTTATCGGATTAAAAAGTTAAGATAACAACTTTAATTCCCGGAAAGTGTTTAAAGTATATTGAACATGCAACACAGAGATAAGATGGAGACTCTGTGCTCCATCATCACACCCTATTTTTCCTGATTAAATAACCTCTTCCTGATTGTGTACTGTTTTCTAAGCAAGAAAATGAAAATCTATATCAAATACATGGTTAGCCTTCGCTGCAAAATGGTGGTGAAAGAAGAGCTGAAAAAGCTTGGACTTCATTTCATCGTGGTTGATCTGGGAGAAGTGGAGATCATGGAAGAGCTGACCGAAAGTCAGCACGATGCCCTGAAAGCTGCATTGTATGATTCAGGCCTTGAATTGATGGACGATAAACGGGCTGTGCTGATTGAGAAAATCAAGAATGTGATTGTGGAAATGGTCCATTATGCCGATGAACTACCTAAAATTAATTATTCCGATTATATCAGTGAGAAATTGCATTATGATTATACTTATCTCTCCAATTTGTTTTCAGAAGTAAAAGGGGTGACTATTCAGCAATTTATCATTCTACATAAAATAGAACGGGTGAAAGAATTGTTACTCTACGAAGAGCTAAATCTCACGGAAATTTCTTACCAGTTGCAATATAGCAGCGTATCTCATTTATCCAACCAGTTTAAGAAAGTGACAGGACTGACCCCTTCACAATTCAAATTGTTAAAGAACAGACATCGAACCCCTATTGAAGAAATCTGAGCAAAAAGAGCAACAATAATGGAACAACAAGAATCTCAATATGCCCGTAGTCTGATAGAAGCCAGTCTGGACCCATTGCTAACCATCAGTACAGAAGGGAAAATAATGGATATGAACAGTGCCACTGCGCATATCATTGGCCTGTCGCGGGATGAGATCACCGACAGCAATTTTTTCGATTATTTTACCGAACCCCAAAAAGCACGGGAAATATATCAGGCGGTATTTGAGAAAGGCTCTGTGGCAGATTATCCACTCACTTTACGGCATATTTCCGGCAAACTGACCGATGTCCTGTTCAATGGATCTGTTTTCAGGGATAACAGTGGGAATGTATTGGGTGTTGTGATTGTGGCACGTGATATCACCGATCAGAAACGCAAAGCCAGGGAGCTGACTGAGGCCAAGGAACTGGCTGAGATGGCAAATGAACAGGCACAGATCGCAAAAAAAAATGCCCAGCTGGCCACCCGGAAAGCTGAGGAGGCGGTGAAAGCCAAGCAACAATTTCTCTCGAACATGAGTCATGAGATACGCACTCCGATGACTGCCATTATCGGATTCACGAAAGTGCTGCTGAAAACCGAACTGAACGCAAGACAAAAAGAATACCTCACTGCCATCAAAATGAGTGGTGACGCGCTTATCGTACTGATCAACGACATCCTTGACCTGGCAAAAGTAGATGCCGGCAAAATGACTTTCGAGCAAATACCTTTCCGGCCCGGGTTGTCCCTCTCAGCCATGTTACATCTGTTCAAACAAAAAATAGAGGAAAAAAATCTGAGACTGGATGTGGAGTACGATGAGACGATTCCCGATGTGCTGCTGGGTGATCCGGTACGATTGCATCAGATCATTCTGAACCTGGTGAGCAATGCCATCAAATTCACCAACGAAGGGGGTATAAAAGTGTGCGTGAAAAAGGTGGCGGAAAAAGAAGATGATATAACCCTCCGCTTTTCGGTATCTGATACAGGAATTGGCATTGATAAAGACAAACTCGAAAAGATTTTTGAAAACTTTCAGCAGGGTTCGAGCGAGAGTTCGAGACTCTACGGAGGAACAGGCCTGGGATTAGCTATTGCAAAGAAACTGGTTGACTCACAGGGCGGTGATATTTGGGTAGAAAGTGAGATCAACAAAGGTTCCATGTTTAGTTTCACCCTCGATTTCCTGAAAACGGACATGATGCCCGATGCCGAGATTGAATTGATGGAGCTGCACAGCGAAATAAAGAAAATTAAAGTACTGGTTGCAGAAGACGTACCGCTGAATCAGCTGCTCATGAAAACAATTCTCGATGAATTTGGCTTCGAATGCGATATTGCCGAGAATGGGAAAATAGCGGTTGAAAAGCTGAAAGTGAATAGCTACGATGTTGTACTGATGGACCTTCAGATGCCCGAAATGAATGGTTTTGAAGCAACGGCAATAATCCGTAACCGGTTGCAATTGAGGATACCGGTCATTGCGCTTACTGCCGACGTGACCACCGTCGATCTGGCCAAATGCACCGCTGTGGGAATGAACGACTATATTGCCAAACCGGTGGACGAACGACTGCTCTATAGCAAAATTGTGAACCTGGTAAAACAATCATTGTCTTCGGGGGAACAAAAGAATGAGGGTGACTACACGGAAACAAAAGGCAAATGCACCGATTTGGTGTATCTGATGCAACGAACAAAATCGAACCCTGCCTTGATGATGGAGATGATTTCGCTGTACCTCGAACAAACGCCTCCACTGGTAGATGCCATGAAGCAAGGCATGAAGAATAAAGACTGGGATGCCCTTTATTCAGCCATACATAAGATGATACCCAGTTTCTCGATTATGGGTATCAATCACGATTTCGAAATGATGGCCAAGAAAGTGCAGGAATTTGCCAGCTCACAGCAACAAACCAATGGGATTTCTGAACTGGTTCTTCAGCTGGAGAATGTTTGCATGCAAGCTTGCAGAGAACTGGAGGCTGAATACCAGGTTTTAAAAAAAATATAAGTATGCAACGAGCATGAGCATACAAATTCAACTATGCGAATAATAATCTGACGCGCACATTTCACAGGTTAATAACACGAATCATTATATGCAAAATAAAATAAGACTTTTTCTGGTGGACGACGATGTGGTCTTTCTCCGTTTGCTCGAGATTCAGTTTCTTGAACATGGTGAGTTTGAGATTGAAACGTACACTACTGGTGAGCAATGTTTCGAAAATCTGTCACACAAACCGGATCTGATTATTCTCGATTACCTGTTTGACCATTTTGACAGGAAAGTGATGAACGGCATCGAAACATTGGATACGATAAAGGCCGTTAATCCCGAACTACCGGTGATTATGCTTTCGGAACAGGATAAGATTGAAGTGGCCATTGACTGTATGCATCATGCGGCGTACGATTATGTGGTGAAGAGCGAAACGGCTTTTGATCGGTTACAGAAAATTATTACCCGCCTTTTCGAAACCAGGAAACTGGAAAAACAACTGACCTGGTACATGGAGCGAATGTAAGAAATCAGTAAACTATGTAACATATTTGGTCATTGATGTAAATTCTTTTCGTCGTGTTTATTTATCTTTGTAACACAACACTCATTCATTTATTGGAATAAAAACAGCGTATTATGCATTCAATGGAAAAAACAGATTTAGAAAAATCAAAATCGCACATTATTGTCGAAATTATAGAATATATGCCCAACGCTGTACTCAGTAAGACAATCATTAAAAAATTGTCTGGCAATATAACGGTCACCTCTTTTGATGCCGGCGAAGAATTAGCGGAAAAGATATCACCCTTCGATACCTATATTCAGATCATTGACGGTGCTGCCGAACTGACGATTGACAAAAAAAAGTTTAAACTGAACCTAGGCGACGGCATCATTATTCCGGCACATGCACGTCATCGTTTCGACGCCAATGAGCAATTCAAAATGATTGCTACTGTCATTAAAAGCGGATACGAAGATTAGATCATCCTATCATTTTATCAATTCTCTTCAATAACATTCATTCATATTATTCATACAATACAAAAGGGCCTGTCAATCCGGATAGGCTCTTTTGTATTGTAAATGCGTGAATGATGTAACTTAAATTCAGAGATGTGCAATGATTCTTTGTATAATCATTCTCATCTTTAGGGTGAAAAATGTACGGGTGTAATTATGAATGGAAACAGTGATATATGTAACAATTACGGTGGGCGATGTAACGTGAGCGTTCATAAGATATCGCACCTTTGCACGTTAATATTTTCCTGCCCGAAATAGCGTCGAGATTATCCAATATTTACTTAAAAAAATCATAAACAAATGAAAGAAAAAATTTTTCTACTTAAATTAAAGAATATTTTTGCGCCAAAGCGGCGGAGATATTCTGGCTTATTAAGTATGAGCTTTATCCTTATACTACTTACACCGTTTTTCGCGCAATGTGATAAAGATGACTACGCGGGTGAGGTGGAAGGTATTTGTCCTGAAGTGATTACAACTGATCCGGTAAAAGGAGCAACCAATGTATTAACCAACAAGGTTATTACCGCCACTTTCAATGAGACAATGGCGTCTGCAACCATTAACGAAAGTACATTTTTCGTGAAAAATGGTGCGGACATTGTTTCCGGCCAGGTAACCTATAGTGGTACTACGGCTACGTTTACCCCTGCTTCATTATTAGACGCCAATACGGTCTATACGGCAACGGTCACACGTGGCGCGATGGATCCTATGGGTAACTATATGCGAAATGACACTACCTGGACTTTTAACACCGGCAATGCCCCCAACGTAATTCTTACCGATCCTGTTGAGGGAGCTTCAAATGTGGCACTGAATAAAGCGGTTACTGCCGACTTTAGTACACCTATGAATTCAGCAACGGTGAATGCAACATCCTTTCTGCTGAAACAGGGGACAACAGCTGTTGCGGGGAGTGTGACCTATCTTGGCGTGAGAGCTACTTTCACACCAGCTCTTAGTTTGTTACCCAATGAAGTGTACACAGCAACCATTACAAATAGTGTGGAAGATGTTGCCGGAAACCCAATGATTAATGACACCACATGGAGTTTTGCCACCGGCTCACTCCTGTATGTTACAATTACCGATCCGTTGAATGGCGCCACCGATGTTCCCTACGGGAAAATAGTGAAAGCGACCTTTAACAAAATCATGAATCCTGCCACCATCAACAATACGACATTTACCCTTGTGCGAGGAACTACTCCGGTATTAGGAACCGTAAGCTACAGTGGTTATACAGCTGAATTTACTCCACTGGTGAATCTATTGCCGGGTGAGGAATACACAGCCACAATTACTACCGGTGCTATTGATTTGACGGGTAATTCCCTTGCTTCCAATTATACCTGGACATTTACGACAAGTGTCGTTGTGGTGCCAGTGTTGCCCGTTGTAACCATTACC
>DHVH01000094.1 GCA_002412555.1 Marinilabiliaceae bacterium UBA5213 | reverse complement strand
GAGGGTCAGATGGGATTTGGAATATAAACAAAAAAGCAGGCTGGGGAATAATCAGCCTACTTTTTTGTTATTTCCCAGTTTTATGACTTCTTTTACCGCTTCAAATTAAAAAACCACCGGTGTGATCACTCACACCGGTTTTTTATCCGGTTGAGGGGGACAACCGGATAAAAATTATTATATGAAAATCTCCGAAAAAAGAAAGTGAAAACGGGTTTAAAAAACTACCGGCGAGTAGAACTCGCCGGTGTTTACCTGATTGAGGGGGGCAACCAGGATATTATTATTATAGCAATACTTTCTGACGCGGAAAGAGTCTTACTTACCACTTTGCAAATTTGTTAATAAAGATGTAAATAGATTATTTTTGTTGATTGTAAATTGTGAAGTGCACAACTGCCTAGGCGGGTTTGACCGTCTCTGCCTTTGACGGCAGCACTTACAAGAACTTCTCCAAAACAACTAACGCTGAAAGTCAGGCTGTCTTTACCCTGCCCACCGGCAGTTACCGCTTATCTCGATCATTTTGTTGGAGAGTATTTCTACTGGTTAAAAAAACAAGCTGAAAACAATTTGCCTTTTTACAAAAGTTCGAAACGTTAGTTTCAACATCTGAACCCGTAGAACTATACAGAAGTGGAATAATTTGTTTTATAGGAACAAATTATGGATCAAGAGACTGTAGAATCATTTTTGAAGTGGTTGGATAGTGAACTGGCAAAGGAGAACTTGTCCGATTCCCAATTTGCTGCTAAAGCCAAACTATCTCACACAGTGATCAGTAAAGCACGACGAGGAAAATTGCCTGGATGGGATGCCTGTGCCAAAATTGCAATAACATTTCAGATGGATCCTATGGAGGTTTTTCGGATCGCTGGGTTGCTTCCCAAAGTTCCGGAAACAACCCAGGAACTAGAACGATTGAAATATGCATGTGAGGTTCTGCCCCAAAAGTATAGAGCAGTAGCTTTGCGGTTGATTCAAGCAATACCCGAAGAATAATTTTAAAAATTCGTTTATTAAATTGAGAGGTTACCAAATAAGTTGATTTTGAGGTAAATATTCTTTTTTAGGATTACGGGGGAAATAAATTTCTCCAGCTTAAATACTTTTGCACAAGACAGCACGCTATCGGTAAGTAAAGTGCTTTTTTACTAGAACTCTATATTTAGTTAAATTGCAATTATGTGTGGTTGGATAATGATTCAAATCCGTTGATTTCTCATATAGAGGATTGTTTACGGAATTAGAAACCACAAGCTTGCTAGCGTCAAAATCCATTTTAGAAAGGTTTTACCCCTATTGAAATACCGTTGTGCAACATTACGCTGAATTTTTCTATTTACTTCGTGACCTTAAAACGGTTGTGAAGTTTTAATTGAGATGAACTTTGAAGTACTTACAAGGAGGATGTGAGTGAAAATACAGGTTTTAATAGCGGATGACCATCCAATTGTTCGCGCAGGAATTCGTTCAGAACTATCTCAATATATGGACTTTGAAATTGTTGGCGAAGCGGTAACCGGTGATCAGGTTATTGAAACGGTCCGAATGACCAAAGTGGATGTTGTCATTTTGGATATTAATATGTCCGGTATGAAGACATTGGAGATTATCAAACAATTAAGAAAAAATCATCCGATTATTAAAATATTGGTGTTAACTGCATGCACCGACAAGGGTGCAGTTAATGGCTTGTTAAATGCTGGAGTAGATGGGTATATTTCAAAAGATGAGGAACCCAATTCCATTCCAGGTGCAATTCGATTGATTGTTCAGGGAAAAAATTATCTCAGCCCGGTAATATCCACATTGCTTGTCAATGAAATTAAATACCCACGGAAGGCTTCAGAAAAGGAGTTTCTACCAGACCGCGAATTGGAAATACTAAAGCTGATCGCTGTTGGTTTAACTACTCGGGAAATAGCCAGTCAACTTGGCATCGCTAACCGGACAGTTGAGTTTCATATCACACGTATATACAGCAAATTCGGAGTTAACTCACGAGCCAGTGCTGTAAATTTCGCAAAAGATATCGGTATATTCTAAATAATTCATTTTTCGAGTTACGTTAGCTCCCGCCTGTGTTATTAGATTAGCAATCAGGTATGGGAGCTTTTCGTTTATTAATGCTGCTATTCCAATGTGTTTGGTTATTTTTGGAAATAAAATTGCGGGTTTCCGTAATAGCATTTGCGGTCTTTGACAGGTTACAGAATAGAGGTCTTCTCATAAAATACGGAACGTTAAAAATCCAGCCAAACAGAAAACAATTCTGAGGCGAAAAATTGAGAGGAATAATGATCGAACCCAACCACTACCTTTTAGAGGTAACAAAAAACATGCAATGTGTGATGGATGAAATTTCCGGTTTTCCTGGAGATATGGAAACCATCGAAATCAGCCAGATTTCTGAAAAAATGTCCAAAATCGGATGGACTTCATTGTATACATCTATGATCATAGATGAGCTTACGAGAAATGCTGGTGATACTTCAACAACTGGTCAATTCAAACAATTATCAAGTCAGGTTGATAGTCTCCAGTTAGCTACCAACTATATCGAAAAATCCATTCAACAGTTGAAGGAAAAGACTTTCCAATTACCATCCAACCAGGCGGAGAATTTCCTGGAGTTATTAAAAGATTTCGGCAATCGGCTTGTTGAGGTAAGTAATGTCTGCAAATAACGAACCTACCCAAAACAAATCCGGAAATACGATAGCTGAACAACAAAAAATTCAAGAATTCATCCGGGAATTGGCCCTGGCATTTCGTCGGATCACTGGCCGTAAGGTGGATCAGGATTTGGATGGACTGCCGGTTGATCTGGGCGAATCGAATCAAAAGCCGACTGACGATAACGGGAATTCAGAACCCGAACACAACAATTAACTGGTAATTGCATGAAAACAGATAGTATCATCCCCGAAAACTTTGAAGATCTGAATAAAAAAATATGCAATCTGACCGGTAATATTGTTCGTCGTGATGAGGAAGAAATAGCTGCAATATATACGCGGGTCTCGCGTCTGGATAAGCGTCATCATGGGTATTCAATGGAAATTCAACCGGATCGTTCAGAAGAATATGTCAAATCCAAAGGTTGGCAGGTTTATAAGGTGTATGAAGACCCCGCCCGAACCGGAAGAAATAGTCGACGTCCTTCCCTGCAAGCAATGTTACAAGATATTAAAGCAGGACGAGTTACTGTGGTTGTGGTTCATCGTCTGGACCGTCTTTACCGTAACTTGGAATCTCTATTGGCCTTCATTCGTATTATAAAAACCTATAATGTAAGATTGGTTTCGGTAACAGAGCAAATTGATACCGATAATTGGTGGGGCAGATTGGTGCTCTATGTTCTGGGCGCATTGGCAGAAATGTATATCTGGCAATCCAGTGCAAGAACCCGCGAGGCAAAACTGGAACGCGTGATGAGAGGATTCTCAAATGGCACTTTCAGGTTTGGCTATTGTAATGGGTTGTGTACAACCTGTAGTGATCCGAATGGAAAAGATTATTGTCCTTTTTATGGTTATGCTGATCGGGTTGAAAGTCAAAGAGGACGAATACCTGTTCCGCACCCGGTTGAAATGTATGCTGTACGTCTAGCTGCTATTCTTTATAGTAATAAAAGAAGCGATCTAGAGATAGCGAATCTATTCAATAACCATACCTTTCAATTGCCGGATGGGTCAGCTGTTGCTTTTCGGACGAAAGGTTTACCTGGCAAGAGCGTGCCCGGAAAATTTAGCAAAGACAATATTCGGGAAATCATTCGAAACCCATTTTATGTGGGTTTGGTCGCTCACTATCCAACCAGACCGTTGGATATGGATGATAATCCGGAGAATCCGCAGCGCAAAAAGATAGTGCCAGTGAAAAATCGCAGACAGCCACAGGTGCTTCATCCTGGTCAGCATCAACCCATATATGCTTTCGAAATTTGGGATCAAAATATGAGTATCCGTTCTGCAAAGGGAAAAACCCCCACAAACTCATTGAATCCGAGGCGTGAATATTTGTTAACTGGCATCAGTCGTTGTTGGGTGTGTTTTGAAAAGTTAGGGAATCAGGTTGGATTTCGCGGGTCCACGGGTGGGAACGGGAAGCAATATTATCGATGTGCAACGCTGATAGAGAAATCAAAAAAAGGAAAAGAAAACATCATGTTTGATGATTATTTGATTAAAAACCAAATACAGTGCAAAACACGAACAGGTTGGGATCAGTTAATTACTGATCATTCAAGGTCTACACTAAATGCAATCCAAATGGAAAAACAAGTAGAGGAATTGATGGAATCACTTAATATTCCTCAAGAGTGGTACGAAGCAATCGCTGCTTATTACCTTAAAAATAACGGACTAGCCGATTTTGAATGTGAAAATTACAACCTTCAATTGGAGTTGGAAAGGCTACGAAATTTATACCTGGAAGGCTTTCTCTCGAAGGCTCAATTTCAAGAAAAGGCGACAGTAATAACCATAGAATTACAGAAGAGTCAGGTTTTGGAAAAAACTGAAGTAAAACCCATTTTGCCATATTTACAAAATTTTC
>DHVH01000121.1 GCA_002412555.1 Marinilabiliaceae bacterium UBA5213 | reverse complement strand
GCACGAGTTGCAAACTCGCGCCAGCGGGGGAGGGAATCTGTGCTAATCTGTGCAATCTGTGGACCAAAACAGATAGGGGTGATTGGTGCGATTGGTTGTGATGCGTTTTTCATGTTTTCTGTTTTTTGGTTGGTTGTTTTGATGACTGCAAGTACAGAAAACCGAATCAATGAAAAAACTTTGGGGGACAGACGACGGTGATTTGTGACGGACGGCAATGCCGACACATGGAGTTGTGACGGGTGACGCTATTTTGTGATGGGTGACAAAAGCAGTGGTAGCAAAGCCTAGTCCCGTAGGGCAGAAAAGCAGACTTCAAAGTCGCGGGCTTTTTGTCGAGATACCGGCACTTGAAAATCGGTGCCTTGCAGTGACAATCGGTACCCCGCGGCATTGCCTTGTGGCTTAGCCACTTTTTTGAGGTTGACTATGAAGGCACGGTGGCAACGGAAGCAGTCGGGATACGCCGCCAGCTGCCACTCAACATTGCTGATGGAGTTGCGAATCAGCTTTTTGACAGCTTGCCCCTTTTCCAGTAGATGAAAGGTCACATAGTTGCCATCTGCTTCGGCATACAAAAAGTCGCCCGGCATAAAGCTCAAATATTCTTTTTTCAGGGAGGAATTAATGCGGATCATCAAATCAGTATAGATGGCATCTTCTGCCTCACCGGAGTTTTCAGCCCTTTGTCCCGGTAACAGATATGGCACATTCTTCAGCAGTAAAAACCCAAAGGGCAGCAAGCCAATGAGCACCGCTTGCTTTATGGAATCAAAAAAAGTAGGCAGGTTCCACCGGCTAACAGCGTTATCTTCGATAAAAAAACCGGCCAAATAAACACCCACTCCCAAGAAAAGCAATACATAAACAATGGCCAACAGCTCTTTGAGTAAGGACCAGCTGGCAGTCCCCGCAAAGTAGGGCACCCTTTTTAGCAGTGCAATGCTGCCCCAAATAAGCAAGGCCACCACTCCGCAATAGAGCGCCATGGTCGCCTCATAGCTGAACGCCTGCGATGGTTGCACTCCCAAAGGCCTGTACAACCACAAAAACACAAAGCAAAAGAGACCAATCACCAGTCCACCCACACCCGGCCGCCGAATAATCAAATTAGCCGGAAACCTCGCGTGAACAACCTCCTTAATTGGTCGCCAAAAAACTATTGCCATAAACAACTTTTGAAGCCCCAAGATAATTAATATTTGCAGTAAAAAAAAAGAGTCATCCTTGCAGAAAACCCTTTTTTAAAATGCTTTACTTTAAAGAATCATTCTTTGGTGTAAATGGACACCATTTTAACCATCACACCTTCAAATCCTTGATTATAAGTCATAACCAATCTATTTCCATTCTCAATTTCGGCTTTAGAAGTAATGGCCATATCTTCAACTGTTACAATAATATTATCTCCATCAATTTTATAAGTACCTGTGGTAATTTCTTTTTCGTAGGAGATTTCTCCTCCTATAAGGTCACCGCTAGCCTCATAATTACCATCAGCCATGAAGACAATGTAACTTACAAAATCATAATCTTCGGCTCCGACAGTAGTAGAAGTTTCTTGCCCTAAGAATTGCATTTTTGATTCGGTAGAGACCCAGATCCATTTCCCAATTAACTCATCTTTGGATAGACTATGCTTATCATCATCATCGCTACAGCCTAACATTAAGACAGTTATTACCAAACCTAAAATCATTTTTTTCATATGCATGTAATTTGATTTTTTGAATTCTAATGCTCGTTTCATTGTAAAACCATTCGGGTTAAAATTAACATTCGTTATTTATACTATTTACGTCCAAAAGAGTTACAAAAATTTATGCCAAATCACCCATAATTGCATACCCATCCTTCCCATCCTTCCCCATCCTTCCCCATCACCCCTTCCTCCCCTTCCAACCCTTCCTACCCTATCAACCAATTGATCCCGCTACGCGGGACTGCGCTTCGCTTGCCTCTCAACCTATTGACCTAATGATCCCGCTACGCGGGACTACGCTTCGCTTCGCCTCTCAACCTAATGACCTAATTGACTTTCCCCAAAAAAAACGCCCGTCACCTGAAAGCTAATTTCAGATAACGGGCGGTGTGCGCCTAAATACTTTAGAGCGATCTACAACTTAAGCGCTATATAGAGTTGACCATAAGAGTGTTTGCTATCCCCTAACATCATGTTGGCGGCATTACTATCAGCTAGTTTTTGCAATCCTATATAATAACGGGCACCAGCTTGTACACCACCAAAATTAAGTGCGATACCACCGGCCAGACCATAATCAAGGGTATTAAAGTGGTCACGATCCAGTTCATCGGTGCCTTCTACAGTACCGGAATATTTGATATTGCTGTTAAGCATGAAACCAATGTAAGGTCCGGCATAAATCTCCAGCACTTCAACAGGACGCAACACGGCAAATAATGGAATGTCTATGTAATTAATGTTGAAATTAACGGTCTGGTCAAACGCTCCGTAGTGTGCTTCGCTACCTTTAGTGGTAAACAAAAATTCAGGCTGTATGCCAAAAGTCTCGGCAAACATGATTTGACTAAAAAAACCGGCATGAAATCCCATTCGGGCATTTTCATCATCGATCTCATCCCGATCAATATACAGGTTACTGAGAGTTAGTCCCCCCTTTATGCCACTTGTCATTTCCTGAGCTTTGATACTGGTAACGGTAAGCATAGAGACTGCACCAAGCAGCAGCATTTTATTCATCATCTTCATAACATTTCAATTTTAGTGTAACTTACATTGATTGTTGATGATAAAGTCAAACGCTATGCCACCTTTGATAAAAACTCTTTAGAAACCCACATAAAATACTGTCAATAAGATCCTTATAAAACAAACTAAAAAACAAAACCATTAAATTGTTCAAATCCCGACTGTAGAACCCCCACCCCAATTCCCCAAATATTATCCACACCGGAGTAACCTATCGCAAAACCATCAACTAATAACCATCAACCCTAACAACCCAATCCCTACCCTTTCCTACCCTATCATCCCTACCAACCTACTAACCTAATGACCTATTGATCCCGCTACGCGGGACTACGCTTCGCTTCGCCTCTCAACCTAATGACCTATTGATCCTGCTTCGCGGGACTGCGCTTCGCTTGCCTCTCGGCCTCTCGGCCTATTAACCTATTAACCTTTCCTCCCCCCCTCCCTAAAACCTTCCCTCCCCCAACCTCTTCCAATAAGCCCTCAACAATCCCTTCCTGCCCTTAGCCCCATAATAATGCGCCATGTATTCATGCGACGGAAACAGTTGGTACCAGGCCCCTTTTACTTTATTGGTGAGGCCGGGGGTGTGCCAAAGATTTTTTAAAACGATCCAGCGGTGGCGGACTTCCGAATCCTGTTGCTCCAGAAAGTCGGTGATGGCGGGAAATGCTGTGAACGCCGACTGCCATTTGTCCAGTTGCTGCCTTTTTTCTGCTCGCATGAAACGGGTGGTCCAACCCACAGTATGGAGCAATTCCTTGTTAAATGCAGGATTGATTTTCAGCAGCGCCTCCATCAAAGCATTGACATCTTCTGTTACGTCAAAGATCAGGGCAATATCTACCAGCCAGCCCAGGCGCATGCCCCCCATCATAAAACCATAATAGAGATGTGAGGCCAGGTGATAGACCATTAAGGGATAGTCCAGCACCGGAAAGTTGCCAAAAGCACCTGATCGCCCGACAACCGACTGCTCCCACACCATGTGTCTGGGCTGTAGCCGACTACCGGAGGCATATAGCTTGGAGTGAATTTCTATCAGGGATTTATGCGGAGGGAGACGCAGCGCCCTGATGTGCGCACTGTGCTTTTCGTGCCACTCGCTCATGGGCAGGTGGACCGACTGACAGCCGGAGGACAGCAACACATCACGTGCCTTAAGCACGAGATGTTCCGGCACTAGGATATCTAAATCGCTCATGGGACGAAGTGCCTCTTCGGGATAAACGGTAAAGGCCATGGCCATCCCTTTCAGCAGCGCCACAGGGATCTCATGTGCCCCAAGCAATTTTTCAATCTGCCTGAATAGTGTCAGCTTTTGCTGGTTATCGACCAAGACAGCTAAGTAGCGTTGCTTTAACCGGCCCATTAGTTCGGGGTGGGTGGACTTGTTCTCAGGATTCTGCAACAAGCGGTGAAAGCACCACGATGCCACACCACTGCGCTCAGCCTGATCCACAAAAGAGTTGAGGGTATCGGCGTCGGACCAGTCGAGCCCCAAATCATTGGGGCGGACAAGCTCCAGACGCATTAATTCCAATAGGGCAGAAAAAATTTCTTCTTTTAAGGGCATTATTTCTTTTTTAAGGACAGGCTTCAATTTTCCATAAAAGTAAGGGTTCTTAGCCATAATGACTACTCTGAGCCAGATGGAATAATGAATTTTTGGTGCCAAGCCATAAAAATATTTTTGGCAAAGGTCACAAGCAATAAATAACCCTGACAAATGGCTTCCTGCTTTTTAAATGGTCAGGCATCTGTGGAGGAGAAAAGCCCGGCAGTAGGATAATTTTACCCTCAAACACAAAACACCCCCGGTATTTATAAAAAATGCCGGGGGTGAAAACCGATGTAAGTGGACCAATCAGGTGAATAAAATTTCAATATTTCATAAATCAAGGGTGTCGTCTAATTGATTTCCGGTGAAAGTACAGTTGTTGATCTGGGGGCTCGAATTTCTTGAAACAATACCGTAGGTTTCGCTGTTCGAAATGGTGCAATGTTCGATCAAAGGTGAATTGGTTGAATTCCAGCAATAGATAGCCCCATTTTGGGAGTTGTAATAACTGCTTCCACCATTGCTGATGGTGCAATAGGTCATCACAGAATTTCCGGTATTTGCGTGCCAGTCGTACTCAAAACCGAATAAAATGGAATTCCAGTTGCCAGTTTGTGCCAGTTTATCAGATTCGAAAAGATCAAAACTTATGGGTAATTCCTGGGTTCCCTCGGCATGCAATTCTCCATGAATGATTTTTATTCTTGAACCTGTGGTCAATTGGATTTCCACTCCCGGATCAATAGTCAGGACAGGTAAGCTTGCATCCTGGCTGTTTACGGAGACTTCATAATCAATAACATATGGAAAATCTCTTTTGATCCAATGGGTATTGGAATCAATTGATCCATTGACCAGAAATCCCTTGGTATTGATGATGGTATTGTTATAGTCCATGTGGGTAACTGCCTGTGCATGCATGGTAATTCCCCAACTGTCAGATCCGTCGATGGTATTGTTTTTCATAGACACCAGATTTTTGGAACGTTCCATGGCTAAGGCAATGCCGCCTGATTCTCTAATGGTACTGTGATTTATGGATACTGCAGCCTCACTACCGGCTTGAATGCTATGCTTGTAGTTATTAAAGGTAGGTGCGCCTGCATATTCAATAGTGCAATATTCCATTTCACATTTAGCTCTAACATAGATTCCCATCCAATCACCCCTGGCCGGAACTTCTTGGCCGGAGGTAAATAATATGGGTTCGGCAGAAGTCCCAATGGCCTTTAATGACGCCGAACCAAAATCAATGGAGGCCCATCTGTCAGCAAATTGGATTTCCGTACCAGGTGAAATGGTTAACAATTTACTTGAGCTAGCAAATTTGACTTCGTTTTCAATGATATAAGGCACATCCTGTTTGTGCCAGGTGGCACTTTCCTGGTTAAACCAATACGAATGCACCAGTATTCCATGTTCACCAACCATGGTGTTGGCTTCATCAAGGGTATGTAACTGATCTATTCCAATATAAACCGGATTCTTTAAATTGGATGAAAAGGTATTATGGGCAAAACCGGTAAAGCCGGCATTTTCGGTCAATCGGATGCCATAGGTTTTTGATCCGGTTACGGAGCAATGTTGAAAATTTAACCGGGTTTCTTCTACATAGATAGAGCCGAAAGCTCTCCTGTCCTCGTCAAGCCAAAAGTCAGTTGATCCGATCTGACCACCATAACTAATCTGGCAATATTCCATTGAACATGCATCAGATGCCTGAGGTCTGAATAAAATAACCCCCCAGGATCCAGGAACGTCACTTTTATTGGCAGGCATAAAGATAATGGGTTTGTCAACAGTTCCTTCTGCTGAAAACATGGCATCCGGTATTCCGTTTTCATGCCCAATAACCAGTGATTTGTTGGTGGAGAAATAAACTTCGGCGCCAGGTAAAATCGTTAAGGATCCATTGCGGACTGTAACTGTTCCCGTAATAAGATGCAAGCCTTCCTCCCAGATTTCATCGGTGTCGATAAAGCCCGAATGCTTTGTGAAAGGTGATGGAAGGATTTCTATTGTTTTTTTAATGGTTTTTAAACTATCCTGATGGTTTCCTGTGGAAAGCGTTACGGTATACTGGCCCTCAATGGCATATGTATGTGAGAGTTCTTCACCTGTATCATTTTTCCCATCTCCAAAGTCCCAAATGTAATAGGAGGCGGGTGAAGAACAGGATGCATTGAAGAAAAGTGGCATTTCAGCATACAGATCCCCTTCTGTCATTTCAAAGCAAACTTCCGGATCAGAGGAGTTTTGATCAGTAAGATCTTCATTTTTTTCACACGATGAAACAAGAAAGGTTAAAAAAGCAGTGCAAATTGATAATTTAAAAAGGAAAAATTTCATGGCAGGTAAAGATTCTAAATTAGTTTTGATTTAATTCGTTTTTTTAACGAAAAATAATGAATAGGGTTACATCATATAGATAATAAATCCGCTTAAAAGTTATACAAATCTGAATCGGTCTGATTTTTAACACTGTATAGCAAATGGGCCTGGCTCTTTGCTGTGAGCGGCATTCTTCCATGAAAAGGATTGAAAGACGAGTATCTATGAAGTTTTTTGTACAATGATTTTGGAAAAACAATGAACAAAAACTTAAACAAGATGTTTTTCTACCATCGTTCACTAAAACTTTTTATCATGGAAAATTTTACCAACACAATTGAATCCATTGCTTTGAAAGGCAAGGCTTGGATTTTTGCAACGCTGCTGATTTCTTCCCAGCTGGTTTCAGCTCAAACGGTCGTGGATGTTATTGTTGACAGTCCCGACCACACCACACTCGAAGCGGCTGTGATTGCTGCTGAACTGGACGGTACTCTATCCGGAACTGGTCCCTTTACTGTATTTGCTCCCACCGATGCGGCCTTTGACGCACTTCCTGCAGGCACTGTAGATGCTTTATTGGCTGACATTCCTACCCTGACTTCTATTTTGACCTACCATGTGGTAGGTGCCCAGGCTTTATCGACTGACTTGTCGGACAAGCAAAAAATCATCACCGTCAATGGTAAAAAGATCACCATCACTATTGATGAGGCTGGCGTAAAAATCAACAATGTGGCCATGGTGGTTACAGCCGATATTTTGGCCGACAATGGCGTGGTGCATGTGATTGACGCCGTGCTGTTGCCACCGCCTGCAACTGTTGTAGACATTATTGTTGACAGTCCCGACCACACCACTCTTGAAGCGGCTGTGATTGCGGCTGATTTGGTAGAAACGCTATCGGGCGATGGTCCCTTTACTGTATTTGCCCCGACCGACGCGGCGTTTGCAGCACTTCCCGAAGGTACTGTAGAGGCCTTACTGGATGACATACCTGCTTTGACGGCTATTCTGACTTACCACGTTGTAGGTGCTGAGGCTTGGTCGGGCGACTTGTCGGACGGCATGGAAATCACCACGCTCAACGGCAAAAAAGTAACTGTTACCATTGATGGATCGGGCGTCACAATTAATGGCGTAGCCATGGTGATTGCTGCCGATATATTGGCCGACAATGGCGTGGTACATGTCATTGATGCCGTTCTTATTCCGGGAGCCACCAGTATCAGAGAAGAGTTCAGCGATAAGGGTGCCAAATTATCCATTCTCCCCAATCCTGCATCCAGCGAAGTCAACTTCACTTTCTCATTGCAGTCCACCCAACAAGTAACCGTAGAAATTTTCAATACTTTTGGTCAACTCATTGAAACGGTGAACTATGGCACATTGCAAGCAGGAAGCAACAGCATCAGAAAGAACGTATCTTCCTTGAGTAACGGTATTTACATGGTTGTAGTAAATGCTGGAAATGATCAAACCGTCTCAAAACTTCAAATCACGAAGTAAGAGAAAGGTTGAATAATAAAACACCCGTGGTGAAGGATTGATTGACAAATTGAAAATGGTGTTTATGACCGCAAAGCTGGGGGTAATGTAGAAAAAAAACCTGCCTTTGCGGTTTTTTTCTACATTACCCCGGCGTAGTACATTTCCCCGGCGTAGTTTTAAACTACGCCCATCCCGGATTATTCCTTTCACGAAAGTTTAATCTGTAGATATCTGTGGATAAAAAAATCGTCAATCTTCGATTGACTCCATCGATTTTCAATTAACTCCGTTGATCTTCGATTGACTCCGTCGATCTTCGATTGACTCCGTCGATTTTCAATTGACTCCGTCGATCTTCGATTCGCGATTCCCGCCATGCGGGACCTCAAGCAGCAGGCGCAGTTCCGATTTTTCGGAAGCGCTACGCTTGAATTTGTGAAAATTAGGTGAGCATAAACAAAGCCCCTCTAAATTTGTTATACCATTCAACCATATCCTTAAACAACATCTTTCATAACGCATCTGGTACTCAATTTGAAATAATACAATATCTAAAATAAAACCTATGAGAAATCTATTAATTGGTGGATTATTTACCCTGATGATGGTGGTAACAGGCGCCAGCATGCAGGCGCAAAGCGCTTTTCACGACTTTAAAGTAAAAACTTTAAGTGGAACTGATTTTGATTTTGCTACCCTCAAAGGCAAGAAAGTGATGGTGGTAAACACCGCCAGTAAATGCGGACTGACCGGTCAGTATGAGCAACTGCAGGACTTGTATGAAGAATATGGCGGTGAGGACTTTGTCATTATTGGCTTTCCGGCCAATAACTTCAAGAATCAGGAGCCGGGTACCGCGGAAGAAATTCAGGAATTCTGCCAACTTAACTATGGCGTTACTTTCCCTATGATGGATAAAATATCGGTCAAAGGTGACGACCAGCACGCCTTGTACAAATGGCTCACCCAAAAGGAACTCAATGGCGTTATGGACAGCGAGGTACAATGGAACTTCCAGAAATACCTCATTGACGAAGAAGGAAACTTAGTAAAAGTAATTGCACCCAGAACTTTGCCGACCGACGAGGAGGTTACTGCCTGGTTGTAGTGGGGAGGCCGAGAGGTTGAGAGGCCGAGAGGCCGAAAGGCCGAAAGGCCGAGAGGCTTGTGCCCCCCTATCAACCTATTGACCTATTGACCTAACGACCTAACGACCTAACGACCTATCCCCCTAACATCGATATCAGCACCCCCGCCGCCACCGCAGAACCAATTACGCCCGAGATATTGGACGCCATGCAATACTGCAGCACATGGTTGCTACTGTCGTGTTTCAGGGCCAACTCATTGGCTACGCGGGATGCCATGGGTACGGCACTTAGTCCGGTTGCCCCAATGAGGGGATTGATTTTCTTTTTATTGAAAAGGTTGTAAACCTTCACGGCCATAATTCCGCCTCCAATGGAAATGGCAAAAGCGAGAAAGCCCCCAACAATGATTCCGATGGTGTCGGTATCCAGAAACACATCATGCGTCATGGTGCCCCCTACCGCCAGCCCCAGGAAAATGGTGGACGTATTCATTATTGGGCCAGTGGCTGCATCGGCCAGCCGACTGGTGAGCGTTCCCAACTCCTTTATCAGGTTACCAAACAGCAGCATGCCCAGCAAGGGCACAGAGGATGGTACAAAAAGGGCAACGACTACCCCCAGAATGATGGGAAAAAGAATTTTTACCAGTTTAAGATTTTTGATTTGATAGCTGGGGGGATAAAGCTTATCCTGCTGCTTCATGTTGATTTTGAACTCCTTTTTGGTCATTAAGACATTGGCCACCAAGGGCACAATAACAGGCACCAGCGCCATGTAAGAGTAGGCAGCAATGGCAATGGGGCCCAGCAGATGGGGTGCCAGCATAATGGTGGTGTAGATGGCTGTTGGACCATCAGCTCCGCCAATGATACCAAGAGCTCCGGCTTCTTTCAGGGTAAAGCCCATGGCTAAGGCACCAAATAAAACGGAGAAAATACCTATCTGGGCAGCTGCACCAAAAAAGGCCAGGCGCAGATTACGCAGCATGGGTCCAAAATCGGTCAATGCGCCTACCCCCATAAAGATTATCGGCGGCAAAAAGCCTGTCTTTATCAAGGCATAGTAGAGATAGTTCATTATGCCGTATTTGCTACCGATCTCAAAAAGATTGAGGTAACGACCATTCTCCAGCTCCACCATTTCGGCAGGTACCACGCCCATGCCGCCACCCGGCAGGTTGGCCAGTATCACCCCAAAAGCAATGGGCACCAACAGGAGGGGCTCGTATTTTTTGGCAATTCCGAGATAAAGCAGGATAAAGCCTACCAGTAACATCAATAACACCCCAGGTTGCGCAAGAATGGCCCCGAAGGCGGTCATGTTATACAATTCACGTAATATGTCCATAGCCAATAGGTCGTTAGATTATTAGGTCGTTAGGTATTAGGTAAAAGCAAGTCCTTAATTATAAGTCAATTACGCACGAAGACAGCAAAATCATAACTGCTTGTAAATTAGGCAAATAAAAACGGTTGCTTTTAAAATAGTCCGTTTATTAACCCAGTAGTACCAACACATCATCTTCATCGACATCTGCCCCGTTGGTGATTGCAATTTTTTGGATGGTGCCCGACCGGTCGAACTTCACTGCATTGTAAGTCTTCATGGCTTCCACATAACCTACCAAATCACCAGCATTGACTTTGTCACCTATCTGAATGGCCTTATCGCCGCTGTCCTTGGTAAAATAAAATTTTCCTTCGAGCGGAGAAATCACAGGCTCACCAGAACCGGATCCGTTGGAAGAGGCAGGCGCTGAAGGTGCTTGATTGGATGAAGCAGGTGTTGCAGGTGAGTGCACACCATTTTCGCCATATGAGACCGAGACCACGAATTGCTCTCCATTGACATCAATGTTCATGGTAGAAGGCGTTGCGCCTATGGGCGCAACGGCAACTTTTTTATCCACATGCGCATGGGCTTCGGCAGC
>DHVH01000318.1 GCA_002412555.1 Marinilabiliaceae bacterium UBA5213 | reverse complement strand
ACAATGATCAGGGAACAATGATCAGAATTGTTTTGGAGTTTATAGTTTATAGTTCTGAGTTTATAGTTCTGAGTTTATAGTTCTGAGTTTATAGTTCTGAGTTTGGAGTTTATAGTTAAAACAAAACCATCAACCATCAACCATCAACCATGAACCATCAACCATCAACTCTCAACTCTCAACCATCTCCCCCTCTCAACCCTTCCAACCCTTCCAACCCTCTCAACCCTCTCAACCCATCTTCCCTACAACCAATTTGGATTATCTCTCGGGTTGCTTCTTTTTTCGTATTTCAAATCGCGCAACAAACTACTGTTGATGGCAATCGAAAAGAAGAATGATTTGTATTGACCAAAAGGAGACACATTAAAACTCATATTCCAGCAGTGCAAATTTCGGTTGATGCGCACATTGGTATGCGAAATTTCCTGCCGTTCCAGATTATAACCGGTTGATAGGTTCATATCCCACTTTTTGGTCAGGGAGATACGCCCTGTCATACTTATGTCCGCTGTTACTTTGTGTTGGTAGGCCATGCGTTCAACATCAAACTTGTCGGGCACCAAACGCATGTTATAGTTGAAAGATACATTCCAGGGGATTTCAAACTTAGCATATCCATCATCACCTGCTTCCAAGGGGGCTACATCTCCCATAATCAGTGTGGTCTCCAGGTCTTCCTCATCGGCAAAGGGATTGTCGTTAGGTATATCTAATGGGTCATCGACTATATCTTCTGTATCGGAAATTTCTCCCGTACGCCTTTCTCTCATTTTTTTGAAAGTATCAGAACCAAAGCCAAAGCCAAAACTCAAATTGGCCGTTTGTAATCTGGCCAATCGTTTATGTTCATTCCACTCAAAATTGTTGACCCTTGATACGTTTAAAACGCCCGATCGGGTTGTCATTGTATCCAGAGCGTAGGGGTCAAAAGTCGCTCCAAAGCTCAGGTTGGTACCAAGCACTTTGGTTCTTCCGCTCATGGATATGTTACTTAAGTTGAACTCATCGGCTAAAAAGTTGTAAGAAGAGCTGAAGTTAAGCGACTCCAGTATGCTTATTTTTCTGAAACCCGTAGAGTCGCGATCGCTTTTTAGTTTCATTTCCAGTGAATTGCCAAGACTGAAGCCCATGGAGCCCGATTCGCCCCGTCCGGGAACGCCGTAAAGGGTATTCTCATAAAGTGAGTAGTCGTGCCGAACCACCTGATCGCGGTCCTCATCATAATATTCAAACCAATCGTAATAACCGTACTTAGGATCTCCAAAATCCGGCCGATAACTAAAACTGACACTTGGGGTCATCACATGTCGCAAGGCATTGATCTTGTCCCCAAATACCGCCCTGTTGGGTCTGAAAAAGGTATATATCTTTGTGCTGGTACTCACCCCAAAACTATAATCATAAACCCTGTTAAAGCCTTGAATGGTGTCGCTCGTGACAATTCTCTGTTCCGCAGCATCCCACTCTTTTTCTGTCGATTTAAAATACCACCGTTCGGTATAGTTCATATTGGGCGTTAAAGTAAAGAACTTTAACAATTTCAGATTCATTGAAACCGGTACCGAGTGACGGGCGCCATTGCGCCAGTCGTCCGAAAAGCTTTGAGGACTAAAGCTCAAATCACTCTCTTTGGTCTGTATATCATTTTTGAAGTTTCCGGTATAACTCACGCTGACTGTTTCGTACCAGGTCTCTTTGCTGCCAATCCGGTTTTTCTTTTTGAAGGGATAAATCCTGTTCATAGTCAACGTAAGGTCAGGAATGGTCAGGTTGATGGAAGTGTCGCGACTGTTTTGTGAATGCAGTGCATTCATGGACATGTTAAAGGGCGTTCCCGGAAACTGGCGGGAGTAGGAGATACTCGAACGTTTGGTGTTTTGCGCCAGCACTTCGGGGTTAATGATACTTCCCACATTGTTTCTGTCGAATGAGCTGGTTGAATAATTAACACTGGCCGAAAAGGTGGAGTAGGGACTGGCCTTGGCATCCTGGCGATGGGACCAGGTCAGCGAAAAGTCGTTCGATTTACTGTAATCCGGCAAATCCTTTTCACTGGTCACATTGGTAATGCGTTGGGCATTAAAACTACCACTGAATTTATAGCGTTTCCGGTAATTGGAAGAGGTGCGCAAACCCCAGGAAGTATTGGCATATAAATCGCCGGTGAGCGACAAATCGAACAACTCACTTGCAGCCCAATAATAGCCCCCATCGCGCAGAAAAAATCCACGGTTGCTTTCTTCGCCGTACGAAGGCATCAAAAAGCCCGAGCTGTACGAACTGGTAGTGGGTACAAAGGCAAAAGGAATAAATAGGGGAAAAATCTTTACATCTTCAACTACCAGGTAGGCCGGACCAGCGATGATTTTATCCCCCGGAATAACCTTTGCCTTGGTCATGTTGATATAAAAGTGCGGGTGATCATGGTTGTCGCAGGTGGTATACCGACCATCCTCGAGAAAGTAAGTGTTGTCAGCATTTTTTTTAGCTCGTTCACTCACCACAAAGCCTTCTCCCTGCGTGGTAACCACATGCTCAATTATGGCTTTTTCGGTCTTGAAATTATAGCGCATGCGGCGCATGGTGTATTCACCGCTTTTATCTTTAAAAACCGGCAAGCCTTGTTCAACGCCCAATGAGTCAACCGTACCCTCGGCAAAAGCAATGCTGTTTTCCAAATCCAGTTCTATCTGGTGAGCAGTCAGCTGAATATCCTGATAACTCACACTGGCATCCCCATACAAATACACCTTACCCTTATCAAAAAAAGTGGAGTCTTTGGCGCTATACCTGACCTCTGCCTCGATCATGGGTGAGGCTTTTCGGGGTCTGTCTGAAGTGGTAGCCGTGGTGTCCGGTTCCAGTTTCGTTTCTTCATCGCCAACACGGTCATGTTCATGGTCGTGATCAACCCCATTAAGTCCTTCTTCCAGCTCCATTTCGTGATTAGGACTAACCAATAAAGAATCAGACGCTTCAGTGCTCTGGCCATTAGTGGGTTGCAGCAGTTGCCGGTAAACGCTGGTTTCAATGGTGGGGATAGAGTCTGTTGTCTGCGCAGAAGCTATACTGCTAACTGCCAGGTATATGGTTGGCGTCAACCATATAATTGATCTGCAGAAGAGTGACGTATTATGGAATTTAAGTTGCCTCAAAATGCTGTTCCCTTTGAAATGATGTGCCACAAAAATATATTAAAAATTGGTCTTAAAATATTCCACCCCTTTAAAATTTAGAAATATTCGTCTAACAGGATGGATGTGATCCTGCAAAAATTCCACGAATTGCTTGTTTCATTTTATAGAAAGTTCAAGAGTCTCTAAGATATTTAGTAATTTTGGCAAGATTTATGCCTTCATCATGTGATTACCGCATAATGCAATATATATGCCAAATGTTAAGAATATGATTTGCAGTATTTCAATATTTTCCCTTGTGCGATCACATTTAAAGTCTCTTCTGGTGTTAGGCCTTTTTGGTTGTTCTTTATGGGTTGGAGCTCAAAGCAGTGATGTGGGAAAATTTAAGACCGTTGTTATTGACGCCGGTCATGGAGGTAAGGATCCCGGTGCCCTGGGAAAAGATGTCAAAGAGAAAGACATTGTATTGGCTGTGGCACTTAAAGTAGGAGAGTATTTGAAACGCGAGCTGCCCGATTTAAAGGTGGTCTACACCAGAACTACTGATGTTTTTGTACCATTGGATGAGCGAGCCGAAATTGCCAACAAGGCAAAGGCCGATTTGTTTGTTTCCATTCACGCCAACGCCATCAGTAATCCACGCATTTATGGGGCTGAGACTTTTGTTTTGGGTTTGCACCGTTCAGAAGAAAACCTGGAAGTGGCCAAAAAAGAAAACTCCGTTATTATTCTGGAAGAAGATTATACTACAAAATATGAGGGTTTCGACCCTACCTCTCCTGAGTCCTATATCATTTTTGAATTGATGCAGAATGTTTATCTTGATCAGAGTATTTCTGCTGCATCCATTATTCAAGAGCAGTTTGAGACAAGGGTGGGACGCCGCAACAGAGGGGTTAAGCAGGCCGGTTTTCTGGTGCTCCGAAAGACAGCCATGCCCGGTGTTTTGGTCGAGCTGGGTTTTTTAAGCAACCGGGCTGAAGAAAAGTTTATGGCTTCTGAAGAGGGTCAGGTTTATCTGGCATCGGCTATATTCAGATCCATCCGTGACTATAAAATACGCTTCGAAGCCAGGAATAACCTTCATTTGTCCCGTAATGAGGAAGCATCCGTTCAAGGGGTAATGCCGTTGCCTGATGCAACGGCTGATTTTAAGCCCCAAGAGGTAGTCGAGTTTAGGATACAGGTAGCTTCTGCATCGCGGCAAATAGGAGAGAATGAAGGTCCTTTTAGGCTCTTTGGTGATGTGTGGAGTTATAAAGATGGCCAGATGTATAAATATACCACAGGCCTTTCTTCTTCTTATGAGCAGATCAGCCAACTGCTCACAGAGGTAAGAAAAGTTATACCGGATAGCTTTATTATTGCTTTTAAGGATGGTGAAAGAGTACCTGTTTCATCAGTCCGGGATTAAATTTGACGACACCTAACAAACAAATATTGGGTTATGAAGATAAGTAAAGAAATTAAGATAGGACTCCTGGTTATTGGAGCACTCTCACTGTTAATTTGGGGCTTCCATTTTTTGAAAGGGTCTAATCTATTTGTGTCCGGATCTACTTATTACGGCGTTTATACAAGTGTAGAGGGGCTTAATGAAGGCAGTCCTGTTAACTTCAAAGGCTATAAAGTCGGCACCGTCAGAGACATCGGTTTACATCCCCAAAAGCCGGGTGTTTTTTTAGTTTCCTTTGCTGTTAATGAGCCACTGTCTTTGCCCGTTAATTCCATAGCTCAAATATATAGTGTTGATATAATGGGGAGTAAGGCCATCCAGATTATGCTTGGAAACAGTTCGCAAATGCTGGCCAGTGGAGACACCCTGGGTACCGATGTGGTGGGCGATGTTATGGATCAATTGACTGTAGAAATGAAGCCCATTAAGGATAAAACAGAAAGTCTTTTGGTTACCATGGACACCGTTCTAACTCAGGTTAGCCGGGTTTTTTCGGAGGACAATAAACTGGCTCTGAATAAATCCATTCAGGATTTTCAACGAACCGTTGAAAACTTGAAACTCACTACCCAGATTATTAGTGAATCGGTGGCCAATGGTGGACAAATAGGCAACAGTCTTGAAAACCTTGAACAATTCACACAAACCTTGCAGGAACAATCCGGGAACCTGGCCTCTACTATGGAAAACATGGCTGCGCTGAGTCAACAGCTAAGCGATGCCAATATAGCAGGGATGGTGGCGCAAACCGATAGCGCACTGGCAGGAGTTACTACCCTGCTCAATCAGGCCACTCAGGGAGAGGGTTCTTTGGGGCAATTGCTAAACGACGAAACCCTCTATTTAAACCTGACAGATGCTTCGGCTAACCTGGATCGTTTGTTGGGAGATTTCAGGCATAACCCTGACCGCTACGTGCATTTTTCGGCGGTGAATTTTGGCAAAAGGGTATCGCTTTTCCCCAGTGATGACCTGGCAAAGGAAAAAGGTATTGTTTTCAAGGTTAAAGTGGCTGAATCCAAAGAGCCTCTGGATATCAAGAACAGAGTAGTGCTTTATGATATGCCGGTATTTGAAGATACCAACGGCAAACGTTTTATCTACACAGTAGGGGAGACCTCTTCCTACTCTGAAGCTTTAAAATGGCTCGATCAGCTCACCGATCAGTTTCCCTCTGCTGAAATTTATGCGATGGAAAATGGCCAATCTGTTAGCCTAAAAAGGGCACTTCGGAAGGTGGATATCAGTAATTAATTTTGGAACTAATTTTGACCAAAAAATGGGTTAAAAATAATTTTGACCAATGACAGAATTATTTTTGAAAGTCCTATCAAAGAGCTTTTATTCAGTGTATTATATATGTTAAGCGAAAGTTAAGAGAATTATTTAAGTGTTTGAAATACAATCTATTGTCGGCTTTACTTTTAAGATGTTGAATATTAACGGGCTAACTGATTTTGATGAAAAACAAGTAGGCAACCATTTTTTTATACAGATTTTTTTCACAAATTTTGTCTTAGTCAGAAATCTTCAGACGGCTTTTTGAAGCAACTGGATTTTTTGTAAATCAAGCCATATAGATTTTATGTTGGAGCAGTTCTCCCAATCGGGACAGGCTAACGCTGCGCTGCGATGCCATAGGATGGTTAAATGCTAGTGAAAGTTGGCCGATCTATGAGGCTGTAGACCGATACTATTTTTTCTCTTGCTAAAACAGAAACTCAAAATTATAAAACATATAAAAGGAAGGCATAGTAAAATGACACTGGATCACAAAAAAGTCTGGAGCTTATGCAAGGATTTTGTCAAAAAGTCAATTGACCCGATGGCTTTTCAAACCTGGTTCGAACCAATTGTTCCACTAAAGTTGGAAAATGACGCACTTACCATTCAGGTACCAAGTCTGTATTTTTACGAAATCATTGAAGAACAATACATTGATTTTGTTCGCAATGGCCTTCGTCATACGATTGGGGCTGGTGCGAAATTAGAATACAGCGTGGTAATGGAAAAAGGCCAGAAACGCCATCCTGGCTTTACGGTCAACTTTCCGACAGCCAATCGGTCTGACTTACGCAATAGAGCAGTCTCACCAGGTAAGTCAGAGGAGCAGACTTCCATAAAAAATCCCTTTGTCATTCCGGGTATTAAAAAGTTGAATGTTGATCCACAACTTAACCCTGTTTATACTTTTGAGAATTTTGTTGAAGGTGATTGCAACCGTTTGGCTCGTTCTGCCAGTCAGGCAGTTGCCAAGAACCCCGGTAAAACGGCTTTTAATCCACTCTTTTTATATGGTGCTTCGGGTCTGGGAAAAACCCATCTGGCTCAGGCCATTGGTGTGGATGTAAAGGAAACCATGCCCGAAAAAACGGTACTCTATGTTAGCGCCAATAAATTTCAAACCCAATATACCGATTCAGTCAGAAGTAATTCATTGAATGATTTTCTGAATTTTTATCAAATGATTGATGTTTTAATCGTTGATGATATTCAGGAGTTTGCCGGAAAAACAGGCACACAGAACACCTTTTTCCATATTTTCAACCATTTGCAACAAAGTGGCAAACAGCTCATACTTACATCTGATCAGGCACCGGCCGATTTGCAGGGAATGGAAGAGCGCTTGCTTTCAAGATTTAAGTGGGGCTTGCCCGCAGATATTCAGGCGCCCGACTTTGAAACAAGAGTGGATATCCTCAAGCACAAAATACATAAGGATGGCATCAATGTATCACCAGAAGTGGTGCATTACCTCGCCAGCCATATCGACAGCAATGTTCGTGAGCTCGAAGGAGCTTTAATCTCGCTACTGTTTTTATCTACCATCAACAAGGATGAGATATCTCTGGGTACTGCCCGCCGTGTAGTTGATAAGCTGGTGCGCCATTCTCAAAAAGAGATGTCGGTGGACTATATTCAGAAAACCGTCTGTGAGTATTATGGATTGGATATGGATTCCTTGCAGTCCAAAACCAGAAAGCGCGAGATTGTGCAGGCTCGACAAGTGGCGATGTATTTCTCAAAAAATCTGACCAATTCTTCATTGTCGGCCATCGGATCCAAAATTGGCAAAAAAGACCATGCAACTGTTTTGCACGCTTGTAAAACCATCTCCAATCTCATTGAAACGGATAGAGACCTGAAAAGTCAAATACGAGAAATTGAGAGCCAATTGAAAGCTTAAGCAGTGATCAGTGATCAGTTAGCAGTTAGCAGTTAGCAGTGATCAGTTAGCAGTGATCAGTTAGCAGTTAGCAGTGATAAGAAATGGTTTTGGAGTTTATAGTTTATAGTTTGTAGTTCAGAGTTGATAGTTTGGGGTTTATAGTTAAAACAAAACCATCAACTCTGAACCATCAACTCTCAACTCTCAACCCTTCCAACCCTATCAACCCATCCCACCCTTCCCCCACTAAATTTCCGCCCTTTTACCTCATTCGTCTAAAAAACCTTATCTTTGGTACTTTCTTTGCAGGTCGCTTTGAATCATCACCATTTTTTTTGATTACTCTAATTTTACACGAATGAAGTTAAGCGCGCTATTTTTTATTTTTTCACTTCTGTTTAGTGCATTTTGTGCGGATATACATGCGCAGGTGAGGACAGGAGATGGTCGGGAAGTACAAAAAATACTTCTTAACGGCAAGGAGTATTACCTGCATATTATTCAGCAAGGTGAGGGTTTATACCGTATCAGCGTTAATTACGGTGTTTCTCAGCAGGAGATTTTGGATGCCAATGACGATATTTCTGAGAGCCTTAAGGTGGGGCAGATACTTCGCATTCCCGTAATTTCTGGTCGCAACACCTCAGAAGGAGAGCTTAACCAGTCTCGTACTTTTTTCTATCATACAGTTGAAAAGGGCCATACGGCCTATTTTGTGTCCAGAAAATACGATGTACCCATCGAGGTCGTTTATGAAAATAATCCCGGCACCGAGAACGGCTTGATAGTTGGGGCCATTTTGCGCATTCCTGTAGAACGGAAAGTCCCAATTGACCAAATAGAAACACAGGTGACGACTCGCCCAGCCACCACAGAACCTGAAAAAGACAGCCGCTACGCTTATTATACCATCAGACCCGGAGATACCCTCTACAGTCTTGCCCGCCAGTATAAAGTTTCGGAACAAACCATTGTGGAATCGAATCCCGGCTTGCGATCAGGAGAGCTTTTGACGGGCACCCAAATTCGTATTCCCAAAAGGGATTTGGCGACCGAGACTTTGTCAATGCCTGACAACGAAGTCGGTTTTATTAAGAGTGGTAAGTTTTTGTATCATTCAATTGTACCGGGACAAACTTTCTTTTCCATAAGTCGTCTGTACCAGATTTCTGTGGAGGAATTACGTGCAGCCAATCCCGGTGTTTCGCAAGACGACCTTAAAGTGGGTTATATGTTGCGCATTCCAAGGGAAGAAGTGGAGGAAAGTGTGGCCCAAATAGAGCAGGATGATTCCCGCCTTTTTAAGACGCACAGAGTACGCCGCCGAGAAACGCTTTATGGCATTTCCCGCGAGTATCATGTAGATATGGAAGTGATCAAGAGGGTCAACCCAAATGTTAATTTCAAGAGTTTGGATAATGGTACGCGACTGAAGATACCAACCGATGCATGGTTTTCCAATCAAACCATTCGTGCTTTAGCTGGCACAAAAGACAGTTTGGAATTTACTTTACCGGATGAGCGTACTTACGTACTGACGACTGATTGTTCCAGAAACAGTGAGCTAGGGTACCGGGAACCTATCCGGGTGGCTCTGATGTTGCCTTTTGGTGCCGGGGCATTGATGCCTGCCAGTTTTGGAGGCGATTCGCTGCAGTTAGTCCGGGAAGGCCGCATGACCTCTGCAAGAGCCCGCTTATTTACTGAGTTTTATAGCGGTGTTTTGTTGGCTCTTGACACCCTCAAGCAACGGGGCATTAGCATTGATTTGTCGGTTTATGACATAAGTCCCGACACCGTTGCGCTGAAACGTGTCTTGCGTGATCCATCGCTCAAACAGATGCATTTGATCATTGGGCCATCACTGGCCCATGAACTACCTTTGGTATCTGCTTTTAGTCGTGAACATCGTATTCCTTTGGTATACCCCTTGTCCAACACCAACCCAGAGCTGGAATACAATCCCTATTTGTTCCACATTAATACGCCTGATTTTATGGTGTTTGATGAGATTGCTGATGAGATTATCAGGCAATCCGCCGGTGGCCAATTGTTGGTTATTTTACCCACAGAAACTGAAGAGCAGGCCAATGATTTTATCCGACTTATTAAACAGAAGGCCGGTGCAACGGGTATGGGGTCTCAGCGCGTACATTATGTAGAATATAAACCGGGCAACAATGATTTGGTTGAATTGCAGGCGCTTATGGCCTCTGATAAGCCTAATTATGTAGTGGTCCCATCGGTACAAACCTCTGAGGTTTCGCGCATTGTACCCATTCTATTTGGCGTACGTGAAAAATCAAAGGCCAACATTACCTTCTTTGGTCTGTCTGATGTTTTAAGGTTTCAGACCGTTGATCCGGAGCAAATCCATGCCTTAAATGGCACGTTCTTCCGTTCATTTGGTCTGGATTACAAAGACCGCCACACGCAAAGCTTTATTCAAAAATACCGCCAATGGTTCAAAACGGAACCACATGCCATATCGCCCTATTTCCAAAATTCCGATGCCTCTTCTTCTTATTCCCGGTATGGCATTTGGGGTTATGATGTAGCTCATTATTTCCTTTCAGCCATTGTAGAATATGGTGAGAATTTTGACATGTGCCTCACTCAGTTTAATCATCAGCAAGTACAGTTTAACTTTGATTTTGAACGGGTCTCTAACTGGGGTGGCTTTTATAATTCGGGCCTATATATGTTCCGTTTCAGGTCTGATTTACGGATGGAGAGGATTAAGGTGGTCAATAGGTCAAGAGGCAAGTGAAGCGCAGTCCCGCGAAGCGGGATCAAGAGGCGGGAATGGGTTGAGGGTAACTAACAACTATCAACTCCAAACTCAAAACTGTTCATTGTTCATTGTTCATTGTTCATTGTTCACTGCTCAATGTTCACTGCTCACTGCTCATTGTTCAATGTTCACTGCTCATTGTTCACTGATTTTGGTAGAGGTAGTAGTATTTAATTTATAGATAGGAATGGTTTCAATTAATCAATTAACAGTAGATTTTGGTGGTTTTCGTTTGTTCGACGATGTTTCGTTTTTGATTAACCCGCGCGATCGTATTGGTTTGGTGGGAAAAAATGGAGCGGGAAAATCCACACTGTTAAAGATTATTTCGGGTCAAATGTTACCTACCTCCGGTATAGTGGCTTTGCCTAAAGAGTTAACATTGGGGTATTTGCCGCAGCATCTCGAGTACGATGATACCCAAACGGTCATGCAGGAAGCTCAAACGGCCTTTGAAGACATCATCTTTCTGGAAAAGGAAATAGAAAGGCTCACCAATGCAATGGCCAGTCGCACCGACCACGAATCGGACAGCTACATGCAGCTGATTCATGATTTGACCGATAAATCGGATCGTTTTAATATGCTGGGTGGCCACAGTTACCATTCCTTGGTCGAGCAGACCCTGAAAGGACTGGGGTTTAAGCGCTCCGATTTTGAGCGGCTCACTTCTGAGTTTAGTGGTGGCTGGCGCATGCGTATTGAACTGGCTAAAATCCTGCTGAAACAACCGGACGTTTTTTTGCTGGATGAGCCTACCAACCACCTGGACATTGAATCCATTCAATGGCTGGAAGATTATTTGAAAAGTTATGCCGGTGCCTTGTTGCTGATTTCTCACGACCGGGCATTTCTGGATAATATAACCATGCGGACGGTGGAGATTTCGCTGGGAAAAATATACGATTATAAGGCTTCTTACACTCGTTTTGTGGAGTTGCGTCAAGAACGGAGAGAGCAGCAGCTGGCTGCTTTTCGCAATCAGCAAAAGAAAATTGGCGATACGGAAGCGTTCATCGAACGCTTCCGCTACCAGGCAACTAAAGCGGTTCAGGTGCAATCACGCATCAAGCAACTGGACAAGATTGATCGCATTGAGGTGGATGAATTCGATAATAGTGCCCTGCGCATTAAATTCCCTCCGGCTCCTCATTCCGGCGTGATCACGGTAAAGGGGCATCATGTTTCCAAATTCTATGGTGATTTACATGTGCTCGACGATGTTCATTTTTCCATTGAAAGGGGCGAGAAGATTGCCTTTGTAGGAAAAAATGGGGAAGGCAAATCCACCATGGCGCGCATTATCCTGAATGAAATTGAATACAAAGGTGATATTGTATTGGGCCACCAGGTAAAGGTGGGCTATTTTGCCCAGAATCAGGCCGACCAACTCGATGAGCGTCTAACGGTATTTGAGACGGTCGATAAGGTGGCTGTTGGGGATGTGCGGACAAAAATAAGAGATTTGCTGGGTGCCTTTCTGTTTAGCGGAGAGGCCGCAGATAAAAAAGTGGCCGTGCTTTCCGGTGGTGAGCGCACGCGTCTGGCTCTGGTGTTGTTGTTGCTAGAGCCGGTTAATTTCCTTATTTTAGATGAACCGACCAACCACTTGGATATTCGCTCAAAGGAGCTATTGAAAAAGGCTTTGGCTGATTTTGAAGGTACGGTGTTGGTGGTGTCGCACGACAGGGACTTTTTGGATGGATTGATTACAAAGACTTTTGAATTCACCAATAAAAAGATGAAGGAGCACATGGGCGGCATATACTCCTTCCTGGAAAGCAAGAAGCTGGAATCGCTTAAAGAGTTGGAGATGAGACCTTCGAAAGTCAGCATTCGCGCATCTGCAGCACCTCAGAATTCACAACAGAGCAAGGGGAAAGTCTCTTTTGAAGAGCGCAAAGAATTGAATAAGAAAATTAAAAAGTTAAGTACTGAGGTGGAAGCCTCGGAGCAATTGATTGAAAAGTTGGAAGCCAACATAGCCCAAATGGATATGCAACTGGCCAATCCGGGTCCGGACGATGATTTATCAAAGATCTATTCGCAGTACGAAAAGGTCAGTAAGGATTTGGGAAAGGCCATGGAACGCTGGGAAGCACTGCATTTGGAATTGGGGGAGTGGGAAGGGAAGTTTGAGGGTTAGGGTCAATAGGTCATTAGGTCAATAGGTCATTAGGTCAATAGGTCATTAGGTCAATAGGTCATTAGGTCATTAGTTCATTAGTTCATTAGGTCATTAGGTCAATAGGTTATTAGGTCAATAGGTCATTAGTTCATTAGGTCAATAGGTTGATGGGGCAATAGGTTGATTGGTTGAGAGTTGAGAGTTGATGGTTCAGAGTTGATGGTTGAGAGTTGATGGTTCAGGGTTGAGAGTTGATGGTTTTGTTTTAACTCCAAACTATAAACTCCAAACTCAGAACTATAAACTATAAACTATAAACTCCAAACTCCAAAACCATTTCTGTTCACTGTTCACTGATAATTGTTCACTGATAACTGATAACTGTTCACTGATAACTGCTCACTGATAATAGAAAATTAAATAATAATATAGAACGATCATGCAGGAGAAGAACATCATATTTGGAACTAGGGCTGTTATTGAGGCCATAGCAAGTGGTAAGAGCATCGAGAAGGTGTTTGTGCGTGCCGGATTACAGGGCGAGCTTTTTGATGAGCTTATGGCAGCGATGGTACAAAACCAGGTGGTTTGGCAAAAGGTTCCAGTGGAGCGCATCAACCGAATGACCACCAAGAATCATCAAGGGGTAGTGGCTTTGGCTTCGCCCATCGAATATCAAAATATTGAAAAAGTTGTGGGTGATGCCCTCACTGCAGGTCGCCAACCCATCGTTATTATTTTAGATGGTGTTACCGATGTACGTAACTTTGGGGCTATTGCACGAACCGCAGAATCTGCAGGAGTAGATGCCATTGTTATTCCCGAAAAGGGTAGTGCCCCGGTCAATGGTGACGCCATCAAGACTTCTGCCGGTGCCTTGTTTCGCATTCCCGTCTGCCGGGTGAGTAAGCCATGGTACACACTTAAATTCCTGAAAGAAAATGGATTTCTAATTGTCGGCGCTTCTGAAAAAAGTGAGACTACTTACCATAAGGTGGACTATCAGCAGCCTATAGCCATTGTTATGGGCGCTGAAGATACCGGTATTTCATCACAGGTGCTAAAGATGGTCGACACCTTGGTGTCTATCCCCATAAAAGGAGAAATTGGATCACTCAATGTTTCGGTGGCCGCCGGAATTTTGATTTATGAAGTGGTTAAGCAGAGGGATGTTTAAGTAGCTAAAATAAGGTTAAATAGTGTAAAATTATTTAATTGCTCATTTCCTGTCCTATCAGTCAATATGCCAGAATATTAGCTCATTTTTTATAGTTGCGACTTTTTGACCAATCTATCACATTGTTACAGGAAGGTGCTTTTTGTTAATACAAATTTGCTTTTCTCTGTAATTTTTCTCTAAATTCGAATGTTTTTGGATGCAAAAATAGTGAGGCACTAGTATTCATTTAATCGATCCTTCATGAACAACAAGGAAAGGGTATTAAAAACTCTCAACCATGAGCAACCCGACCGGGTTCCCTTTTTTTACTGGGGAGTTCCTGAGTTCACAGAAAAAATGATGAGTCATTTCGGGTTTTCAGACAGGGACGAATTGTTGAATTTTCTGGATGTTGATTTTAGATGGGTAGAACCTGCTTACGTAGGCCCTCAATTGATTCATGGCGCCAATGGTGATTCTGTTAAGCATGACATTTGGGGGGTGGGGTATAAATTATCAGGACACGGCAATTTGAAGTACTGGGATTCTTTTCATTATCCGCTTCAAGGGATAAATGATCCTGCTGTATTGGCCGATTATCCCTGGCCAACAACTGACTTATTTGACTTCTCTGTTTTAGACCAGCAGTTGAAAAAGTATGCCAATTATGCCATCATGACGGCACCGGGCTACTCTTCTCCGGGTTTATTCCGTATCATACAAAGATTATTAGGTCGTGAAGATTTTTTGGATGTGATGATGTACCACCCAAAATTCTTTGATGCACTTGTTCAAAAGGTGTCTGAATTCTACTTTGAATTCATTGCTAAGTTTTTTGAAGTCGCTGGTAATCGTGTGGACTTTATTCGTATAGCCGATGATTTTGGTTCGCAGGACGGACTCATTGTTAGCAACGAAATATGGCAGAACCGGGTTCGGCCAGTTTTCGAAAAATACTACGAAATCCCTAAAAATCTGGGTACTCGCCTTTACATGCACAGCTGTGGCGGTGTACGTAAGTTGTTGCCCGAATTTATATCTGTCGGTGCCGACGTGCTGGATCCTATTCAGACGCGTGCTGCAGGTATGTCGCCCGAGGGCCTGAAAAAGGATTTTGGCTCCATGATCACATTCTGCGGCGCCTTGGATGAAGAGTTGCTTTTGCGACGTGCCACTCCGGTTCGGGTTAAAGAAGGCGTAAAAGAATTGCTCGATGTCATGGCTCCCGGTGGCGGTTTTATTTTGGGACCATCCCACAAGTTCAAAGTGGAAACGCCTGTTGAAAATGTCCTGGCCATGTATGAGGCTGCCAAGGAATGGCAGTATTAAGGTTTTGGTCATCAAATTTTCGCAAATTCAAGCGTAGCGCTTCCGAAAAATCGGAACTGCGCCTGCTGCTTGAGGTCCCGCATAGCGTGAGCACAGATTAATTTTCTTACCCTACCACCTCTTCTTACCCTATCAGCTAATAACTATCAACTAATGACCATCAACTGTTCCCTGCAACCTAACCACTGCTAACTGATCTCTGGTCACTGTTCACTGTTCACTGATATACTCCTGCAACTTGTTCATAATAAGGCTTGTCAGTGGGTGTATGATTTTGAATAGCGTATGCTCGATGGAACGAATGGGCAACACGCGTGGTGAAGTACCTGTTATGAATGCCCCATCCATTTTATGCAGTTCATCGACATTTACTGGGTATAAATAAATGGGAATACTGATGCTTTGGGCAATGTCAATCACCTTTTTACGTATGGTCCCCGACAAGACCATATGTTCGGGCGCAGTCCATAGCTCATTTTTTCGAATAAAAAAGATATTGGTCCTGCTACCTTCTGTTATCAAGCCTTTAGAATGCAAAATGGTCTCGTAAACCGACCGGTTGTTCCGCATTCGATCGCTTTCTTGTCGCAAGAGTGGATTGGCCATTTTGATTTCCGGATTTTCCCGTTCCCTTTCAAGTAAGCAGCAATCCACACCATTTTCATACATCAGTGGATCGGGGTACGAGGTGGGGGTGAAATAGGCCTGCCAACTTTGCATCTGGCTGTTGTCCCTATCAAAGATGACCTCAATTCTAATGTTTCCGGCCGCAGCATGTGACTCCTTTATCAGTTGGGACAGTTTACTTCTTAACTCTTCAAGAGAGAAAGAGACCGCAATGTGTGATTGGCGCAATCCCTTGAAAAGCCTTTCCAGGTGGTCTTGCAAGAAAATCGGTCGCCCGTTTTCCACTCTGATAACGTCATATATCTGGCCAAACAAAAGAGGGTCAAACACAGGCAGTTCAGCGTCAGATATTTTGCCGTCCTTCAATGTCCAATTTGATGCAGCTGGTTTTTCCATAATTTTTTTCTTGCAACAATCATCCGCATTAAAGGAACAGAAATAATAGCCCTTTTCATGCATCACCAATTTATTGCGATGACCATAAAAGTACATATTATTTGTGCGAATGTTTTGTTTCCGGGCATTATTTATCCTATCTCGAATGGCGAATGAGTTACCGACTTTATTAGGTGCCTTTATTTACAGTTTACCAATTCGGGATTGAGCCACAACAATATTGTCAGTCATTTTTTGTCAGTAGCTGCTTGGAAATTTCGTTTCAACTTTGTATATTTGAACAGATAATTCAAAAAGGACAACTTTTTTCTTGCTACTCTAGTTGTTTTTGTACTTATTTAGTTTTGGTTTTGGATGACATAAAGGCAGTGCGTTTCGACGCACTGCCTTTATTCACTTTGGAAACTAATAGGACATTTTCTTTCACTTTTTCTGCAACCTTTCTACTGGTTATTGGTTTTATTCATTTCGTTTATTTTCAACTCATTAACGACTTCCTTTGAATAGTCATTATTGGCCCTAAATACGTAAAAAAATCTTTATTTGTCCTATTGGAATAATAGTCAATATGTTAGAGCTGTAGTGATGGTTGTATGAGGGTTATTGAGTGTTAAATTGTTGGAAAATTGCGCTGATTTCACTATTATTGTAATTGTTCTGCCGTTAAAACACATCAATTTGTAATAATATGTAAGCAAAATTTCTTTTATGAACGAATATATTCAGGAAGCGTGGACTTTGTTGGGTGTGGGGATGGTTACTGTTTTTATCATTCTGATGGTGGTTGTCCTTATTGGTAATACCATTATCCGGGTGGTCAATCGTTACTTTCCCGAATCTGATAATGGCAAAGTTGCAGCAGAGAGGTCATTCGGAAATTCCCGTGTGGCCGCTATTACAGCCGCGGTCAATATGGTCACTCAAGGCAAAGGCCGCATCACAAAAATTGAGAAAAAGTAAAATTCAAAGAATCATGGGAAGAAAAATAAAATTCTCCCTGTTGTACAGGGATATGTGGCAATCGTCAGGAAAGTATGTACCACGATTAGATCAGTTGGAAAAGGTAGCACCCCACATCATTGATATGGGCTGCTTTTCGCGCATTGAGACCAATGGTGGGGGCTTCGAACAAATCAATCTGCTATATGGTGAAAACCCCAATAAGGCGGTTCGCGCATGGACCAAGCCCTTCAATGAAGCCGGCATACAGACGCACATGCTCGAACGTGCACTCAATGGTATTCGCATGTCGCCGGTACCGGCCGATGTTCGAAAACTCATGTTTAAGGTCAAGAAAAAGCAAGGAACTGATATTGCCCGGTCTTTTTGCGGCTTGAACGATCCCCGCAACATCATCGATTCTATTAAATATGCCAAAGAAGGTGGCATGATTGCCCAGGCAGCCATGAGTATCTCCTACTCAGAAATACACACAATAGATTACTACGTTAATTTAGCCGATAAGCTGATTGAGGCTGGTGCCGACGAGATTTGTCTCAAAGACATGGCCGGGATTGCCCGGCCCGTATGGTTGGGGAAAATTGCTCAAAAAATACGCGACAAGCATCAGGATATTCCGATGACCCTCATGGCCATGGATTGCTACATGTACCCGGCAGACGCCACTGCTAGAACACTGC
>DHVH01000184.1 GCA_002412555.1 Marinilabiliaceae bacterium UBA5213 | reverse complement strand
ATAAATTATTACGGAACTGATAGTCCCTATTAATAACTGCCATAAGATGAATCACTTAGTCTCATTTGCAGATAGTCGAATGCAGTTTGCTTTGACTAGGCTGCGTATCCAAGCCGAGCAATTCGAGTTTTTTGATTGTGTTCACCTGTTTAATGAGAATGATCTTTCAAGCAGTTTTAAATGGAGTCTGAAAAAACGGTTGGTTGCGGGAACCAGAGGCTATGGTTACTGGACTTGGAAGCCAGAAATCATAAGCATGGCGCTAGATGCAATACAACCGGGAGATTGTTTGTTGTACGTCGATGCGGGTTGTCATCTTAATGTCGGTGGCAAAGTACGGATGCAAGAATATTTCGATGCCGTACGGCAATCACGTAGCGGTGTGCTCGCGTTTCAGGCCAACACTCCAAATGTGGAAAATTCTAAATTAGTTTACGATGGTCGCCCTTTATTTGAACAGCCTAATTATCGTTGGATTAAGGGAGATGTTTTTGAGTATTTTGGTGTAAAAAATGATTTTAACGTCACGCATGCCCAGGCCATTGGGGCCGGAGTTATTCTTTTCAGGAAGTGTGACGAAGCTTGTGCGATCGTTAGAGAGTGGAGAAATTTAGCCCAAAGCCGTTTCGAACTTTTTGATGATTCTCCATCAATATCGAAAAATTTAGATGGATTCATCGAGCATCGACATGATCAAGCTATTTGGACACTTCTGTGTTTAAAGAACAACGTTGATACTATTTCTGCATATGAGTATTGGTATCCCTTGCGGAGTGCCAAAAAAATAAAGCCAGATTGGGAAGCTTTACAAGCATTTCCAATTCTTGCTAAGCGCGATGTTGAGAGGGGTATCATGTATGCCCTTGCGCGAAAGTTGAATATATTAAAGCGACGAATATTTAGAGGTTTGAGTGGTTTTGAATAATGTCTCATCTGATTCCGGTAATTATAATGGCTGCCGGTTATGTGCAGGTCATAATGTTAATTATATTTTTAAACAAAGCGTTTTTAATCAGCCTGTCCGTTATTATGAATGTTTTGCATGTGGCTATGTCCAAACAGAATGCCCGTACTGGCTAGAGAAGGCATATTCATCAGTCATTAATAATTCTGATACCGGTATTATGGCGCGTAATCAGTCCAACGTAGGTTTGGTTCTGGCAACATTGTCCATGCTTAATAACATAAAAGGAACTGTGGTAGACTGCGCAGGCGGCTACGGTATACTAGTTAGATTGCTTCGTGACCGTGGTGTAGAAGCACTTTGGTCTGATCCCTATTGTAAAAACATTCTAGCATTGGGGTTTGAATATTCATTAGAATTTGGGCAGGTCGATCTGGTCACTGCTTTTGAAGCTTTTGAACATTTTGTCGATCCTTTGCTTGAGGCCAAAAAAATGTTTTCCATTGCTCCTAATTTGCTTGTTTCTACTAGCCTGATTGCCACACCCGCCCCTCCTCCAGGCAAATGGTGGTATTACGGGCTTGATCATGGGCAACATGTTGGTTTTTTTCGTTTGCAGACATTGCAGTATATAGCCAATAAGTTTGGTAAGTGCCTCGTTACCGATGGTGTGGCATATCATCTTTTTACCGATAAACCCATTAATGCAATGCAATGGAATTTAAAAACGCGCATTGCCAGACGGGTGCCATGTTTGTTTGGGCGAAAGCTTCAATCAAAAATCTGGGCCGATTTCGAGAAAATGAGTGGGAAGTTATGAATATCGTATTCGGCCACCAAATCTTCGCCCTCCAGTCTTACGGTGGAATTTCACGTTATTTTGTACGGCTGGCTCAGGGTTTACTTGCGCTTGGGGAGCAAATTGATGTGGTCGCACCCATACACCGTAACCGCTACCTAAAGGACTTGCCAAGTGCGCTAGTGCATGGGTTGGAGTTTGAACGTTTTTTTCCCAAAACAGCCCGCGTGGTTATGTTGGCAAACCACCTGCTAAGCAAGCGCAAGCTGGCACATATAGCGGCTGACATCTTGCATGATACCTATTACAGCGCTGCGCCGCTTACACCAACACCTAAGGGGCGTGTGATTACTGTCTACGATATGATTCACGAGAAATACCCAGCTAACTTCTCTTCAAGAGATTTAACCACCAAGTACAAGCGCTTTGCGGTTGCTCGTGCTGACCATGTTATTTGTATATCGCATAGTACAAAAAATGACCTTTGCGAGATGTTTGATGTGTCTGAACACAAAATTTCTGTGGTGCATCTTGGTTTTGAGAAGTTTGAAGTGCATCTTAACGGCAGTATGCTCTCTAAAAATAAAGCACGCCCTTTTTTGCTTTATGTTGGCTCGCGTGGAAAGTACAAAAACTTTGAGCGTATGCTTAGGGCTGTGGCTTTGAGCCCCGCGCTAAAAAATAATTTTGACGTCGTTGCTTTTGGCGGCGGTGTATTCTGCACTGCAGAGCATGCGCTCATTTCTAAGCTCGGTTTTAGTCCAGGTGCTGTGCGCCAAGTGGGGGGGGGGGACGCGGTATTGGGGAGCCTGTATTCCCAAGCCATTGCTTTTGTTTATCCATCTATTTACGAAGGCTT
>DHVH01000207.1 GCA_002412555.1 Marinilabiliaceae bacterium UBA5213 | reverse complement strand
AAAATCGCCGGTATGACGCGGCCACATCCAGTTATCCGTATCACCACCGAATTTCCCAATGGATGAAGGTGCTGCACCTACCAGTCGTACATCCAAAAACTCCTCATTGACGATTAAAAAATATTGATTGCCATAATAAAAAGGTTCTACCCGCGCCTGGAAATGAGTTCCTTTGATCGCCTCATGCTTGATGGAATCGATATTGACTTCAATGATTTTTTTCCTTTCTTCCATCGACATGGCAGACTCAACACCATTGAGAACACGCGCTGTTACATCTTCCATTCTCCGTAAAAAGGTGGCCTTGAGATTGGGATTTACCAATTCCTCTTCACGCGACATGGCCCAAAACCCATCCGTCAGGTAATCATTGCTTACACTGCTGTGTCTTTGAATAACCGAATAGCCGCAATGGTGGTTGGTTATGAGCAAACCTTCAGAAGAAATAAGTCCTCCTGTACACCCACCGCCAAAAATAACCACGGCATCTTTCATACTTGCCTGATTAATGCTATAGATATCTTCTGCAGTCAATTCAAATCCCTTTTCCTGCATCTCGGTGATATTGTACTTCTCCAATAGCAACGGTATCCACATCCCTTCACGGGCCTGAATCTGCCAAACAATACCGAGCAATAAAAATGTTGTTGTAAATAATCGAATCATGTCTAAAGTATTTATAACAGGGTCATATTCAAGGTAAAAAAATAAAATCAAGACCTGCTGATTTAAGGAACCTGTTAAAAGGCGCTCAACTCTTCATATAATTTGGCAACAGGTAAGCCCATAACATTATAGAAGGACCCATTGATCTGACTCACACCTATCAATCCAATCCACTCCTGTACCCCATAGGCCCCAGCTTTGTCAAATGGCTGATAATGATCTACATAATATTCTATATCATCCCTTTTGAGCGCTTTAAACCAGACCTCCGTCACAGAGGTAAAAGCCTGTTGCTTTTCTGCACTTCTAAGCACAACTCCGGTTAAAACACGGTGTTTGTTGGCCGACAATTGTTGCAACATCTGAATGGCCTCTGCTCTGTCGGCCGGCTTATTTATTACTCTGCCCTTTAACTCTACAATAGTATCGGCTGTAATAACCAAAGTTTGAGGTTTTGACCAAAGGTGTTCATAGGCTTTTTGTTTTTGTCCGGCTAAAAACTCAGCTACTTCTTCAACAGGCATGGTAGACGGGAAATCCTCAGGAACATCCGGTACAATAACTACCTCAAATGAAACGTTGGCCATTTTTAATAATTCCTGACGACGAGGTGATTGTGAAGCAAGTATTATGGTATAATCCTTTAAATTATCCAGCATGAATCGTTTTTTTTTAGAAAAAAGTCCGGGCAACAAAGACAAACAAAATACCCGCCAGCATCATTAATTTACTAATTTGTGATGCCTTATGGTAGTCCTTACTCTCCTTTGCCCTCAATACAAGCCAGGTAAGTAATAAATAAGGAATGGTTAGGAACAAAACAAAATAAAACAAAGTCAGGGTACTGTTTTTCAATTGCGGTACCAGAAAAAAGATGGTCCAAAGTGCAAGAACTGTAGCAAAATTTAGCAGCAGAACAACTGTTTTGGTTCGTCCCTCCCCCATTTCAACTGGTAAGGTATGGCAACCAGAGGCCTCATCGCCTTTTAAATCCTCCAAATCTTTTATGATTTCCCGGCTCAAATTACTGATGAAGGCAAAAAAGGCAAAGCCAGTCGTCCAAAACCAAGCCATTGAACAAGCCTCTGTAGATAGAATAGCTGATCCATGCACACGCGCCAACATGGCAAATTCCAAAGAAACCACAAAATAGGGCACCATCCCGGTTAAAAGAGAGATGGCCAAATTACCGACCAAGATCTGTTTTTTTAAAGTAGTTGAGTAATACCATAACAAGCCAGGGATAAAAATGAACATGAGTGCATAGTTCTCCTTTCGTGTGATGTAAGCCAAAAACAGTCCGGTAAAAACGCCCAGAAAAGTAAAAAGCACATGCCATAACAAAACAGTTCGGCGTTGAAACACCTGGCCTGCCACCACCTTATCTGGCCTATTTATCAAGTCAGTTTTAATATCAAAATAATCATTGATAACATAGCCTGAAGCAGCCAGAAACACTGTTGCAGCGACCAAGACCATAAAAGTCCAATCACTTAGAACAGGTTCCAACCCATAGTAATTAAGCATCGGCAACAATAATCCGTATCTTAACAGATATTGCATCAACACAATAATAACCAAGTTCTTAAAGCGAATCAATCGTAAAAAAGCCATGCCAATTATTTTATATCCATTGCCTACTCAATCCCGTTTTTTCCCCATTTTCCCTCTTTCCCCCTATCGACCCCAACAACTATTAACTATTAACCATCAACCCTGTCTACCCATCAACCCATCAACTATTAACCAACAACTCCTTAACTCTAACTCCCCCTTCCTACCCCATCTCATTTCTCTTCGCCTCTTGATCTATCGACCTCTTGACCTCTTGACCTTCCCCACCCCCTACCAAGTAAAATCACTCCCCCATTTCCCATGGGCGCGTAACACCTGTTCAATGACATCCCGAGCACAACCTTTGCCACCTTTTTTATCACTGATGTACTTGCACAGCGACTTAATCTCCTCAACAGCATCCGAGGGACAGACAGGTATTCCCACACGCTGCATCACATGAAAATCTGGTAAGTCATCGCCCATATACAAGACATTTTCGGGCTTTATACCACGCTTCTCAATCCAGGCATCAAAGTCAATCATTTTTGGTGATGAAGCCATATATATATCTTTAATCCCAAGGTTCTGATATCTGATTTTCACAGCTTCGGTATTGCCACCTGTGATAATAGCAATGGGATATCCTAATTTTACCGCTTTCTGAAGTGCAAATCCATCTTTAATATTGGCTGTCCGCATAGGCTCACCCGATGGATGCGTCGTTATGGTATCAGAACTTAAAACTCCATCTACATCGAATGCAAAGGCTTTCACCTGCATCAAATCTTCCTTAAAATTGGTCATATAGTTGCATTTTGTTGCGAATTTAAGGAAAAACAACGACATCTATATGATAATTGCACCAATCGAAAAACACTATTACGTAGCCATCTTTGCAATACTCTCTGATAAAAGCGCATAGATATCATGGTGAAAAGTGCCGGAATTCAGAGCCTCAATATGATGGTGCATGACCGCCTTATCGCCCCTTCGTGCGGGACCTGTCTGTGCATGAACAGGTTTCATGGACAATGCTTTTTGTGTGGTTTCTTTGATGAGAGGTGCCAGCAAAGAAAAATCTAGCCCTTCCTTCTCCAATAGGTCATCGGCCAGGGCATATAAATGGTTCACAAAATTACAAGCGAACACTGCACTTATGTGCAGGGCTTTGCGCTTTTCACCATTGGCCTTTTGCACGTTGTTACTAATGGCATTGGCTACCTCAGCCACCAAACGTTTGGAGACGGATACATTACCTTCCACTAATAAAGGAACCTGATCAAAATCCAACTCCTTTTCTCTGGTAAATGTTTGAAAAGGGTACAATACCCCATGCAAAGGAAACCTGTTAAGCACAGCCATTTCAATACTGCCGGCTGTATGCACAACAACACCTTCCACATCAGGCATGCCATTGGCCACTTCCTCAATGGCACTATCTGAAACACAAATAATATAGAGATCACCGTCGGGACGAATCGCTGATAAAGAATCGATGGCTACAGCCTCAACCAAGGGCGCCAGACATTCAGCATTGGAAATATCCCTGCTGTACACCTGTAAAATATGACAGCCAGCATTTTTAAGCGCTATGCATAAATGGGTTGCCACGTTACCTGCACCAATCATTATAATTTTCTGTTCCATAATTGCCTTGTTATTTTGGTCATGCTAGCTTGCCAATTGTGTCTTTTTGTTCAAAAGATCACCTGACCCGCGTATTTCGTAATTCAATATTATCCATAAAAACCCATTTGCCCTTTTCAAACCTAAATCCATTATGGGTGAAGTCGGGTCCGTAATGTCTGAAATCATTATGAAACATGGGTGCTGAAGGCACCAGATTATCCATGACAATCATTCGCTCGCGGGCATCATAGCGCAACATCATACTTACACGATTGCTATACTCCAATATTATACGTCGTTTGCTGCGACCATCGACTTCTAGTATAGCGTTGCCAAAACGGGGTGTTCCATTGGGAGCTAAAGACATGACTTCAATGACCCGAATTTTTGAAAAGGGGTTATTGGGGTTATAACCCAACATGGTATAGTAGGTATTTCGCCGGTAGGAATGCTCTATGATTTGGTAATAAACGGCCCCAAACCAACTGGCTGTAGACAGGGAGGCTTGCTCGGGATTCTTTATGGCCTGGTAGTTATCCTTTAGCTCATGCACCACCACTTTGCCATCCAAATTGACAGCAACAGCACCCCGAAACGCATTTGTGCCGTTTTCAAACTCCAGATTCCAGGTTGTTACTTTGATTATACCATCCGCTGATTGAAGGGTTGACACCTGTTCATAACCCGAAAAATCATGCTTAAAAAGAGCCTCATGCCCTAATAAAATTTCCATTCGGGTCCAAAGTTGCTGACTATACAGCAACTTTTCATCATCCATCCTGCTTTCAACCAAATCTTGTAAAACCAATTGGGTGTATAGATCAGGCAGATCAAAAACCAGGCTTGTACCGACTGATATGGAGAGCGACACAAAAGGCTTATTCGCTAACTCATAGCTTACCAGTTGAACATTTGGTTGCGCTCTGCCAACTGAAGAGGCAGACAGCTGGGTCGTGAATGCGCTCAATCTGGAATGATCACTTTGTTGCTGCACCAGCCAGATTAATCGATTGGGTTCCAACTCATAAGGCAAAATACCAGCCATAACAATTATTGAGCTATCACCAGCAATGGCATAAGACCAGTCAGAAGGCAACCAATGATTTAGGGAATCAACTTCTTCAAATCCCTCAATATCTTTTAATGAATCAATGAAAGCAGGAAAACGGAAATTTTTCTCATAATCATCCTGTGCAACAATGGTCTCCCAAAGGTTACGTAACGCAGATTGGGTCTTTTGAGAATAGACATCCAACCCGGCAACCAACAAAAACATTACTAATACTATTTGAAAGCCCCTCATCTGTTTTGAAATTAATAATTTAATTCTACATCAATAGAATTCTAAAAATAACCCGTAAAATCGAATAAATGGCAAAAAATGAACCGTTTTTAATCACGTACATACGTATCCATATATTTATATTTTGCTATATTTGCATATCTTTCAAGCATTAATACACATACCATGAACGAAGATAGAATAAAAGAAAAAATCAGCTGGAAAAAAAGAACCATTCGAATAGCGATAGGTCTGGTGGCAGGAGCCGCCTTAGGGTATGCCTATTATTACTTTATCGGATGCAACACAGGTTCATGCCCCATTACATCCAAACCATGGAACAGCGTATTCTACGGAATGTTATTGGGAGGGATTTGGACCATAAAATAGTTTCTGAATATGATTAATATCAACAGACACAATTAATATAGTTTTGCACTTTTACGGCACCAATCAAATTTGTAAATTAGACAAACTAAAGCTCACAGCTATGTCCACAATGAGAGCGCTCGTAAAAGCCCGTCCTGAAAAAGGAATATGGATGGAGGAGAAGGAAATCCCTACTCCCGGTCACAATGATGTGTTGATAAAAGTATCAAAATCATCCATTTGTGGCACCGATTTACATATTTACAAATGGGACGACTGGGCACAAAAAACCATTAAAACCCCTATGACCATCGGACATGAATATGTCGGTCATGTAGCGGCTGTCGGGTCCGAGGTCAGCAATGTAAAGGAAGGCGACAGAGTTACCGGTGAGGGTCATATTGCCTGTGGGCATTGCAGGAATTGCCGACGTGGTCGCCAGCACATCTGTGAAAAAACCATTGGAATTGGGGTTAATATTGATGGTGCTTTTGCCGATTACGTGGTGGTTCCGGCCAATAACGTTATGAAGGTCAGCTCTAAAATTCCCGATGAAATCGTTTCAATCATGGATCCTTTTGGCAACGCGACCCACACAGCCTTAAGTTTTCCATTGATTGGTGAAGATGTACTGATCACCGGTTCCGGCTTAATAGGCAGCATGTGTGTTGCTGTGTCCAAATTTGCAGGAGCGCGCTACGTTGTGGCCACGGAGACCAACGAGTACAGGGCTAATCTGGCGCGTAAAATGGGTGCCACCAAAGTGGTCAATCCTCTAAAAGAAGATCTTACCCAAGTGGTAAAAGATTTGGGCATGAGAGGTTTCGATATAGGATTGGAATGTTCGGGTTCAACAGCAGCCTTCAACCAAATGCTAGACCATATGTACAATTCAGGAAAAATTGCTCTGTTGGGTATCTTGCCTCCCAACACGACTGTTGACTGGAACAAAATGATATTCAAAGGACTCACCATCAAAGGAATATATGGACGTGAAATGTTTGAAACCTGGTACCACATGGAACAAATGCTGATGTCGGGGCTGGACCTTTCACCCATGATAACACACAGAATGCCAGTAAGTGATTTCCAGAAGGGATTCGACATCATGGAAGAAGGGAATTGCGGGAAAGTCATTTTGAACTGGGAATAACAAATTCGGTAGCGCGTTTGCCAAAAATATCCGATGACCAAAAGTCATCGGATATTTTTTTCTTCTATCGAAAGTTCAAATTGTTGTTGGACCGGTTTTACAAACCGTGCTAGGGAACTAAGTTTAATTTTCGAGACTCCTTTGAATTCTACGAATGGCATTTTCTATGGGTTGTTCAGGCTCAATTACATTGTAATCACCCCAAAATGCATCATCGGCAAATCCTTCTACCGCATCTTCCATTATAACATTCATTCTTAAGCGATCTGAAAGCCTGTAAGGTCGGTCTTCCGCGATCTTCCAGTCGGTTACAGCCATTTCCATGGTGGTATAATAATTGGTGTTGAACAACTTCCTGCGCCAGTTAACCCTGAAGGCCACCTGGGCGCGGGCATACCCAAAATACCATTTACCGTCCTGCTCCCTGTAATTAACTAAATAGGCAGTTTCTGTAGGATAAACCCGAGCACTGGCAGGTTTACGTCGAATAAACATTCGAGCCGCTTCCTCCCTATTAGAAATATTCATATTAAAGGCAGCGCTGGTAATTGCCAATGATTCAGTATCAATGTACAATTTGCCAAAGAACAAAGGGGTTTTAACATCAGGCTTCTGCGCAAAACTTAAAACATAGAGCATGCGATCATCCACTCGCGTAATGTTAGACATTTCAAAGGTGTAATACTCAAACATTTCTTGATCAAAAAGCGTGTAGGGATCCTTCATGATATCCAACATCAAAGCAGACACAGGCCCCCCTTGCAATCTGAACACCAAAGTATCAATTTTACTGTAATCGGTGCTTTTCCGACCAATGATTAATTTGGCCTGGTCATTACGTGAACTGTTGTATGGGTGCTTAAAAATATCCACCACCGCCTCGGTCAGCGACACATAACTCCAACCCTTTTTAATCGTCTCCCTGTAAAAAGCAGTCTTTGAAATAGGGACATCCATGTAATTCTGATCTCTCCGATTCATTACCGCACGAATTAACAAATCAGGATCAGAAGGAAATACACTGACTTCCACAAGAGGTACAGTGGTCATATCCAATTTAATAACATTATCCTCAGGCTGCAAGGATTTGATGGGAATGGACTTTTTTTGGTATCCGATATAGGATACAAGCATATTACCACCAACATACTCATTGGGAATTTTAAAAGAAAATTGTCCATCTGCATTACATACTGTAGCAATGTGAGTGCCTTCAACTGCCAGAGTCGCAAATACAAGAGGCTCATTGGTCTTAGAATCATATACGGTACCCTTGAACTGGGTAACCGCTTCACCCTGCCATTCATTCTCTGCTGAAATTCCAGTCGATGCAAAAGACAGTGCAAAAACGAAAAGTACAACTTGAATAGTCCGCAGGTAACCCCAGGTAAAAAATCTCACTGTTTTCATGGCTAAATATATTAGTTAAACCAACCGTTGTTTATTATGAGACAAGGGTGTGAGGAAATACCCCTATTGGGGAGGGAAGAAATGTGGGGAGGGGGTGGGAAGGGTGGATTGGGTAGGCGGGATATTGACGCAAACTTTAGCGCATAAAAAAAAGGACACCAGAATTAACTGATGCCCTCTCTTAAGATCGGCGGCGATCCCGATAAACCGGGATCTCAAGCCG
>DHVH01000302.1 GCA_002412555.1 Marinilabiliaceae bacterium UBA5213 | reverse complement strand
GTAGCTGACTCAGGCGCACCGTTTCTTTGGTGGTGCCATTGGTCACTGCATCCTGATTTTCGTCGCCAAAATAGAACACGCCATTGGGACAGGCGGTTACGCAATAGGGGAGTTGTCCAACCCGCACCAAATCGGCACTGAAAAGACATTTGGAAATGGTTCCCTTTCTTTGCGGTACGTTTAATTCAACGTCGTAATCGGGTTGCTCCTGCTCATAAGCATCGGCCATCACCGGTTCCTGCCAATGGAACATGCGGGCCGAATAGGGACAGGCTGCAATGCAAAAACGGCAACCGATGCAGCGCTCATTGTCGATCAGCACAATGCCATCCTGTCTTTTAAAAGTGGCGTCAACCGGACAGACAGAGACGCAGGGCGGGTTGTCGCAATGCTGACACGGTTTGGGCATATAATAAGGTGCCGTGTTGTGATCGTCCTTCATCACCAAAGTGGTAATGTGGTATTCGTGTGGCCGCAGGTGGTGTGCACTCTGGCAGGCCTCAACGCATCTTTTGGCATTGCGGCATTTGGCCAGGTCAATCACCATCGTCCAGCGATGCCCTTCAAGTCCTTCGCGCCCCCTTTTTTGAAGCGCATCCTGATCTAGCGTAACCGCTTGTATCTGGTCGCGCGGAATCATTACCAGTCGGTTGTCCTCGGTCAGTACCCGCACCATCTCTGAGGCCCCTTTATTCTTTTCGTATTTGTAGCCGGAGTAGATGGCACCAGCACCAGCTGCTGTGGCAGCACCAAATATGCCCATGTTCTTTAAGAAATCACGACGAGATTTCTTGAGTTCCTCTTGATTGCGGCTATTTGGTACTTGATTATTGCTTTCTTCGTTCATAAGTTAGCTTGTGTTTTGGTCCGGAGAAAGGTTATTACTTATATTTAATTTCAAAACCTCCAGTAGGCGTATAGCCAGAACTGATAATTTGCTGGCGGATGGCAGCTGTATCGGCAGACTCCGAAACCGAAATACTCACCAACTCATCCTCGAAAGAAGCTTCAACTTCTGCTACACCTTCCACAGATTGGACGGCATTTTTAACGGTGTTTTCACAGCCCGTGCAGGTCATGCCTTCAACGGATAAGGTGTAAGAAATGGTTGTTATTGTTTCAGGAGCAGCAGTCTCCTTTGGTGAGGAGGTTTTTGGACCCTGGCAGGCCAAAAAAAAGGGAATTATTAACAGAAAAACTCTCATAGTTGATCGTCTTATTAGTTTATTGTACGGTCCTTCGGTTGACTTTTCGATAATGAAGGTAGAGTGTATTTTTAATATTTACAAAAGGAATATTGTTTAAAATTAGTGAACGTTAACAAATACGCGGCTTTCCAATTTTTTTTTGCCGCAGTTTTAATTTAGACTATTACTAAACAGAGGCTTAAAACCCTTATGGGTAGGTTTCGGAAGAAAAAGTGGTGAATTATGAAGCAAAGCTTATTCGCGGCCGGAAAAATGCTCGAGCAGGACAGGTTTTAGTGCTTTGCTCACTGAGATGGTGTGAGATCCTACCAATACCTGGTTGCCATTGATTTCAGAAATTCTTTTGAGCGCAACAATGAACGATTTATGAATGCGCATGAACTGGTTTTTGGGCAGTTCGCTTTCCAGATTGCGCAGCGAGTACAATCCCATGAACTTTCCGCTAAGGGTGTGAAAGAAAACATATTCAAGGGCACCCTCAATGAACAGGATATCATCGTACATGAGTTTCACCATTTTGCGGTCTGACTTGACGATGATAAAGTCCTTCTGGTCCGCTTTGGGCTTAGGTCTGGGGGCTTCATGCATAGCCATTCCTTCCAGTTTTTGCTTGAAATTGAGGATGGTGGTAATTTTGTTGACGGCCTTGATAAAGCGGGGGAAGGAGACCGGCTTTAGCAAGTATTCTGTGGCGTTGACTTCGAAACCCTGTACTGCATATTGGGGGTAAGCCGTAACAAAAACAACAATGGGCACCAGAGGAAGTGAAAGGTTTTTGATGAAATCCATGCCCAACATGTCGGGCATATCTATATCGGTAAACACCACATCAATGCCCCCACTCGTAATGGTATCGATAGCCGCCATGGGCGAGTCAAAAGAATCCACCAGATGAAACTGAGGAATTTTCGAGATGTAATCCGCCATTAGCTTCCGCGCCAGAAACTCGTCATCAATCACAATGCAGTTGTATTTTCCCTGTTCTGCCATTACTTGTATAATTCCAGTTCTACCTTATAGATATTGTTATGGTTGCTGATTTCCAGTCGGTGCTTTTTCGGATAGAGTAAGTTAAGGCGGTTTTTGGCATTTTCAATGCCAATGCCTCTTTTCGTTTCAGGTGTAGGGACAGCCGCCTCTACAGGTATGCTGTTCTCGACAAAGAAATAGAACTTTTCGGGCGTTTGTGAAATCGTAATGTTGACAAAGCCCTTTTTGTCCTTTTCTATTTTGCTGTGCTTGAAGCCATTCTCCACAAAGGTCACCAGAAGCATGGGGGCTATTTGGTAGTTCTCGTCGTAGCTGCCAATGTTGAAGTGGATGTTTTGCCGGTTTTCTGTTTTGAGTTGTTGAAACTCCATAAAACTATTGATGTAGTCCACTTCTTTATATAAGGAGATGTAATCCGATTCACAATCGTAGAGCACGTAGCGGAGCATGTCCGAGAGCATGGTGATTTTTTCGGGTGCCGACTTGTCGCCGGTATAGGCCATTGAATAAATATTGTTGAGGGCGTTGAACAGAAAATGGGGGTTGATTTGTGTTTTTAGAAATTTGAGCTCGCTTTCGGCCTTTCCGCGTTTCAGTGTTTCCAGCTCTATATTGGTTTTTTCCTGCTTTTCGATGAGGTATTTGGTCATGCTCACCCAAAAGGCCACCAGACAAAGAATGATGTAAAATATAAAGGGGAAAATCAGCCCTTTATGAGGGGGCCTCAGTTCGGGGTAGAAATGAAAGAAGATGTTTTCCATCAAAACGCCATAGGTCGCCAGCACCAAAATGAGAACGGTATTTGAGAGACGAAATTTTTTCTTGTCGTAATCATAGAATCTGGGCATGAACCTTTTAAGGTTCAGGGTGTAAACCGTAAACTGTATGGGAGTCAGCACGGCAGCCAGTACCAGACCCCGAACGAGGCTAAGTTGCGCACCTATGGTGAAATAGAAGAGAAACAGAACGATCCATATGGCATAGGTGGGCAGGTTTTTGAACCAGTAAGCAAATTTCGAAAATATCATTATGTCATTCTTTAAAGGGGCGGATATGGAGATATCCTGATGGCCACAAATTTACGACTTAATAAAACGATCCAAAGCCTCTTTCTGCCATTATTCAATAATCAGCCGTTTTCTTCAATCAACAGCTGTTATTGAACGATGTCTTCCGCTTATTGAAAGCTCTCTGTGTTTGCTTGATTAGTTTTTTTAGCCATCTCTTTTCATGGGATATTTGCACCTAATAGAAAGGCTAAAGCCAATAATTGATAATAACCAAACTAGTAACAATGCGAAACAGAATTTTAGTTTTTATGATGGTCATGGTTTTTTGTGGGACAGTCGGTGCCCAAACCAACCTTAACCTCTCTCTGGAGGAAGCACAAAGTTATGCACTGGAGCATAATCGCATGCTGAAAAATGCCTCTATGGATGTTCAAATAGCCGATGCCAGTCGCTGGCAGACCCTGGCAACCTTATTGCCACAGCTCAGTGCCAATGTCGATTACAGCAATATGTTCGGGTACAAAATGAATCTGGGCGATTTTCAGATTTCTAATCCCAATTCAATGACTTATGGCGCAACCGCATCCATCGCCTTGAGTGGGGCCCAGGTAATTGGTGTTCAGTTGGAGAAGATAACCGGACAAATGGCCAATATTTCTCTGAAGCAAACCGAAAAGGATGTGGCCGATCAGGTCAAAACGCTCTATTATTCTGCGCTTGTGATGGAGGAGACCGTTCGGCTGCTTGAAAAGAATATGGAACACTTGAATCAATTGATGGTGTTTACTGAGCGCTCGGTAGAGGTGGGCGTTTCGGAGCAGACCGATGCCGATTTGCTTTCTGTGCAGATAGCCAGCATGAAGACCAATATCAATGCTACCCGCCGATCGCTCGAAATGATTTACAATTCGATGAGGTTACAATTGGGATTGAACGCGAATACTGAAATAGCTTTAAATGAGACTATTGACGGTCTGATGGGGTCCAATACCGGCATTTCCCTGCTGGGCGAGGGTTTTGTGTTGGATAACAATTTCAGCTATCAGTTGCTGCAGCAAAATGTCTCGCTGGCACAAAAGCAGGTCACCCTAAAAAAGTGGGCTTATGCCCCTTCCGTATCGGCCTTTTATCAGTACACTGAAAAGGAGTACTTCAGCGACGAGGCTACCATGAATACCACACCGCCCAATATGTTCGGTCTCTCCTTAAATATTCCCATATTTTCGAGTGGCAGCAGACAGCAGGCAGTGAAAGAAGCGCAACTGGGCTATCAAAAGCAGCTCAATACATTTGAGGATACCCGTGAAGCACTGATTATTCAGCACCGCCAGTTATCCTACAACCTTAGTTCTTCTTATGAGAGCTATGAAACGCAAAAGAAGAATAGGGTGGTGGTGCAAAGGGTGTTCGACAATATCTCGAGAAAGTATGAGCAGGGGATGGCCTCCAGTCTGGATGTCACCAACTCAGGTTCTGAATTAATAGCTGCTCAAAGCAGCTATGTGCAGGCCTTACTTGAGGTGGTAACGGCTCAGATTGAGCTGGAGAAATTGCTCAACATGGATAATAATTAGCAGCTCAAAAAGATAAAATAATAATTACCCAAAAAATAGAAAAAATGAAAAGTCCTTTTAGATACATGGTTGTTGGTGCCCTTTCGCTTTTGGTGATTAGTTGTGGCTCTAACGGTGATAAACAAGTTGAGACCGAGCGTGTAGAAAATGTTAAAGTGATGGCTCTGGATCAGGTCAGATTGGATCGTGAAATCAATGTTTCTACCACGCTGGAAGGTTACGAAACAGTGAACATTGCTCCTTCATTAACGGGTAGCATTGAGCATATTTATGTGGAAGTGGGCGCTCAGGTAAAGGCTGGAGATTTGTTGGTGCGCATGGACCAAAACCAACTCAATACAACCAAGCTGACCTTTGCCAATTTAAGTATTGATTATGAGCGGGTAAAAGCCCTTAGCGAGACTGGTACGGTATCCCGGCAGGCTTATGACCAGGCCAAACTGGCCTATGAGCAGACCAGAGAAAGCCTTGATTTCTTAACCTCTAATACCTTTGTGAAAGCGCCCATTCGTGGGGTTATTTCAGCTAAAAACTATGAAGCTGGCGAATTGTACGGCGGAACTCCTATTCTTACGCTGACGCAAACGCATCAACTGAAGGCTTTGGTCAGTATTCCCGAATCCTATGTACCCTCTATCAAGGAGGGCATGCAAATGGAGGTGACTTCCGACATTTATCCCAACCAAACTTTTCCGGCAGTTATTGAGATCGTGTATCCCACCATCGATGCCAATACTCATACTTTTCAGGCAAAAGTGAAAATTGCCAACGGCGACAATAAGTTACGTCCCGGTATGTATGTACGAACGTCTATCATAGTGGGTGAGGTCAATGCCATAATGGTGCCTTATCAATCGGTTTTGAAATTGACGGGCTCCAATGAGCGCTACGTTTTCGTGGCAGAGAACGGGGTCGCCAAAAGGGTACGCATAGCCATGGGAAAACGGGTCAATGATTTGGTAGAGGTCATTTCTGAAGATTTGGCCATTGGTGATCATTTGGTGACGGTGGGACAGGCACGACTGGTAGAAGGTGTTAAGTTGAATGTAATTAAGTAGTCCTTGTTTTTAAAAACTTCAAAATCCTTGTCTTTGACGTTTTTTATCAAAGATTCAGTAAAAGGCTGTTTTTATAGTGGCACTAAATAGTAAACCATTGATTTGATAATAAGATGAGTATATTTAAAACTTCCATAAATAAACCGGTTACAACTGCACTGATTTTTGTAGCCGTGATGGTGATGGGGCTCTTTTCGCTGCAAATGCTGCCCATCGACCAATATCCCGAAATTGAGCCGCCCTACATTTCGGTCATGACAAGCTATCCTGGCGCCAATGCCAGTGAGGTGGAGACCAATGTGACGCGCCTTTTAGAGAATAGTCTCAACTCCGTAGATGGTTTGAAGAACATAACTTCTACCTCGCAGGATAATATCTCCATTGTTTCCTTGGAGCTGGAGTGGGGGATGAACCTCGATGAGGTGATCAATGATGTCCGCTCCTATGTGGACATGGTAAAGGATAATCTGCCCAGCGGGACAACCAATCCCTTTATCTTTAAGTTCAGTACCAGTACCATGCCCATTATGATGTATTCGATAACGGCCGATGATAGTTATGCCGGGCTCGATAAAATACTGAATGATGTGGTTATGCCCCAGCTGAACCGGGTGGATGGTATTGGAAACATTTCGCTGGCCGGCGCTCCGGAGCGCTATGTATATGTGGATATTGATCAGGAAAAACTGGATGCCTATAGTATTTCGCTCGAAGCGGTGGGAACGGCTATCGGACAGAACAACATCAATCGCTCCTCAGGTACCCTCAAAATGGAAAAGGAGCAGTACCAACTGCAGGTGCGCAGTGAATATGTGGAGAGTTCTGAAATCAATAACATTGTGGTTACTTCTACCAACGATGGTCGTCAGGTATTTGTCCGCGATATAGCTACCGTANNCTCTGGATGAGAAATTCAATGGACGCGATGGCGTTCGTGTAATTATAGCCAAGCAATCTGGTGCCAACACGGTTGAGATCTGTGAGGAGGTGCATAAGGAAATGACTGAAATTCAGAAGTTGTTGCCCTCTGATATCCAGGTGGAAGTGATTTATGATTCCTCGGATGATATCAAAGATTCGATCAGCAGTTTGCAGTCCTCCATTATGTACGCTCTGCTTTTTGTGGTGTTGGTGGTGTTGTTGTTTCTGGGACGCTGGCGTGCCACATTAATTATAGGCATTACCATTCCCATTGCTTTGGTGGTTTCATTTGTCTATCTGGCCTTTACTGGCAGCTCCTTAAATATCATTTCATTATCGTCGCTGACCGTTGCCATTGGAATGGTGGTGGATGATGCCATTGTGGTGTTGGAAAACATTACCAAGCACATAGAACGTGGCTCCAGTCCACGGGAAGCAGCCATTTATGCGACCAATGAAGTCTGGGTGTCAGTTATTGCCACCACTCTGGTTATTGCTGCCGTATTTGTTCCCTTGACCATGTTGGGAGGTTTGGCTGGTATCATGTTTAAAGAGTTGGGATGGATTGTAACCATTGTAGTTGTAACCTCAACGATGGTGGCCATTTCACTAACGCCCATGTTGGCTTCCAAACTGTTAAGGGCACGTAAAATATCCATTGATGAGCAAGGACACGTCATTGCTGAGGAGGAAAAAGGGAACTGGTACCAGAATTATGTGGTAGGTGCATTGGATAAATTAGATGCTTTTTATGCCAAAGTGCTGCGCTATACATTGAATCATAAAAAGTTAACCCTTATTGTGGTAGTTGTTTTGTTTTTTGTTAGTCTTTTGCCCATGTTCCTTGGAAAAATCGGGACTGATTTTATGCAGCAAAGTGATCAGGGCCGCATTTCTGTATCGGTTGAGGTTAACAGGGGTACCCGCATTGAAGAGACACTGAAAACCGCACGCGAATTAGAAGCCCGCTTTATGGAATTAGTACCCGAAATTAAGGTGTTATCGACTTCAGCAGGGTCGAGTGACGATGCAGGTATTTCGTCCTTATTTAATTCAACCACCAACAGCAAAATTGCGATGACTGTTGTGCTGGTCGACAAGGAGGATCGAAAGCGTACATCCTTTGAGATAGCAGAGGTTTTGAGACAAGAAATGGCTTCCCTGCCCGAGGTAATTGATTTTCAGGCGCAGGTGTCGAGCGGCATGGGTGGCGAAGCCTCTACCGTTGATGTGGAAATTTATGGTCATGATTTTGATCAGACCAATCTTCTGGCCGAAAGTATTCGTAACGCCATTCGCGATCAGGTATCCGATGCACGGGATATCACCATTAGTCGCGATGCGGACCGTGCCGAATTAAAAATCAACATTGACAAGGAAAAAGTTTCGCGTCACGGATTGGATGCCGCCAGCATTTCGGCCTTTGTCTACAACCGCGTGGCCGGTATGCAGGCAGGTTACCTTAAGGAAGACGGTGAGGAGTACGATATTATCGTCCGTTTGGTTGAGGAGAACCGGAATACCATTTCCGATATTGAATCGCTTTCGATACCTACAGCTGCAGGAAGCATAAAATTGAGCGAAATCGCTACAGTAGAGGAGTATTGGACGCCTCCCACCATTGAACGCAAGAGCCGTCAGCGCATTGTTTCGGTGAAAGTGACACCCTATGAAACATCCATGGGCGAATTGGCCGCAGGAATTGAGCAGGCTCTGAAAACAGTGGATATACCCCAGGGGTCGACCATACGACTGGCAGGTGATTATGAGGACCAGCAGGAAACGTTTGCGGACATGGGGCTTCTGCTGGCTTTGATTGTGTTGCTGGTCTATATAGTAATGGCATCACAGTTTGAATCGCTTTCCAAGCCTTTTATAATCATGATGTCGGTGCCCTTTGCCATATCAGGTGTGGTTCTTGCTCTTTACTTTACAGGTATTTCACTCGACATGATTGGCGCCCTTGGAGTGGTAATGTTAGTGGGTATTGTGGTGAAGAATGGTATTGTATTGGTAGATTACACCAATTTGATGCGCGACAGGGGTTATGAACTGAACGAGGCCATTGCACTTTCTGGGGCTTCACGCTTACGTCCGGTATTAATGACAGCCCTTACCACCATTCTGGGTATGCTACCCATGGCCTTGAGCCAGGGAGCCAGCTCTGAAGCGTGGCGACCAATGGGGGTTGTGGTGATTGGCGGTTTAATGGTGTCAACCCTGGTTACGCTCATCGTCGTGCCTATTTTGTACGGTATTATGTCGAAACACGGCGAGCGTGATAAAGCAGAAAGAACCAGAAAAGAGTTTGTCTTTTTGAAGATAGGCGAAGACGAGAAATAATATTAAAGAAAAAACTATGCAAGCAGTATTCATTGTATTTAATCAGGCCAACACCGAGCGTGTTGAATATATGCTGGACCAGCTACAAATCAAGGGTTTTACTTTTTTTGAGCAAGTTCAGGGGCAGGGTAGCGTGAGTGGCGAGCCCCGCAGGGGCACGCATACCTGGCCGGAAATGAACTCAGCCATCATGACGATGGTCGATAACGATCGGGTGGATGATCTTTTAAAGACCGTTCGAAAGTTGGATTTGCGCAATAAAGCCATTGGTGTGAGGGCCTTTGTCTGGGATGTAGTTAAGTCCTACTGAAAAAATTTTTTGGGAATAAAGAAAGAGCCGGTATTGCCGGCTCTTTTTTTATATAATGAATTTCGATTTTACATCTCCAGGTTTACATCATGCAGCTCCACCCATGGTAAGCCATGCTTGTTCAGTTGTTCCATAAAGGGATCGGGATTGAACTCTTCTACGTTGAATACGCCTGGCTTTTTCCAGGTGCCCTGTAAATACATCATGGCACCAATCATGCAGGGTACGCCCGTGGTGTAACTCACCGCTTGGGTGCCCGTTTCCTTGTAAGCCACTTCGTGGCTGCAGTTGTTGTAAACGTAATAGGTCTTTTCTTTGCCGTCCTTCAAACCTTTAATGCGGCAGCCAATAGAGGTCCATCCCTTGTAGTTTTCACCTAAATCGCCGGGATTAGGCAATACCGCTTTCAAAAACTGAATGGGTACTATTTCAACACCATTGTACATCACCGGCTCAATGCCTGCCATGCCTATGTTTTGTATCACCCTTAAATGGGTCAGGTATTCCTGCCCAAAAGTCATCCAAAAACGTGCACGCTTCAAGGTGGGGAAATTCTTAACCAACGATTCCAATTCTTCGTGGTAAATAACATAGGATTCTTTGGGGCCGATTTCCGGGTAATTCAGTGGTTTGTGAATTTCGTGGGGCTCGGTCACCACCCATTGTCCATTTTCCCAGTATTTGCCTTTTTGCGTTACTTCGCGAATGTTGATTTCGGGGTTAAAATTGGTGGCAAAGGCTTTGCCATGGTCGCCTGCATTACAGTCGACAATGTCCAGATACTGAATTTCATCAAAGTGGTGTTTAGCGGCATAAGCCGTGAAAACACTGGTCACACCTGGGTCAAATCCACAACCAAGAATGGCTGTTAATCCGGCCTCTTTAAATTTTTCCTGATAGGCCCACTGCCATTTGT
>DHVH01000340.1 GCA_002412555.1 Marinilabiliaceae bacterium UBA5213 | reverse complement strand
TCATCAGGTAAGTCAAAGTCCTTTACCTACTTTTTGGCTTGCATCACATTGGCAACAATCATGGTTTTCATCATCTTAAAAGTGGATTGTTCCACCCCGTATTGTTTATAAACTTTTTATCCGGGTCACCTATGAGTGGCCATGGACTTATACCCTTGTGGAAAGCAGAGGTAGAAAGCTTGTCGTTAGAGCTTTCAAACAAAAACACCAATTGAACACCCGCATTTTTTAAGGCTGCGTTATAGCCCATAATCTGGTGAACCCTTCTGTTACAGAACGGACCACTCACGTTGCGATAAAAACTGAGGATGATTTTTTTACCGCGGTAATCAGACAATTTCACATCGTTACCATAATATATCAGTCGCAACAAAATCAAGTGCGTTATTACCAGCTTTTAATTTCATAATTTAAATTCTAAAATTCATTGAATCGTTTCCAACACCAGCTATAAAAAAATCAATTCCAACAATTGTCAAATAAACTTTCTCGCTTATGGTAAATTATCTATTATTTCCCTGATGGAAGAACGCTTTTTATAATCCGGGTCGAATTGTCTCCACACAATTGTTCCGTCCTTATCAATAATGTATGTGGCGGGAATGGGCAATTGCCTGGTGTCTTCAAGTGGCGACGCTTTTAGCTTGGCCCCAAGCATAGTATTATAAATCAACAGCTCAGCTTTTTTAGGCATAAAGGTGACATCGTAAGCATTCGCTATTTCATAGCCCTTATCATAGAGCAAGCTGAATTTCGCACCTGTTTTATCAGCCATTTTTTCAAGGAGTTCAGGTTTTTCTGGCGAAATGGCTACCACAGACACCCCTCTATCGGTAATCAATTTCAAACTATCCTGAATGGTGGCCAGATGCCTGTTACATACAGGGCACCAGGACCCCCGATAAAAAATGATGACCACCGGACCACTCTCCAGGGCCTCGCTTAATTCAAATAGTTTGTTGTCGACATCGACAGCCTCAAAAAGAGGCGCTTTCATGCCAGTCTCCAGTCCCATTACCTCATTTGCTCTCCGGGTTGTTTGCGCATGGCCCCAGAATGTAAAAAGTGTCATTGTAATCAATAAAACAAGTGTTTTCATACCTATATCCATTTTAGTTAATCCAGTAGGTTGATTCAACATACTGCGGTAAACATCAATTATTTTATAATTAAGGATGGAAAACAGCCATGTTTTTGGTGTACTATTGCCTTGAAAGGCAGCCCATTTTTCTGCAGCAGCCAAGAAGGTATCCTGCACCAGATCCTTTGCCAATTCAACATCTGAGACCTTATATAAAGCCCAGGCATACAAGTCACTGGTATAAGTCTCCACCAGCTGGCTTAAGTCGATGGTTTTAGCTTCTAATTTCATAAAGGAAGATAAACCCTTTAGGAATTAAAACCCCAACTGCTCCCGCAGTTTTTTGTAGCCGGCGCGACTGATGCGTAATTTATGATCGGGCGGTATCACAGCCAGATAGGCGTCCTTGTCGTAAGGCTCCAGCTTGGTGATTTTGGCGGCATTGGCAATATAGGAGCGATGGATGCGGATAAACTCTTTTTCGGGCAGGTGGGCCTCATAGTAACTCATGGTCTGGTTCTTCATGAAACGTCCCTGCGTGGAATGAATCATCACATAATCTTCCTGGGCCTCCAGAAAAAGAATTTCCGAGAGCGGAATAACCGTCATGCTGCTGCCCTTCTTCACCACAATGCGCGATAACAGTTCCGTAGAACTCTCCCGGATTTTTTCTACCGGTACACCTTTGTCGGGCGAGCCGGCCGCCAGTTTTTCCAGCACCTTATTCACGGCCACCTCAAAACGCTCCTTCGAAAAGGGTTTGAGCAGGTAATCGACGGCATTCAGTTCGAATGCCTTAATGGCATAATCATCGTAGGCAGTTGTAAAAATCACTTCCGGAGCATCTTCCAGCACCTCCAGAAGCTCCAGACCATTCACCTTGGGCATTTGAATGTCCAAAAAAATCAGATGAGGCGTCAATTCCTTGATCATTTTCATGGCCTCAAAGCCATTGGTACACTCACCAACCACTTCAATGTGCGCAAACTCCAAAAGATATTGACGCACTAAGGAGCGCGCAGGCGCTTCATCATCAATAATCAAAGCTTTGTAAGTCATTGAATTAGCCATTTTTCTGATTTTGAGGGATTATTAACTCAACGCGGAACACGCCCTCCGAGCCCGAAGCTTTTAATAAGCCATCCCTGTTATAAAGGTTCCGCAAGATATTTGCGGTATGCCGCAACCCTAAACCGCCACCACGCGGTGAGGCGGAAGCATCATCATAGTTGTTACTTACCGTAATTCTTAGTTCACCATCATGCGCGCAACAGGTCGTTGTTACTGTAATGCCTTCCAGACTTTCATATAGACCATGTTTGATCGCATTTTCAAAGAGGGGTTGTAGAATCATGGCCGGCAATCTGTATTGGCTACAGGCCTCTGACACCTCTTCTTCATAGTTCAGCAAGTCCCCAAAGCGCACCTTTTCGATTTCCATGTACCGGCGGATGTTCTGCAACTCATCACTGACCGATATCAGGTCGGTATGCTTATTGCGCAATGAATAACGCAGCAACTCTGAAAGCTGAGCAATCATTCGCCGAGCCCCTTCAGGTTGCGACAGGGTGAGGGCACTAACGGAGTTGAGACTGTTAAACAAAAAATGAGGATTGAGTTGGGCCTTCAAGGTTTTGAGTTCCGATTCCTTCACTTGCTTTTTCAGCACCTCTTCCTGCAAGCGCTTTTCTTCCAAATCGCGATAAAAGACGAAAAAATGATACATCAGCATGATCATCATATACTCTTCAACCCCCCAGAGCACGCGAATGGGTAAAATCCGCCATGAAAGATCGATGTAAGTCTGGTTATGCCCCAATAAAGCCTGACAAATAAGCCCCGACACCACCAACCAGGTAACTACTGCCACCACGCCCACCAAGACATTGTTGATTAGGATCCGTGACGAGGGGCAATCCTTTCGACCATAACCAACAGGAAACCATAACGATATGCCTACAACCATCAATACAGCACCATATACTGCCCCGTCTACCAAGGCTAACGACCACTCCAGATTACCATAGTAGTGCCATAAAGCAGCAGGCACAAGCGTATGCACCAACCAAAATGGCAGCAGGCTCCAAAGCGAATATTTATGGGTAAGAAGAGGATGTAACATTGCTTAGTAACTGATTAATTCACCTCCGCCAAAAATGGTTGTTCCTTTAATCGTCAGGGTACGCGTGAGGTCGGCGCGATCGCCGGCCGGCACCCGCTTGTCATTAAACCCACCGAGGATACTTGACACTTCGATTTTTATATTCCAATCACGCGGCACAATCAGCTTCACACCTCCAAAAATAGCCGTCATCTCCAACACCCCACCTTCAGGCGATAGCACCGCATCGGTAAAATGCACTTCACTACCTCCAAAAATGGAGGTTATTTCTCCACCTTTAAAATTCTGGGACTGCACCCTGCTTACATTGCCGCCAAATATAACTACCTCCTCAATTACATCTTCGCTGTTTGAGTGGTAAGAAACGGGATGCGGAGCGCGTTTAGGGTGCTTGCCCTTAATAATGGCAAAGCCAATCAAAATAAGTAAGATGGGCCAAAATTTCCATATATCGTAAAAAGAAAATCCAGGAATAAAATCCGGCATTAAAAAGTAACTACCAATTGCTAATAATATAAGTCCACCCAGCCATTCGCGGTTAATGAAGTTAATTACGGCTATGGCCACTAAGATCATCGGCCACCTCATAATAGCCCCGTAAAAAGGCTCAGGAATTACACCCAAATTGCCCAAAAGCAATACCAAACCCGCCAGTAACACAACAATTCCAAAACTATAACGCTTTGAAGAATTACACTTATCCATGTCAAATAATTTAGTTAATTTTAGAGGTCAATTACAATCCAAAATTAAACAACCTGTAGAACAAGCCAACTCATTTTCGACAAATAGCGGTATTATCATGGTTAATAACGAAAAAAAGGGCTACCCAAATAATCTGGCATATTTGAAAAACCACACACTTAACCCATAAATGCAACCTCTATTCTGTGAAAATCTGAGAATTGAAAATCTTTTAATCCCAAAAAATCGGGGAGCGCAGCTAAATCTGTGGACATAAAAAATCACATTCAACACTTAAACTTAAAAATACTTAAACCCTCCAAACCTTTTTAGCTATTTCGTAGTTTTGTTGATTCACTCTTTTTGTATTAGAACCATTTAATGAAACATATTTTTATCCTCTGGCTGCTGCTATTGTTATCGATTCATGCGCAACCTCAATCATCTTACCACGTAGCCGGACTAGTCCTTGACGAAAACAATCAGCCCATGCCGGGTTGTCACGTTCAATCCAATGGCCATTCTACGGTTACCGATAGCAAGGGACGCTTCATTTTAAATCACGTTACCAAAGAGGCCATCGACATACAAATATCCTCTATAGGCTACATTGTTGCCGATACCACCTTGGTGGCCCAAAGCAACCACCATATTCGCATCCACATGAAACCCGACTATATGCAACTGGCAGAAGTAGCCGTGCAGGGCAACCGGCTTAAGACCTCCGCCAATCAAAGTCGGGAGATCGTCAGCAGTCGGGAACTCACCCAACAAATGAACGGGACGCTGGTGCGCACGCTGGACCGACAAGTGGGCTTTAATACCATGGACATAGGCGCATCGGCCTCCAAGCCGGTGATCCGGGGCATGGGCTTTAACAGAGTGGTGGTGGTCAGCAATGGCATTAAGCAAGAGGGACAGCAATGGGGTGCCGATCATGGCCTGGAGATGGATCCTTTCTTAACCGAACAGGCCGAAATCATTAAAGGGGCTGCCTCCATCGAACATGGGAGTGACGCCATAGGCGGGATTTTACAGCTAACCAGCAATCGAATTCCGGAAAACGGTCTCTCAGGTTCCCTTCAGATGCTGGGAAAAACCGTTAATGAAACAGCTGGCGCATCGTTATTGCTGCAAGGCAGCAATAACAGAATGTATTTTAAGAGTCGCGCCACGTGGCTCGACTATGGCGACTACCGCATCCCCACCGACACAGTCATTTATTTAACCCGCAAAATCCCCATCCACAATCGCCAGTTGAA
>DHVH01000248.1 GCA_002412555.1 Marinilabiliaceae bacterium UBA5213 | reverse complement strand
ACGAAAGGAATGGCTATATAAATGAAAAAGAAGTATGTGATTATGTCAATTGTATTTTTATTGGGAGTTTTATTTTATTTTATAATATCTACGCTTTATACTTTATATATATAGGGCTTACTGAATAAAGTAAAAAACGCTTAAGCACTGACTTTGAGGCATATTTTTGGTATAATAAGTGCAAAGATAATTACTTTTTCACCAGAAAACCCTTGCAGATGGAGGTGCCTCATGTATATCAGAAAAACTGGCCAAATCAAGTTTACGGATGATTTTTTTCTTCCTTTCGGAGGAAAGCTTAACAAAAATAACCGCTGGGTCAAACTGGCGGAAATGATTCCGTGGTCGGATTTTGAGGACACCTACGCCAGAAACTTTAAATCACCAACGAGAGGTGAAGAAGCATTCTCAGTTCGGGTTGCTCTGGGAACGCTGATTTTACAGACCCGGCTAAAACTGGTTGACGCTGAAGTGCCCTTACAGGTGATGGAAAATCCCTATCTCCAGTATTTCCTGGGCTTTGACAGTTTTGAAGACACGCGCCCGCCCTTTGACTCATCGCTGATCACGCACTTCAGAAAACGCTTCACGCCTGACATTCTCATGGAGATCAACAACATGATCGCCATGAAGGAGTTAGAGTCAGCTGAAGACAATGATGGGGATGATGATCACGAAGGCCCCGGGCCATCAGAGCCCTCCGATGAAGGTGCTCAAATTAGCTTTGACGATATCCCAAAGAAAGGGAAGCTGATTCTAGACGCGACCTGCGCTCCAGGTGACATCCGTTTTCCCACAGATCTGCGTCTTCTCAATGAGGCACGTGAAAAACTTGAAACCATGATTGATCTTCTGCATGCGCCCGACATCGCTCGTGTTAACAAACCCCGAACCTATCGCAATCGTGCTCGAAAAGACTATCTGTCGATCGAAAAGCAGCGTAAAAAGCGCAGTAAAACAGTCCGCAAAGCGATTCGAAAACAGCTTGGTTATGTGAAACGGGATCTGGAATACGTCGAGACCTATCTAAAAGATGCTGCCAGAGCGGAACTTTTGACAAAACGCCAGTACAGCGAACTTGACACCATACGGAAGCTTTATGAGCAACAGAACTACATGTATGAGACGAAAACGCATTCTGTGCCAAACCGGATCGTGAGCATTTCACAACCCCACATCCGGCCAATTGTCAGAGGAAAGGCCGGCTCAGATGTTGAGTTCGGGTGCAAAGTAATGACAAGCGTTGTGGGTGGCTATACCTTCATTGAGAAGCTTGATTTTGAGAGTTTCAATGAAGGGACTTTATTACAGGAAGCGGTTGAACAATACCTCAGGCGCTTTGGCTGTTATCCGGAGGCGGTGCTGGCAGATTCAATCTTTCGTAACCGCGAGAATCTGGCCTGGCTGAAGCTTCGGGGCATTCGAATCAGTGGACCGAAGTTGGGACGCAAACCCAAAGTGGTATCTGCTGAAGTTAAGCAAGTGGAACGTGCTGATAATGGTGAGCGCAACGCAATCGAAGGCTCTTATGGTGTCGCTAAGCGGAAATATGGACTCGACCTCATCAGAACTAAACTTGAAAACACTACCAAAAGTGCCATCATTTTACAGTTTCTGGTCATGAATCTGGACCGGAGGCTGAGGTTCGTTTTGTCTCAATTTTGGATTCGTTTCATTCTTGCTGTGCAAGCTGAGAATCTGACTGCTGATTGTGGATTTTGATCCGTTCAGCAAGCCCTATATTAATGTGAACTTTGCATCTAGGTTACACTAAGTCATAAAAAACTGTGTGAGAAAGTCTCAAAACCCCAGTAAAATCAAGGAAATTCACTTGCAAAACGTAGAAAAAAGTAGTATAATTTTAGTGTAACAGTTACACTAAAGGAGGCTGCTCATGTACTACGATTACACAGTCAAAATCCCTTTGGTTAGGGGCAAGATAATCACCAAGAAAAAGGGCGATTCAACTTATGTCCTTTTTCAATACGGCCAACAATACAATGTCGAAAAGAAATATGCCATACCCCAACGTACCATCATCGGAAAGATTCATTCAGATAATCATGATGTCATGTATCCGAACGAGAAATTTCAAGATTACTTTCCGGAGGTTACCCTTCCAGAAGAACTGCCGGATTCTTATCGAAGCTGCGCTTTGAAGATTGGTTCATATGCGGTAATCCAAAAGGTTCTCCAAGAATATAAGTTAGAGAATCTTCTGAATACATGGTTTCCAAAAGACTGTGGATTACTACTCGATCTAATGGCATATCTGATTGTTGATGAAGAAAATGCAGGCCAGTACTATCCTGATTTTGCATTTAACCACCCACTGTTTTCGGAGGGAATGAGGATATACAGCGATTCAAAAGTAAGCCGGTTCCTTAAATCAGTTACTCGGGAACAGATTATTGGCTTCCTAAATGACTGGAACAAAAAACGTGATCATAAACAATGCATTTACATTTCGTATGATTCAACAAACAAGAACTGCCAAGCCGGTGATATTGATCTTATAGAATACGGCAAAGCGAAGGATGAAAAAGGACTTCCAGTGTTTAATCTTGCATTAGCATTTGATAAGACCAACCGAGTTCCGCTATTTTATGAGGAATATCCAGGTTCAATAACCGATGTTTCCCAGTTTGAGTATATGGTAGACAAGGTGAAAGAGTACAATTATAAATCGGTCGGTTTTATTCTGGACAGAGGATATTTCAGCAAAGCCAATATAAAATACATGGAAGATAATGGTTACTCCTTCATCATCATGGTTAAAGGCCGTAAAAATCTCGTATCTGAGCTGATAACAGCGAACCGAAATACATTTGAAACTGATCGTGAGTGTGCTATCCGTTCATACAGAGTTTATGGAAAAACAGTTTTAGCTAAGTTGTATGAGGACGATAATACTCTTAGATATTTCCATTTATACTTCAACCCTTCCAAACAGGCTGCTGAGAGAGAACAG
>DHVH01000001.1 GCA_002412555.1 Marinilabiliaceae bacterium UBA5213 | reverse complement strand
TGAATCGTCGCTGGGCGATATTGAGGTAAGGGACGTGGATAATGATGCGGATTTCCATGAAACACTGGGTGGCTTGTACATGCGCCACTTTTTTAAGCGCAAAACGCTGAGCCTTGATATGGATTTCAGCAATTTTGCCTACCGCTATTATGGCTATGACAAAATGGATGGTACCAAGTCGTATGTTGCACCATACCCGGATATTAATTCGAGTGCTTTTCCGTTGGTTCCAGGCAGTGATCTGATACCGGATAACCAGCAGCATCAGACGGCTTTTGACGTAACCATGGGACTTCTGAATCAGGTAACAGGGAGTGGCGAAACACGCTACGATTTGAAGATGGGGTACTCTACTTTTGGCAATGGTACAGGTGTTAAAGAGAATCAATTTCGTTATAAGGGTGATTTTGATTTTGCCCTGGGGGAGCTGGGCTTAAGACTGCAGACGGCCATGCACCATGCCAGTACCAATGTTCCTGTGGGTGAGATGCCGTACCTTTATCAGTTTGAAAACCGTCAACAGACGCTGGTGGAGTTCAATCCTGCAGTGGTTAAGGCCAACAAGAACTTGCTGTTGCACATGGGATTGCGTATTGGGGGTGAGTTCGACGATTTGGAGGACAACCTTTATATTTCGCCGGATGTGACGGCCAACCTGACTGTTGCGGAAGGCTTCCTGGCCATTGAAGGGGGTATTACGGGTGAGATTAAGCCTTCGACTTATCGCTCAATTATGGAGGAGAATCCTTTTGTGTCGCCCGACCTGGATGTGAAAACGGCCTTTCACGGGGTGCGCTTTTTTCTGGGAGCCAAGGGGATTTTTACCAAGTCGACTTCTTTTGCTGCCCGTATGGAGTACAATGTATTTCACAATGAGCACTTTTTTGTGAACCAACAATACGTGCCTTTTAATGCGGGTTCTGGCTTACCTAACGATTTTAGTAATCAGTTTGGTGTGGATTACGACGATGGTCGCATGCTAGCAGTATCCGGTGAGTTTAAAATGCGTTTCACACCTGAACTGGACATCGTGTTGCGTGGTGCCTACTATGGATGGGATACTGACTCGCTGGAGCATGCCTGGCACAAACCTAAATCGGAAGTGGGTGCGCGCATGACTTATCGCTACAATGAGAGTCTGACGCTCTACGTCTCAGGTAATCTGTTGGGTGCCCGCTATGCTTCCCTTCCTGAAGGAATTGAGAAGCTGGATCCGGTCTATGATTTCAACATTGGCGCCAACTACAATTACAACAAGCGTTGGCACTTTTTTGGTGAGGTTCGCAACCTGGCGGCTTCTAAATACTACCGTTGGTATGGTTATCCGATGCATGGGATTAATGGCAGGGTAGGGATCGGGTATTCGTTTTAACCCTTCCCCTACCTATAAATCCGTCCCCTATTCAACGCCTGCCTGTATCGGGCGGCGTTGACGTTATGCTGGCGCAGGGTTTTGGCAAAGGCATGATAGCCTGAAAAGTCGTCCTTGGCGCACATGTACAAATAGTCGTGCTGCTCGTGGTTGAGTACGGCGTTGATGCCACTCACCGAGGGCATGCGGATGGGGCCGGGCGGCAGTCCGGCATACTTGTAGGTGTTGTAGGGAGAATCAATTAGCAGATCTTTGTTTAAGATGCGTTGCACGGTGAAATCACCCATGGCAAATTTAATGGTCGGATCGGCTTGCAGACGAATGCCCTTGTCCAGTCGGTTAAGATAAAGCCCCGCAACGCGTGGCTTTTCGTCTTCACGGATGGTCTCTTCATCCACGATGGAAGCTAAGGTGGCAATTTGAATGGGGGTAAGCCTCAATTCTGATGCCTTCTGCATTCGCTCTTCGGTCCAAAATCGTTCGTACTCCTTGTGCATTCTTTTTATAAAGCCCTCGGGTGTGGTGGTCCAGTACATCTGGTAGGTGTTGGGCAGTATCATGCCCAGAACGGTGTGCGACTCAAAGCCCAGTTCTTTCAGAAATTCGGTGTTGGTCAAGGCCTGGAGAAATGCGGAAGAATCAGACTCCAGTCGCTTGGCCAACTGACCGGCTAAATCCTGATGAGTGCGTATGTTATTGAAAGTCACGTTGACCGGCGCTTGTAGTCCGGCCCGCAGCATATTCACCAGTTCGTTGTTGCTCATGCCGTTTTTGAGGAGGTAACGACCACCTTTTGGAGCATCGCTATAACCTTTGCGGCGCGCCACCCAAATGAAGCCTTCCAAATCGTCGATGGCACCAGAGTGCTGCAGCAATCCCAGCACTTCCTGAAAGTCGGGGTTGGACGGCAGATACAACTCTACGCCCTGTTCACGGTCTGTGCTGACATTGGAGCCAAAAATGCGATTGTAGAAGTTGAGGGCTACCCATAAACCGACTGCCAACAGTGCGGTAATTATCAGTAATATAACGGTGGCTTTTTTACTCATAAGATGCTTTTTTGTAAATGTGGTTTTTAATGCCATTTTTTAATCAGTTATCAGTTATCAGTTATCAGTGATCAGTAACCAGTTATCAGTAACCAGTTATCAGTGATCAGTGATCAGTAAACAGTTATCAGGGAACAGGTAGGAGTTTATGGTTTGGAGTTTATAACTTTTCGTTAAAGGGATTACCAGTTATAAACCATAAACCCTTCCAACCCCATCAACTATCAACTATCAACCCTTAACCCTTAACCCCTTGATCCCACCTTGCGGGACTTCGCTTCGCTTGCCTCTCAACCTAATGGCCTAATGGTCTAACAACCTATTGACCTTCTCAACCCTTCCCCCACAAAGTAAGTGCTTTTTTCTTTTTTTCAAATCAAAAATGGAGCCTCGGTCTTTGTTAAAAAAATCTGCCTTTGCATAGTTGAATAATAGCAGGGGTTGGGTTATCTTTGGCGGAGATATTAAATCTTTAAATAAAAAATATAAACGATATGAGCAATAGATTTGTTTTGATGGCTATTACAGCCGTTTTTGTTTTTTCGTCCTGCGCCAGTCTGCGCAAAGGTAGCAGTCGGTTCGACAGCAGCGATTCTATTTATGTCAAAGAAGACCAGCCCAAGGTGGCTGTGAAGCCGGCACCCAAACCAGATCCCGCTCCGGAGCCTGCTATTGTGGTGCGTCAGGAGAAGGTGACGCCGGTGGAACATACCGGACCAGGCTACGCTTATTACATTATTATTGGTTCTTTTCAGGTCTTGGACAATGCACGTCGATTTAGAACGGATCTGATTAAAGAAGGTTTCACACCTATGATGCTGGAGAGTGAGCATGGCTTTTTCCGTGTTTCTGTGGCGGCCTTTAATGATGAACTGGAAGCACGGGAACGACTGGGGCAAATTCGTCGCCAGTATGAGAAGTACAATGATGTGTGGTTGTTGATTAGTATGTAGGGGATAGGTTATTAGGTCGATAGGTTATTAGGTTGATAGGTCGATAGGTTGAGAGGGAGAAAGGGTTGGATGGGTTGATGGTTGATAGTTTTAGGGTTGTAGAGTTGAGGGTTGTAGGTTTGAAGGATTGTTTTAGGGAATAATGTTTAAGAAATAATAGAAGCTTGAATTATGTACCAACCAATTAAATTGACGGAGAAAATTTTTTATGTGGGGGTGAATGACCGCCGAACTCATTTGTTTGAAAATTTATGGCCCTTGGAAAGGGGGGTGGCCTATAACTCGTATTTGATCAACGATCACAAGGTGGCTTTGATTGATACGGTGGAGATTGGTCATGTGGATAAATTCCTGAAAAAGGTGCGGGCGGTGATTGGGGATAAACCAATTGATTATTTGGTGATTAATCACATGGAGCCGGATCATGCCGGCTCTGTTCAAATATTGACGGAGCTGTATCCTGATATGCAATTGGTGGGCAACAAGAAAACCATTCCAATGGTGGAGGGCTTCTTTGGTGTCAAAGATAAATTTATTGAAATAGGGGAGGCGGATGTGCTGATGCTGGGTGAAAATACTTTGCAGTTTCACATGATTCCGATGGTGCACTGGCCCGAGACGATGGTGAGTTATGTGCAGGAAAAGTGCATTTTGTTCTCTGGCGATGCTTTTGGTAGTTTTGGAACGCTGGATGGTGGTGTTTTTGATGATGAGGTGGAGTTTGACTACTTCAAAGATGAGATGCGCCGCTACTACTCCAATATTGTGGGTAAGTATGGCAATCCGGTTCAAAAGGCGCTGGAGAAGTTGTCGGGACTGGAAATTAAAATGATTGCGGCGACGCACGGACCTATTATCCGGACTTATATTCCTGAGATGCTTGAGATGTATGATGCATGGAGCAAGTACGAAGCGGGTAATGGTGTGGTGATTGCCTATGCTTCAATGTATGGCCATACGGAGGAGATGGCTGAGGTTGTGGCCCGTGAACTGGCTGAGCAGGGCGTGAAGGCCATTCGGATGTACGACGTTTCGAAAACACACGCTTCGTATATTATTTCTGATATTTTTAAGTACAAAGGGGTGATTTTTGGAAGTCCCACCTACAGCAATGAATTACATCCCAGTCTGGAAGCCCTGGTGACCAAACTGGACCACATGGGTGTTCAAAACCATTATTTTGGCATCTTCGGTAGTTTTACCTGGTCGGGAGCAGCCGTTAAAAAGCTAACTGCTTTTGCAGAATCTGTGAAGTGGGAAGTGGTAGGCGAATCGGTGGAGGAGAAGCATGCCCTGAAGGCTGACAAGTATGAGGCTTGTCGACAGTTGGGTAAGGCTATGGCGGACCGATTGAAGGGGTAGAGCTTTGTTTCACGGATTTTGTTACATGGAGATTTTTGTTACACGGAGCATTGTTGCACGGAGGCACACAGAGCGTTTTTGAGATAATTAAAATACTCTGTGTTGCTCAGTGTATCCTCTGCGCTCTCTGTGTAAATATTGATTCCTTAGCCCCCATAAAATTCATTCATTTCCTTTTTGATGGTAGCAATGGCATCGTTGAAATAGAGGTTGAGGTCGCGCCCCATGTTTTCAATAAGGAAGCGTCCCAGCTCCAGTGCAGGTGCTTCGGGCTTGATGTTATTGGCGGTGGTGTTGATGAGTCTTATGAGTCCTTCACGCGCGGCTTTTACCTTGTCCCAGGTATTGGGACTGACATACAACTGCATGGCCAGGTTATGATCAAACTCCTGACGTATCATTTTCAAGAGGTGCGACTGAAACTGCACGGAAGTCATGCTGTGTCGCTGCTCCCGCAAAACCAGTGATTCGGGGCTGAGGCGTTCTAAGAGCAATATCAGCCGTTCATACGCCTGCATGCGCAAACGCAGCAGTTCGGTGCTTTCCTTGACTCTGATCTCTTGCTGGCGCCGCCTGTTCTCCTGTGTTATAAAGAGATAGATCAATACAAGGGCAAATAGCATGGTGGCTATGGATGGGAGTAATATGGTCCAGGTGGTCATGTTTTTTCAATTTTTAAATTTCATTTATTATTCTAATAGTTTCTTCTGGGAGTGAAGATTATATTGTTTTTTTTATGTGCTCAAGCCGCACGGGCTTTATTTCCTTTTTGGCTGCAGCCCCAAAAAGGAACAAAAAGGGCCGCCGCTGACGATAAATATCTGAAATTAAGGCTGTTTGCCTAAACCCCGCGAACTCGCTTCGCTCAAACAGCGCGGGCTTCTAAACGGCAACCATCCACAATTTCTTAACGATTTTTATCGAAGGCGGTTTTGATACCGACTTTATATACGTGTTTATTTATTTAGTTTACTTTTAGTATTCGACATAGAGCTGGACCCAACTAACACTTTCTGCCCAATCAACCCCAATCAACCCCAATCTTCCTCTCAACCATGAACCCTTAACCCTTAACCCTTAAACCCTATCATCCCTTCCTACCCTTCTCACCATTCCCAACCCTACATAATCATCTGGTCAAAGTCGATTTCTTCCTGCTGCTTTTCGGTCAGGCGGGTGTCTTCACATCGTAGGGTTCGACCCGGAAATTTCTTGATGAGGTTGTAGTTGTGGGTGGCCATGATGACGGTTCTGCCATCACTGCAAATTTGGTGCAAGAGCTTCATGAGCTCGTCAGAGGTGTCCGGATCGAGATTGCCTGTGGGCTCATCTGCCAGTATCAGGTCGGGCTTGTTCAACAAGGCTCTGGCAATGGCCACGCGCTGTTGTTCTCCGCCCGACAACTGGTGGGGCATTTTATAGCCTTTGTGTACCATATCGACTTCGGAGAGGACTTCCCGGATGCGGTGGTCCATTTCTACCTGGTTCTTCCAGCCGGTGGCTTTTAATACAAAGAGCAAATTGTCGTAAACGTTGCGGTCTATCAGCAACTGGAAATCCTGAAAGATGATGCCCATGCGCCTGCGCAACCACGGTATATGCTTTGACTTGATTTGGAGCAGGTCATAGCCAACTACAAAACCGGTCCCTTCCCGCAAAGGGATTTCACCGTACATGGTTTTTAGCAGACTGGATTTCCCACTGCCAACACGGCCAATCATGTAAAGAAATTCGCCGGGTTTAATGTTTAGGTTAACATCCCTGAGAATGATATGCTCCTCTTGCCGTATCAGCGCATTTTCAATTGCGACGATGTGCCCTTCATTATTGACTGTAGATACTGTTTCTTCCTTCATTTTTTTAATGATATTTTTCTGCCTGAAAGGCTGGATGACCTTATTTTTTTGCCCACACTAAATAGGGGTTTTTTTTTGAATTTTCAAAGGGTGAAGGCTTTATAAAAGCTTTTTTAACCCAATTCAAGTCAAGGATCAGTTAGCAATGGGCAGTTTTGGGTTAAATAGTTGATGGTTGCGACGTAGTTATCAATCGGGAGCGTAAAGAAACTAAGTCGAGTAATAGAGGCACGAGTTACAAACTCGCGCCA
>DHVH01000158.1 GCA_002412555.1 Marinilabiliaceae bacterium UBA5213 | reverse complement strand
TATCCCCTTTCGCTCAGGAGCTTAACCGCCTCATCTGCCAAAACACAAAATGGGCCACGACAGTAGGCAATGATTTCCTTGTCGGGTGAAAGTGTGTTGAGTTTTTCCATCAGTTCATTCATGGGCATGGAAATGGCTCCGGTGATGTGCCCGAATTCATATTCAATCGACGGCCGCACATCTAGTAGCATGACGCCATCGCTTTGTGTGAATTTGTTTAGCTCATCCAGACTGACAGCATCGGCTGACCGATTATCATTTCTCTGTCGGTTAATCACTTTCTCAAGTTCCGCTATTTCATTAATGGCGTATTTCGAGATTAGCTGATAAAGGTTCTGAATTTCGTCGTTGGCCAATGAGTAATATACGTAGTGACCTTCCTTTCTGGATTTAAGCAGATTGTTGTTTTTAAGTATTTGTAGATGCTGGGACGCATTGGCTACGGTCAGACCCGTGGCGTGAACAAGCCCTTCTACATTTTTTTCACCCTGCGACAACATCTCTATTATTTCGAGCCTTGCCGGATTTGCCAAGGCTTTCATCAGTTTGGCCAGACCAGAATAAATGACATCTTTAAATGCTCTTCCTTCCATTGAAATGATTTTATGGAACAAATATAAATCCTTTATTCTATTATTCAATAGAATTATTGAATAAGTTTTTAATACTCATTCTTTAATTCTTGCATTTATTTGGATTTAGATTGATGGTAGCTTGTAATGCTACCCATCAGTTGGTGAATTATGTAATAGGGATGTTAAGCGAATTCCTTAATAGAGACTTTTTTATAATTTGGATCCAAACCTAAATTTGTATGACTATGATTAAAAGAATTCTTTTTTTGCAAGCAGCATGCTGATGATCCTTTCCTGCGAAAAAAAAAAAATCCGTGGATTTTCTTACCGATGGCATCTGGATTCTTGAAAGGTATTTGGTTTCGACCATAACCGAGACCTTAAAATTTGATTCCAACGGTCAGTACCTGCTGGAGTCAGCGTTTACCATGCATGGCCAATTAAATCCCATTAAAGGTAGTGTTACGGGGGATTATGAGCGGCAGGGCAACGAGATTCATTTCACTAGTACTATTCTTGATTTGCCGGAAGTTACTTCCAATGGGTCAGACTCTGAGGACGAGCGTCTAATTGGTCAAACAATCACTAGCTTTTACGGATACATTGTAAATGGCGTTTGGGATGGGGATGATACCCTTGTTGACGGTATTGGTGTTATAGACCATCCGATCTTCCCAAATACTGAAGTAATCAACCATGAACGCATCTGGACCATATTGCGTCTGATCAATGATTCTTTAAAGGTTGAAGCCATTCGTATCATCAAGAAGTATTACAAGCAGTAAGTATCAGTATTTGACACCTTTAATTTTAACCTGTTTTGAAGTTAGCAAGGGAAAAAACCTAAGATTTAAATTGATCATTAATAATTAGCCCATACCCTTTCATACAAACAACGACATCACCCACACCGTTGCAAAACCAGTCAGAGCTAAAATCGTAGTCATTACTGTCCAGCTTCTGAATGTCTCCTTTTCCGTTAGTCTCAGATATTTTCCCACCAACCAAAATCCGCTATCGTTGACATGAGACATGATGGTGGCGCCCGAAGCAATGGCAATTACCAGCAACGCCCTGTCTGCTTCACCTATCCCGGTAGTCAACAATGGTGCTGTCAGGCCGGCTGCAGTGATCATAGCAACAGTGGCCGAGCCTTGCATGATGCGTACCAAAGCGGCTGCCGTAAATGCAATCATCAACAGGCCCACACCTGAATCGGTAAAATAAGCTGCCAGCATTTCACCCGTTCCTGTATCTACCAGCATTTGTTTGAATACCCCGCCAGCTCCGGTTAGCAGAATGATTATGCCCGCTGGTTCCATGGATTTGGTTGTGATTTTCAATAACGCTTCTTTTTTCATTTTTCGCCTGATTCCCAAAAAGTACCAGGCAATGAGATTGGCCAGGATGAGTGCAGTAAACGGGTGGCCAAGCAGTCCTATCCATGTTTTTATTGCTTCCGGAATCCGGTATGCACTAAAGAGCGGACCGTTCAGTAAGGTATTGGCAACGATCAGAAATATCGGAATTCCAATAATGCCGATTACCATTCCCACAGGCGGGAATGTGGTTTTAGCCGTTTCACCATCTGTTATTTCAGGTGCTTCAATGTGTATTTTTTTTGAAATATAGCGGGCAAATAGGGGGCCGCCAAGTATGGCAGCAGGAATGCTGGCAACCAGGCCAAACATGATTACCCATCCCAGATCGGCCTGCAATATATCTGCCACTGCCACAGGGCCGGGCGTTGGAGGTATAAAGGCATGTGTAATTGCCAGACCGGCCAGTAGCGGAAGTCCGTAAAGCAATAACGATTTTTTTGTTTTCCTTTGAAGGGAATAAACCAATGGCATTAGTATGATGAAACCCACATCAAAGAACACGGGAATGGCCACAAAAAATCCAGTGAGCATCAGAGACCAGGAAGCCCGTTTCTCTCCAAATTTGCCCAAAAGATAACTCGCCAGGGCTTCAGCACCTCCCGAATTTTCTAATATAGCACCAAACATGGCTCCCAAACCAACAATTACAGCCACAAAGCCCAGTGTATCGCCCATTCCTTTTTGCATGGAGGAGATAATTTCCAGGGAAGGCATTCCGGCAATTACCCCAACCGATATGCTGGCTATCAATAAAGCAATAAATGCCTGAATTCTAAAGTAAAGAATCAGGACCAAAAGGATGGCTATGCCAGATATAACTGCGATCAGAAGTGTGTAATCTATCATGGTTTAAGGATTTTTCTGCCGTATTAAAAAATCATTGTTGGGTTTTTATTCTGTGCATGTTAGTTCAAAAATAGAACAATAATTATTCTTTTTGTGCTACTGGATAATATTTAGTCCGAAAATTTCGCCCTCTTTTTTCGAATTGTTAGGCTATACACTAAATATGTCACGTCGCCAAATACTAAAAATATTACAATAATATAAACTAAAAATAATACATTTGTAAATACTAAATTTGGCACACAGGTATATACTAAATGTATTACAACTATTAAAGTTTAAAAAACATGGCAACACCTCAGGAAAAACTGGCCCAAGCATTGGCAGCATTGCAGAAACTACAGCAAGATAACGATGTCGTAATTATTCATGCTGATGATTTGACGGCTCTTCATAAAAGGCTTTTGAAAGCGAATGGCTTTATCAAAGAAGTTATAAGGGGGTGGTACATCTCAACCCGTCCGGATGAGCGCGATGGGGATACTACTTCATGGTATATGTCTTATTGGAAATTTGTTTCTGCATATATTAATTCACGCTTTGGGACTGATTGGTGTCTGTCGCCGGAACAATCATTGCTACTTCATAGTGGCAATACCATAATACCCACCCAGCTATTGGTACGATCTCCAAAGGCCAGTAATAATATTGTTCAATTGTTGCATGGCACCTCCATTCTTGATAACAAACTGAAGATCCCTGAAGAGAAATTACGTGTGAACATGGATGGGTTGCAGCTCTTAAGATTGGAAGCAGGTCTTATAGCGGTAAGTGAAGACTTTTTTTCTCGTCATGCGACGGATGCCAGAACCTGTCTTGCATTGGTTAAAGATGGCTCTATGCTGCTTGAAAAGCTACTTAATGGGGGGCATAGTTTTGTCGCTGGCCGTCTTGCGGGGGCATTTCGGAATATTGGCAACAAAAAATTGGCAGACAATATACTTAAAACCATGAAATCAGCGGGGTATGACGTCAGAGAGCTTGACCCCTTTCATGAACAGTTGTCCATTTCTCTATGTACAAGGGATGTCTCTCCTTATGCAAATCGAATGCGCTTAATGTGGCACATTATGCGCGATAAGGTAGTTATTAATTTCCCAACTCCAAAAGAATTACCATCCGACATTGAAGCATATCTGAAAGAAGTGGAAGATAACTATGCTGATGATGCCTACAACTCTCTGTCAATTGAAGGGTATCGGGTTACATCTGAGCTGATAGAGAAGGTGAAATCAGGTAATTGGAATCCTAAAGATAATGGGGCAGACCAGGAAGCCCGTAACGCTATGGCAGCGCGAGGTTATTATCAGGCCTTCCAGGCGGTTAAGGCAAGTATTAAAACAATACTGGAGGGAAAGAATGCAGGGGAAGTTGCTGATGCTGATCATGGAGACTGGTACAGGGAATTGTTTGCACCAAGTGTTACCGCGGGTATCTTAAAAGCGGGTGATTTGGCAGGTTATCGTTCCGCCCAGGTTTACATTAAAGGATCCATGCATACCCCACTGAATCCGGATGCAGTGCGTGATGCTATGCCTGTATTGTTTGATTTATTAAAAGAAGAAACACATGCTGGTGTCCGCGCGGTGCTGGGGCATTTTTTATTTGTATTTATCCATCCCTATATGGATGGTAACGGTCGTATTGGACGTTTCCTGTTTAATGTGATGTTGGCATCGGGAGGTTATTCGTGGACAGTAATACCACTTGCACAAAGGGATACTTATATGGCTGCTTTGGAAAAAGCCAGTGCTCATGGGAATATTGCTGATTTTGCCCGATTTTTGGGGGATTTGGTGGTTGATAGATCAAAGTAAAGCATTAGGGTATGGCAGATTTACCTTCATTAGGCCAGTATTAACTTTCGGATTTGAAAAAATGAAACAAAACCTTTTAATCAACCCCTTGTTACTGGCCGCTCATGATACCTTCGGCATTCGAACCCGGCCACCGCTTCTGTTCGAATCCCTCAATTTCAGGCATAAAAAAAGGTCACTACTTTCGTAGTAACCCATTTTTCAGCGGAGAGAGAGGGATTCGAACCCCCGGTACCTCTCGGTACAACGGTTTTCAAGACCGCCGCAATCGACCACTCTGCCATCTCTCCTAATGCGGTTGCAAAAATAGGGGATTAATTTTATATGCAAAACAAAAACGGGATTTATTTTTGGTCGAAAAGTTATTTTTTTGCCCTGTTTTCAGGGGGTTTGATTTAAGTAGTTGCTAAGTAGTCTGTTGTAATTGTTTGGCAATATTTACGCCTTGTTTTATTCTGTCGGCCATGCCTATACCGTCGCGCAGGTTGCCGGCCAGGATGAGACCGGGAAACTGGCCTTCGATTTTGCCGATGGTGCTGAGGCGGTCGCCGGTGCTTATGCCGTACTGGGGTATGGCGTTGGTGTAGCGGAATATCTTGAACAAATCAGGTTCTTCGTCGGGGATGAGCATCATGCACTTGAGTTCATCCATGACCATGGCTTTGATGATGCTGTCGTCGAGTTGAACGATCTCGGGATGGCGCACGCCGCCCAAAAAGACGGACAAAAGGGCACCGCCCTTTGGTGCACGGCCGTTTAGAAAGGCAGAGGGGAACAGGACGCCCAGAATTTTTCTGTTTTCCTTATGGGGTACCAGTCCGCCAAATGCTCTCAAAGGAATGCCCCGCCAGCATTTGAAGCCGATGGCTACTTGGACGACTTTGGCATAAACCAAATCGCTGATGGTGTCTTTCTCTTCTTTATTGAGGAAGGGGAGGAGGTTGCCGATTTCATGGGCCCCGGTGGTGGTAATGACGGTATTGTTGGTGATTTCGTAACTTTCACCTTCACGGGCGTAGGTGATGGTGTAGCTGCCATTTTTGGGATAGATGGTGGTGCGCCTACAGTCGAATTGGAAGTTCTCTTCACCAATTGCTTCGTAAAGGACAGCGGTCAGTTTGTCAAGCCCACCGGTGATGGAAAACATTTGCTTGGTGACTTTCCGCTCTTCGGGTGATTTGGTCTGCCTTGCTTTTTTAATGGTGCCTTTGATGAAGCTGCCATAGTTCTGTTCCAGCTGGTATAGCTTGGGAAGCGCATAGCGTGTCACCAACTTGGAGGGGTCGCCGGCATAGATGCCCAATATAAAGGGATCTACGGCATAATCTAAAAATGTGTCGCCCATGCGTCGCCGGACGAGTGCTTCCAAAGTCTCGTCGGGATTGTTGCCTCTTTTACGGAAGGGCTCCAGCAAAATTCGGAGCTTGTCTCTCCAGGCAAAAAGGGGGGTTTTGACACCGCTTTTGAGTCCGGATGGCAAGGCATGCCAGCGACATCCTTTCCAAATTAGGCGCTGTTTTGCTTCTTCGTTGGCAGGTTCTACTTGTAAATGCTTACCTAAATGTGCAAACAGATCGGCTACTTCGGGATGCGATACAATGCCTGTATTGGGTCCGCTCTCAAAAATAAATCCATTCTCTCTGTGCGTTTGAATAGAGCCACCAGCACGCTTACTTCGTTCCAGAATGGTCACTTTCCAGCCTGCTTTTTTCAGGTAATAGGCAGTTGTTAATCCGGTTAGTCCGGCTCCAATGATAACAGCCGATTTGTCAGTCATTACTTTTCGTTTGATTTATCCACATAAACATCTGAGGCAGGCATTGTGTTTAGATGCCTTTCTTTTTAGATGCTTTTTGAAAATCGTTGGTTGCCACTGTTCAGTTTAGGATCCAACTCTGCAACGATGTTTCTTATAGTAAACCGTCCGGATTCTGTAATGTTCAGTGTATCATTGATTATTAACAAAAGTCCATCATTGACGTAAGGCTGCATTTTTTCTTCGCTGTATTGGGTGATGGCTTTGAGTTGGGCAACATCGGTCTTTAGCCTGATCGCAAGTTCTTGCCAATCGAGCCGGTTGTTGCACATAAGTTCAGTAATGACTTCCTTGATGATGAGCTCGTCGGTCGTTAGGTGATAGCCTTTGTCAATGGCGGGTTGTCCACTGTTAATGAGGTCGATGTAGCCTTTGATGTTCTTGGTGTTTTGGGCGTAGCTGTCGAACAGCTGACTGATGGCCGACATGCCAAAGGCATAAACCTGTCCGGTAGTCTCCCGTGTGCAGTAGCCCTGAAAATTCCGGTGCAGTTGGTGGTTGCTGAGTGCCCTGCTCAAAGGGTCTTGTTTCAATGCAAAGTGATCGAGTCCGATGGCCATATAGTCGCCGCTGTCTACCATCATCTGATAAGCGGTGGTGAACATGGCCAGTTTTTCTTCAGCACTTGGGAGACCGGCCTTCTCGAGCGTGTTTTGGTGTGGCTTTACCCATGGCACATGGGCGTAGGAGAAAGTAACGAGTCGGTCGGGCTTCAGCTCCAGAGCTTGTTGGATGGTTTGGGCAAAGGTAGCCTCTGTTTGCCCTGGAAGGCCATATATAAAGTCGTAATTGACACCCACACTGTGCTGACGAATATATTGGGTGAGGGTATTGATGGGCAAATTGGGCAAATCACGGTGCACCGTGTTGAGCACTTCCTCGTTAAAATCCTGGATGCCCAGACTGATCCTGTTAAAGCCCATTTCGAAGAGGGCATCAAGGTATTCGAGGTTGAGATGGGCGGGATTACATTCGATGGCTATTTCGGTGGCTGCTTCCACTTTAAAGGTGGTGTGGATGAGGGCCATGATGTCGCCGACCTGTGCGGCCGAAAGGGCATTTGGGGTGCCACCTCCCCAATGGATTTGGGTGACGGGTCGCGCCAGATCCAGCCACTCTGCCACCATTGAGATTTCTTTTTTAAGGGCTTCGAGGTAGTTGGCAATCATTATATCCTGACGGGTAATGAGGGTGGTGCATCCGCAGTAGAGGCAGAGGCGTGGACAAAAAGGGATGTGCAAATAGAGCGATATGCCCTGAGGGGCTTGGTGGTTGGATAGCTGGACCGATTTTTTGTAATCGTCCGCGGTATATTCGGCATGGAAACTGGTTGCCGGCGGATAACTGGTATATCTGGGAAGGGGCTTATCGTATTTTTCTATCAGTTTTTTGTCAATCATTACGGAGGTGTTATTGTGGAATGAAAAATCCAACAAATTTATAAAAACAATCAGTATTGTGGGGTGAAATCGGATTTCTTTTGTTGGTGGTGACCAACAAAAGGAGATAGCTTTTGTCAGTTTCAGCCTACCATATTATTGAATGAGGTTTTTTACTTTCAATAGTTGTCCTAATCATTTTTAGTAATATGTTTTTCGAGATAATTTAACAGTATACTATGGGCATTCTTTGAGTTATTATATTTTAAATAACTGATTATCAAAATTTATACCTGTCCAACAACCCACAGTTCTGAACCTTAACCAGGGGGCGTCTGCCTGCACAAAAACCCCAATTTATTGCGATTGTAGGGAATGGCAGGTACTTCTAATTTTGTTGCATATAATCAGTCTAAATAAGCATAAGAGGAATCGACCATGAGGGTATTTTTAGTTATTATTTATTTTGCACTGTCGCTGTCAGCCTTTGGCGAAACATCAGTTAAATCCATTCGGGGCAGGGTTGTTAACAGTAATAATGAGCCACTGCCTGGCGCTACGGTACATATACAAAACAGCATGCAGGGAGTGCAGACCGATGTCAATGGTGATTTTACCCTTTTGGCATCCATTGCGGATGAAATTACTATTGTGGCATCATTTATTGGCTACCAACCCATGGCCAAAACTATTTCGCTTAGAGGGGATAATTCCGGAAGACCTCTTCGATTACACTATGTTTTAAAAGAAAATACTGAGAATCTTGAAGAGGTTCTGGTGAGAGGTGAATCACGAGCTGCGCGCATAGAGCGAAGTGGTTTCGCTGTAACCTCGGTGGACACCCGACACCTGCAGAAAAAATCGGCTGAAATAAATGAGGTGCTGGATAAAACGCCAGGTTTGAGAGTGCGCCGCAATGGTGGAATGGGTTCCAGTACACAGTATAATATTAATGGTCTTTCAGGTAGCGCTGTTCGAATTTTTATTGATGGCGTGCCTGCCGAATCTTATGGTTCTTCCTATTCGGTTAATAGTATTCCTATTTCGCTCATCGAGCGCATTGATGTTTATAAGGGGGTTGTTCCCATTGAATTTGGCAACGACGCCATGGGTGGAGCCATTAATATTGTTACAAAGCAATTAAAAGAGGGCGGTGGAAGTAACCGAGCGCTTAATGTTTCATATGCTTATGGTTCCTTTAATACGCATCGAGCTGATGTAACAGGTTCCTGGCATGACTCTAAATCCGGTGTAACTACCAGATTTTCTACATTCTATAACGCTTCGGACAATAATTACTACGTTTGGTCAGACGATATCAAAATTAAGGATTACAATGAGTTTTTGCCCGATGGTTCACGTAACCCAGAATTTTTAACCATCATTGATCAGGGTGTAAAAGTTCGCCGTTTCAACGATGGATATGAATCATATGGGGCCAAAGTAGATTTAGGTGTTACCGGCAGAAATTGGGCCGACCAGTTATTTTTTACCATCAATGTGTCTGAAGATTATAAAGAGTCGCAGCACGGTCCCAGAATGATTTCGCCTTACGGAGAAAGGTTTTCAGAAGGCTGGACGGTTGCCCCGGCGGTTAACTATGTGAAAAACAATGCGCTGATTGAGGGTCTGAATGTGTCCATGAATTTTCAATACTCTGTTTCTGAAAGGGCTACGGTGGATACTACTACTAACCGTTACGACTGGTACGGCCAATTAATCCCGCATGTAGGGGGGGTAAAACGTTTGCCCGGTGAGGGCAGATCTGCCTCATTAAATGTTAACACCAATATAAATTATGTGGCCAGAGCTTCGGTTTCGTATTCCATCTATGAAAGCCATATGTTTGGTCTTAATTATTCCAATAATTATTTTATTCGCTCTTCTGATGATCAACTACGCGCAGTAGAATTGCGAAATTATGGAAGTGAGAATATTGCCAACAAACAAATAACTGGCATTACTTATCAAAATACCCTCTTCAATGAAAAATTGAAGAATTCAATTTTTGCCAAACACTATTTCAACAATCTCAAGCAAGACAGAGTTGAATTTGTTAATGGCGTGCTTGATACCATTCGATTGGCACGACCCGATGATAACTGGGGTTATGGTGCTACGTCCAGTTTTGCGCTTACCCCTGCCATCCGTTTCAACGCCTCTGTAGAGCAGGCTGTCAGGTTGGTTACTGCCAACGAGGTTTTTGGTAATGTATCGGATGAGATTGTTGAATCTACAAATATTGAACCTGAAAAAAGTCTGAACGTCAACTTTGGCGGCATGTTTACGCTGTACAATGCGAACAGAAATGAATTAAAACTAAACACTTCGTTCTTTTTCAGAAATACTTATGATCGCATAAAGCGATCCATAGTTGTACGGGGAGATGACAGCTATTCTGTATTTAATAACATAGGCCATATTGTCTCAAAGGGAGTTGAAGCTCAACTGGATTATAGAATAGGTGTCCAATGGCATTTTATGCTTCAGGGATATTATCTCGACTCCCGATTCATGGAAGAATTTGCTCAGAATGGTTCCGAAAATCTTAACTATAAATCGCGAGAGCCAAATATGCCCTATCTAACTTTTGGAGGTAGTGCAGAATATAATAAGGAGGACTTATTTAAACAAGGGGATCGCCTTAGTTTTAGCTGGTATACTTCTTACATCAATGAATTTCATTTCGACTGGAGCATAATTGGAAGCCAGAACAAACCCATTGTGCCCAGTCAGTTTCTAAACGACATAAGTGTTTCGTACCTGTTCCCTGGTGGAAAACTGACACTGAGCCTGGATGGGAAGAACATTTTTAATGAAATGTCTTTTGACAATTTTGCGATTCAACGACCAGGTAGAACGCTTTCAGCTAAAATGGCTTATGCCATTTTTTAATGCTACGCAGTGAGATGTTTAATATAATAAAAACAATAAATTCTTATAGTTATGAAAAAAGTATGTTTACTATCACATCTGTTTTTAAGTGTGTTAATGTTATTTGCGGTTTCTTGCTCAGAAGACAAGGGTGACCCTAACAATCAGGAGCCAGAGGAAAACAAACCAAGGGTATTTCATATTGCAGCCCGTTTTGATGGTCAGGATTCGGAGGTTTATATGGCAGGTGTTGAAGACCTGACGAAAGGCTCCCTCTCGTTTAAAGGAAATGGGTATGCCATTAACCCGGTTCGTTCAGCTCGTATATTCACCGACGATTTAGGATGGGTATATGTGTTTGATTATGGTGGTGGATACTTACAAAAGTTCAGTTATAACAACGGTAGTTACACGAAAGTTAAAGCACTTGATGTGGCTCCGGTTATGGGTGGTATTCCGCATGTCAGACCTTGGAAAATTAATGAGGAAACCATTCTTATTCACAACATAATCGCCAACGATATAATGGATAATGGCAATGGAATTAATAAAGCGGCAGATATGTATGTTACGCGCATGGAAATACCTCTTGTGGCCATTGCCGATATTATGGAAACATGGACCATTCCTGCTGAAGCATGGGATCTTGAAGAAAAAGCCTATGTTTTTCGGGTGGATGCGCCTACGGTATTGGATGATAAAATTTATTACGGTGTAGGGCGCAGAGCCCTTGATACGAACATACCGCTGACCGGCATGCATACCATTGTTCTGGATTATCCTTCCCTGAATAATCCCAAATACATACGTTCTGCTAATGGTAATGGAAATACGAACGGATATAGGGGTGGCAATATGCATGCATTTGAAGGATATGTTTATCAGGCCAATCGCGCTTTAGAAGGAGAGGCTACGATGATTTTGAGGTTAAAGGATGGGGCTTACGATGACAACTGGACGTTTGATGTTACGGCTGCTTTAGGTGAGGCGTTTAATACCAACAATTGGTATCATGCTGGTGGTGGAATAGCTTACATGTCAGCTCAATTTACCAATGCTGAGGATGAAAATAACCAATGGGGTGTGCTTAGGATTGATTTAAACAATAAAAGTGCGGTAAAAATGAACGTGCCCATGTCGGACCTTTCCGGATACCAGAATGGTATTGTTATCGATAACCAATTTTATATGGCCGTTAGTCCCGTAGGAAGTACAGGAGAGTCAGCTCCATTTATTTATATTTTTGATATTGAGTCCGCAGATCCAAATGCCTTTATAACCGGTTTGGAACTTGATAAGGGTAATCTATTTGTCGAAGGGATTTTCTAGGGATCCTACTTGAGGAACTGGACTTGCTAATGGTCTCAGCCTTGATTTGTATTTAAACCACCCGGTGGTTTTTCACCGGGTGGTTTTTGGATATAATTAATAGTATCAAAAGGAATATTTAATGGCAGGTAAGAATAAGGTCTGGAAAACCATTCGAGATGTTTTTCGGCAAATTCATTTGTGGCTGGGTGTTGCCAGCGCTTTGGTATTAACCATTGTTTGTGCAACAGGCACCATTTATGTTTTTCAAAAGGAAGTGATCGGGTTGTTAAACCGGGATGTATTTTTGATCGAAGTTCCGGCCAATTCACAGGTAAGGACTGTTGAAGAGATGCTTGAGGAAGTCCGCAATTATTCGGATGGGGACGTGCTTTCACTTTCTGTTCCGGCATCGGAAAACGAAGTGTGGATAGCTTATGTGCGGCGTGAGAATGAACGCGGAAGGAGGACTGCTTATCTTGTAAATCCATTTACCCTGGAAGTTAAGCTTCAGGATAACTTGAAGGGGCAGGCTTTCTTTCGTACAATACTTCATTTGCACAGGTGGCTGTTGCTCGACCGAAGTATTGGAAAGCCCATCGTAGGCTGGGCGAGTATTATTTGTTCCTTCTTAATAGTTAGTGGTTTAAT
>DHVH01000050.1 GCA_002412555.1 Marinilabiliaceae bacterium UBA5213 | reverse complement strand
TTTTGGTGATGGGGATGCCAAGGCTGTTCAGGTAGGTGGGGCTGCCGGTTTTTGTGTGCCCCGAAAGCGGTTCGAGAAAACCATTATTGGCTATCAAGGAAAATTGACGGGTGTGTCCTTGCCTACAGGTGGTTCTATGATGATCTTCAACTCCTCCCGTTCGATGTACAATGTTTTGCATAATTATTTGGAATTTTTTGTAGAAGAGAGCTGTGGGCAATGCACCCCTTGCAGGGTAGGCACCCAGCAACTGTTAATGGGCATTGAGGCGGTTAAGAAGGGAGATAAGTCGTCCGACTACCTTCATAAGTTGCTGGAATTGTCAGAGATTATGCGACAGACTTCAAAATGTGGCTTGGGACAATCGGTAGCCAATTCGTTCAGTTCAATAGTGGAGAATTTTAAGGAGGAGATGATTTATTAGGACAGAGCCCTTTGGTAATCACAAATGTTAAAAATGAAAACCATGGATAATCAGGTAACCTTAAGGATAGACAACATATCGGTCAGCGTTAGGCAGGGAACCACATTGCTGGAGGCGGCCCGCACTATTAATGTCCGGATTCCCACCTTGTGTCACCATGAAGATTTATGTGTAGCCGGAAATTGTCGGGTTTGCGTGGTGGAGCTATCGGGAAGTGATCGGCTTTTGCCAGCCTGTGCCATCCCTGCAGGGGATGGCATGGAAATTCATACCAACAGTCTGAAAGTCCGTAATGCCCGCAAGCAGATCATCGAATTGCTGGTGTCGGAACACCGGGCAGAATGCACCACCTGTTATAAGAATGGAAATTGTGAGTTGCAGACGCTTTCGCATGAGTACATTATTGGTGAAAATGGTTACATAAATCTGGTCCCCTTTAAAGAATACGCCATTGACCATTATTCGCCCTCCATTATTAAAGATGATTCGAAATGCATTCGATGCCAAAGGTGTGTGCGCACCTGCGACCAGTTGCAGAATATTGGAGCCTTAACAGTTTCAGGAAAGGGTAGTGAAATGAAGATTTCCACCTTTTTTGAGAAGTCGATGTATCAGGTGGTGTGCACCAATTGTGGACAATGCGTGAACCGCTGTCCTACCGGCGCTCTGGTCGAAAAGCATTACATTGATGAGGTTTGGGGTGCCATTAACAATGAGAAAAAATATGTGGTGGTGCAAACAGCACCGGCCGTTCGCATTGCGTTGGGGGAAGCGCTCGGTATAGACCCAGGTGAGATTGTTACGGGCAGGATGGTGGCCGCACTGAAGCGCATGGGCTTTGATGCTGTTTTAGATACAGATTTTACCGCTGACCTGACCATTATTGAGGAGGGGCATGAGTTGCTGCAAAGGCTGACCCGTGCGCTAAAGGATAAAGATCCGGGTGTGAAATTGCCCATGACAACCAGTTGTTCGCCAGGATGGATCAAGTTTATTGAGCACCTGTTTCCAGAGTTCTTAACTCACTTATCTACTGCTAAATCGCCCCAGCAAATGTTTGGTGCACTGGCTAAAACCTATTATGCCAAGAAAGTGGGCGTTGACCCTGCTTCCATGGTAAGTGTCTCCATCATGCCTTGTACAGCTAAGAAGTTTGAGGCCAACCGACCAGAAATGTATGCCAGTGGTTATCAGGATGTGGATTTTGTTTTGACAACCCGTGAGTTGGCGCTGATGATTAAGCAAGCCGGGATTGATTTTAAGACATTGGCCGATGACAATTATGACAGTTTTATGGGTGAAAGTACAGGAGCAGCTGTTATTTTTGGTGCTACCGGAGGGGTAATGGAAGCAGCTTTGCGGACTGTTTATGAAGTAGTGACTGGCAGGGAAGTGCCGTTTGAAGGTCTCAATATAACCCCTGTTAGAGGCATGGAAGGTGTGCGTGAGGCCACTGTGAAAATTGAGCAGCCTTTGCCTAAATATGCTTTTTTGGAAGGTGTGGAGGTTAAAACATGCGTGGCGCATGGATTAGCCAATGCCAAAACGGTCATGCAAAGCGTGAAGGATGGCACCGCCTCTTATCATTTTATTGAAATCATGGCTTGTCCTGGCGGCTGTCTCGGTGGTGGCGGTCAACCCATACCAACTTCGCCTGAAATTCGTCGCCAACGCTCATCTGCCATTTACAGTGAGGATGCACATAAAATGATTCGGAAGTCGCATGAGAATCCCGAAATAGCTGAGATTTATAAGGAATTTCTTATTGAGCCTTTAGGGCACATGTCGCATAAGCTGCTGCATACAACTTATACCCCACGTGAACGCTATTAGGGCGGTCTTGGGGTGTTGATAAAGATTAATAGGGTATGGGACAAGAGCGTAATATAACAATTTGTCTGGGCAGTTCCTGCTTTTCAAGGGGCAATAAAATAATTCTGGACATCATCAAGAATTATTTAAAGCAGCACAACCTTGAATCGGCTGTGTTTTTTAGCGGAGAATTGTGTACTGGTCTGTGCGAAGAAGGTCCCGTTTTAAAAGTGGATGATGAAGTTTTTAAAGGTGTTTCCACGGAAAATATTTATGAAATTCTCAATCGTTTTTTTGTACCGGAGTAGCCATTTCAAAAAGGGCCACTAAGAAAATAAATCATTTTCCGTCTTGAATAAGAATTGAAAATTCTTTAATCCCGATAAGGCTCGGAGCGCAGCTAAAGCGTCAAAGATAAATAACCCTTGAGCGTCTAAAAAGATATTGTATATGAGTCAGTTGGTAGTTGTAGATCCCGAAAAGTGTAATCTGAGTTTTACCTGCATCAGGGTTTGTCCTGTAAAGGCCATCAAGGTAGAGGATAACCATGCCAAAGTAGTTGCTGAGCGTTGCATTGATTGCGGTCACTGCGTGACCGTGTGTGCGCAGAATGCGATATCTTACCGGAATGAAAAAGAACGGGTCAGGGCACTTATTGGCTCAGATAAGCCAACGGCTGCCATCTGCGATCCGTCTATTTCCGGTGAATTTGCGGATATATCGGACTACCGGAAGTTTGTGGCCATGATAAGGGCTCTGGGTTTCGATTATGTGCTGGATACAGCATTTGGGGTTGATTTGATTGCCTATAAGTACAAGAATTTGTTGAACGATTTTCACGGGAAGTATTACATACATACTGTTTGTCCCCCGGTGCCTTGGTTTGTCGAAAAGTTTCATCCTGAGCTGGTTGAAAATTTAGCACCCCTGGTACCTCCTTATGTGGCCATGTCCAAAGTGGTTCGCGAGATGTATGGTCATGAGGTGCAGGTTGTTTACATCACTTCATGCGTGGCTGCAAAGGATGATGCGCGCATGCACAAGGAAAACGGCAGGGTAGAGGGCGTCATCACCTTTATAGAATTACGGGAGATGTTCAGTGAAAATGGTATTTCTGAGAATTTTGTGGAGTTCAGCGATTTTGATCCTCCTGTGGGACGAAAAGGCGGATTGTTCCCAATCCGTCGGGGAATGTTACAGGCCGTTGATATCAACCAGGAGCTATTATCAGGCGATATCATCAGTGCCAATGGCAAGACCGATTTTCTTCAGTCCATCGAAGAGTTCAAGCGGGAAACAGGCCTGAAACAGCACCTCGATTTGTTTTATTGCGATGGCTGCGTGATGGGGCCGGGCATGAGTCCCGGTGGAAAGAAATTTCTCAGACGGTCTGAGGTGATTAACTACGTCAATAGGCGCTTAAAAGGCATTGATCTGGTAAACTGGCACGAGCAGATTGAGCGTTTCAGTACCTTGGATTTCAGTCGCAAGTTTAATGGTCAGGATCGGCGCCTGCCTTACCCTGCCGAGAATGAAATTCGGCGAGTGCTAAACGATATGGGCAAAGGCAAAATGGAGGATCAGTTGGGCTGTGGTGCCTGTGGTTATCCTTCGTGCAGGGAGTTTGCTGTGGCCCATTTACAGGGTTTGACCAACTATGAAATGTGCTATACCTATACCATTCAAAAATTGCACACCTTTATCAGTAAGGTGAATGCCGCCAATGACAAGCTAAAGCGCACCAAGGAAGCGCTCAAAGAGAGTGAGGAAAAGGCACGTACCGGTGAAACGCATGCACTGGAGTCTGCGGAAATTACCACCGCCATGTTGGATAAAATAAGTGCCGGGGTAGTTTTGGTGGATGAGAATTTACGGGTCATAGAATCAAATCGGGCCTTCATCAATATGGTTGGTGAAGATGCCCAGACCATCAATGAATTGATACCCGGTTTGAAAGGTGCAGAACTGGCCTCACTGGTGCCCTTTTATCGTTTGTTTGCCACCGTTTTACAATCGGGGCAGGATTTGCTGAACCGGGACACGCCCTATGGCGATTCCATCTTAAATATTTCTGTTTTCACCATCAAAAAACAAAGGGTAGTGGGTGGTATTATCCGCGATTTAACAGCGCCGGATGTGCGAAAAGAAGAAGTGATAAACCGCGCAAGGGAGGTGATCAGGGAGAATTTGGAGACTGTTCAGCAAATTGCTTTTTTGCTGGGCGAAAGTGCTTCAAAGACAGAGAAAATACTAACCTCCATCATAGATGCGCAGAAGCTGGGTAGTAAGGAGGAAGAGGGATAGTTATGAGCCTAACCAAAAAATAGTCCGGACCATGCGATTACCTGAGAGCCATATTTTTATTGATATTTTTTGTCAGCAAATGAATCACCATGGTGAATCAATTTGTGGCGATGTGTTTTTATCGCGGCGTGTGAAGGAGGAGGGGCGTACTATATTAGTGCTGTCAGACGGCATGGGTTCAGGTATTAAGGCCAATGTTCTGGCTTCATTAACAGCCTCCATGGCTGTTAATTTTACAATGGAGCACCGCGAAGTCCAAAAAACAGCCGAAATCATCATGGATACCTTGCCGGTGTGCTCCGTCCGCAAAATCAGTTATTCCACTTTTACCATTGTTGATATTGAAGACGACGGGTTCACCACCATTGTTGAGTTTGACAACCCACTTTGTTTGTTGCTGCGGGGTGAGGAAATCTTTGACCCGGGATGGGAAAAAATAGTATTGGATACGGAAAAGTATCAGGGCAAAGTGATTAATATCTGCAGTTTCAGGGCTGAGAAAGAGGACCGGCTTTTGTTTTGGAGCGATGGCATTATCCAGTCGGGCATGGGTTCAAAGGCCTTTCCTTTTGGCTGGGGCCGTGACAATCTGGTAACGCAGGTGCTGAAAATATTAACCAATAATCCTTTTACATCTTCGTCTAAGTTGGCCCGAAAAGTTGTGAGCATAGCTTCCCAGCACGATGGGGGCAAGCCCAAAGACGACAGTTCCTGTGGGGTGGTCTATTTTCGGGAGCCCCGAAAGTTGCTGCTGGTATCGGGACCCCCCTTTGATGAAAAGCGGGATATGGATTTTTCCATCAAAGTCCAGCGATTTTCAGGAAAAAAAATCATTGCCGGTGGCACCACTGCTGAAATTATTGCACGGGAACTGGCGTTAAAATTCGATGCGGGAATGGAACAGGGCGATCCTGAATTGCCACCGGTCTCTTATGTAGAAGGCATCAATCTGGTAACGGAGGGTATTCTTACCCTAAGCAAAGTAGCCAAGATATTAGAGAACCTTAAAAAGGACAGTCGTTTAGGTACTGGTCCGGCCGACCTGATCGTCAAATACTTTCTAGAAAGCGATCGCATCCATATCATGAACGGTACCCGCATCAATGTGGCCCATCAGGATCCCAATCTCCCCGTTGAACTGGAAATCAGGCGCTCCATTATTAAGCGCATTGTTAAAGTGCTTGAAGATAAGTTTTTAAAGGAGGTAACGGTAGAGTATTTGTAGGCTGAGCGGGGTTGTGTTTTTTGGGTGCCAGGAAATGGGTTGGATGAGGGTTAATAGACGTTAATTTAGACTGTTTACATATTGGTGTTAAGCGGCTTGAAATATTACAGAAATTTTTCCGGAATGGTGAATTCCGTGTATATTCACGCACTGATTAGTATTAGGATAGTAGTTGATGAGAGCTTGATTGTATGAAGATAAAAACCATTGTAGAACTCTTACAGGCGCGGATTATTTGTGGGGCCAATCAGCTCGAAGCTGAAGTTAAAAATGGATTCGCCAGCGATTTGATGAGTGACGTATTGACTTTGGATACTGACCACCTGGTACTGTTGACAGGACTCTCCAACTTGCAGGTAATACGGACAGCAGAAATGGCCGATATATTTTGTATTGTCATTGTTCGCGGTAAAAAGGTTACCAAAGAGATGCACCAACTGGCTGAGGAGAATAGAATTGTTCTGATTGAGACCCCCTATTCTATGTTTCGGGCTATTTCGGTGCTGCATGATGGCGGCCTTAATGCCGTCTATTAAAAAGCAGATCATGGAGTTCAGGTATGAAATAGAAGGGGGCAATTTTTCTCGTGCTGGACATGCCAGCAGTGCAGTTAAGAAGATTTTGAAACAGCTGAATGTGGATAACCGCGTTATTAAAAGAGTGGTCGTTGCGCTGTATGAGGGAGAGGTGAATGTGGTGGCCCATGCCGATAAGGGCAGTATGTTGGTCGATATTGATGAGCAACGCATTAAGATTAGAATAGAAGACACTGGTCCGGGTATTCCCGATATAGACCTAGCCATGCAGGCAGGTTTTTCTACCGCTTCGGCAGCAGTGAGAGAAATGGGATTTGGCGCGGGAATGGGCTTACCCAATATGAAGAAGAATACCGACCAAATGCGTGTTACAAGTGAGGTAGGTAAGGGTACTCAGGTAGAAATGATCACTTGGTTTAGTCAGTAATTTTGAATGGGATATGGCTGAGGAGCAATTTTATCATGCCTTAAAGGTTAACAATAATTTGTGCTTCGGATGTACGCACTGCATGAATGTGTGTCCGACCGGAGCCATTCGCATACGTGATGGCAAAGCCTCTATCCGAAAGAATTGGTGCATTGATTGTGGTGACTGTATGAAGGCCTGTCCGGTGGATGCTTTTTATATTGAGCAGGATGATTTCGATAAAATTTACAACTACAAATACCGGGTGGCTCTGGTGCCGGCCGTGATGATTGGTCAGTTTCCTTCCAATATTTCAGAATCAGAAATTTTTTCTGTGATGCGGGAACTGGGTTTTACCCATGTTTTTCAGACAGAGCACACCGTGGATGTGATTCACGAATTAATGCTGGAGGAGGCACGCAAGGCAACTGAGAAGCCACTCATTTCTTCTTTTTGTCCGGCGGTGGTCCGCCTCATTCAAGTGAAGTTTCCCTCGTTGGTGGATCAGATCATGCATGTGAAACCACCCATTGATACCTCCGCCATATTTTTCCGTAAGAAGCTTCAGGACGAGGGCGTTCCAGATGCGGATATAGGCATTTTTTATGTGACCCCTTGTGCGGCCAAAATAGCCATTGTTAAGAGTCCGGTCAAGGATCGCCCTTCGCCTGTTAACGGCGTTATTAATATGGATTTCCTTTACAACAAGGTGTTGCAGGGTATAAAAAACCGCAGTGGCAGCAGTACCCGTTCGCCGGGTGACAATCTGCCCAATTTGGGCCCCAAGCACATAAGCTGGAGCCTGACCAATGGCGAAGCACCCTATATGAAAGGCCGTTGTCTGGCCATCGATGAAATACACAATGTGATTGATTTTTTAGAGCGGGTAGAAAATGATGAGATTCAGGATGTGGACTTTCTGGAACTACGGGCTTGTGATGAGGGGTGTGCCGGAGGGGTATTAGTGGTAGGTAACCGCTTTTTGACCGCTGAACGCTTGCGCAATAGGGCGCAATTGTTTAAGGACATTCATGGCATGCCCGATGATTTGGTGCCCTATAGAGAATATATGAAAAGCCGGGTAACCGTAGAAACACCGGAGCCCCGCCCCATGCTGATGCTCGATACGGATACAGGCGTGGCCTTACAAAAGATGGAGCAGGTGCGTAAATTTATGTGCTATTTACCCGGTATTGACTGTGGTGCCTGTGGCTCTCCTAATTGTTTAAGTCTGGCCCGAGACATCGTGCAACGTGAAGCGCAACTTTCGAGTTGCGTATTTATACAACGCACCATGGAAAAGCACCGGAAGCTGCATGGTGATCATGCCATTCGCATCATTGAAAAGACATGGGGCAAAGACCGGCTTGATAAGGATTGTACTAAAATAGGAGCAAAAGATGAAGGTGCGTGAATTAATTGAAAAAATGGGACTGAGGCTCTTCTCGGGAGAGTTGTGTCTCGACAAGGATATTAGCGGAGGCTATGTCTCAGATCTGTTGAGCGATGTGATGGGTAATGCCGCGGAGGGGCAAGTCTGGATAACCCTGCAAAACCATAAAAACATCATGGCTGTGGCCTCGCTGAAGGAATTGGCAGCGGTCATTCTGGTTAAAGGGCAGGCGCCAGATACTGATACCATGGCCCACAGCATTGAAGAGCAGGTGCCCATTCTGGGAACGGATCAGGAGGCTTTTGAAACGGCCGGGATGCTTTATCAACTATTAAATCAATGAAGCGATGCAATGGTTCCGGGCTGATTTGCATATCCATAGCGTTTTGTCGCCCTGCGGCGACCTGGAAATGTCGCCCGAGCGCATCGTTGACGAAGCCATCCGCAAAGAATTAGACGTGATAGCTATCACCGACCACAACTCAACACGCCAGGCACCCGAAGTGATAGCCGTTGGTCGCGAAAAGGGATTGCTGGTGCTTTGTGGGGCTGAAATCAACACACGGGAAGAAGTACATGGTGTAGCGCTATTTGAGAACGAAGATGAAGTGGTGCATTTTCAACAATATTTGGATGTTCATTTGCCTGAAATTCAAAACAAACCTGGTTTTTTTGGACACCAGATATGGGTCAACCGAAAGGAAGAAATTATGGGAGAGGAGTCGCGCTTGTTGTGGAGTGCCTTGGATCAAAGTCTGGAGGAGGTGGCTGAAAAGGTTAGTCAGTTAAAGGGCCTCTTTTTTCCGGCTCACATTGACCGACCGGTCAATGGTCTTTTGCGTCAGTTGGGATTTGTACCGGAGCATTTGCAGGCCGATGCCTTGGAAGTCTGTCAATACAGCAGTGAATGGGATGATAATTATCCTGATTTAGTAAAGCGATTTTCAATAATTTGTAATTCAGATGCGCATACCCTTGATCAGATTGGGCGACGCTATACCATGCTTTGGATGGAAGCGTTAACCTTTAGTGAGATACGTCTGGCCCTTAGGGGCCAGAAGGGACGAAAAGCCAAACCCATTGTCCGATGAAGGATTTATCGGAGCATATATTAGATATCGTTGGCAACTCCATTCGGGCAGGTGCCTTACTGATTGAAATTGGTCTGGAAGTGCTGGTGATTGAAAAAGTTTTGATATTGCGCATTCGCGACAACGGTTGTGGAATGAGTGAAGAAATGGTGGCTAGGGTGACCGATCCCTTTGTCACCTCGCGCACCACGCGAAAAGTGGGATTGGGATTGCCCTTTTTAAAAATGAACGCGGAGCTCACAGGTGGTGCGGTAAAGGTAGCCTCAGAAGAGGGGAAAGGAACTCTGGTCGAAGCTTTGTTTTACCACCATCACATCGATTTCGTGCCCAGGGGCGACTTAAAGGGCAGCATGGCTTTGATCATGAGTGGCAACCCAAATGTGGATTTTGTTTTATCCTTGAAAAGGGGATCAGACGCCTTTGAAATCAAGAGTGCCGACATCAAGGAAGTGCTGGGAGATGTCCCCATCAACCACCCCAAGGTGGGGCGCTTTATAAAGGAAATGATGGATTTTAGTCTCTTGGAGTAATAGCTGATTTTAACACGGAAATTGATAAACCTGACAATATGGCCAAAGTAAAAACACTGGACGACCTTCGACGCATGAAGGATCAGCTCAAAAGCAAAATCTCGTTGAGAGAAAATGGCGAAAATCCTGAAAGCATGGTTCAGGTTAAGATTTCCATGTCCACCTGCGGCATTGCATCGGGTGCCAAAGAGATCATGAATTTTTTTATGGATGAATTCGACAGTCAGGGCCTAGATGCTGTGGTGACGCAGACCGGTTGCATGGGCTATTGCTATGCAGAGCCCACCATTGAAGTCACCAAGCCCGGCGAAAAGCCATTGGTTTTTGGCGATGTAACTACCGACAAGGCCATGGAAATCATTGAGAAATATATCAAAGAGGGTGAACTGGTGGATGGTATCATTCCTGATAGCTACGAAACAATTGAATAACTAAGCAGCTGTTTAATTCTGATTTGGAATTAAGCAACTTCTGATAACCCTTCATATAAAATGGGAAAGTTTAAAAGTCATATATTGGTCTGCGGCGGCACCGGATGCCGTGCCTCCAGAGGCGAGGAGATTGTGGAAAACCTGCAAGCGGCGCTTCAAGAAAACTCTCTGGATAAGGAGATCCAGGTGGTGCGCACCGGTTGTTTTGGTTTTTGTGAGAAGGGGCCTGTGGTTAAGATGGTGCCCGACAATACGTTTTATGTACACGTAGAACCCGAGGATGCCTCTGAACTGGTGCTGGAACACCTGGTCAAGGGAAGAAAAGTGGAGCGCTTGCTCTATGTGGATCCTGAGACCAAGGAGCGCATCAGCGACTCCAAGCACATGGGATTTTACAAAAAGCAGTACCGCATTGCGCTGCGCAATTGCGGGTTTATCAACCCTGAGAACATTGATGAGTACATTGCCCGGGATGGCTATTCTGCTTTGGGCAAAGCACTGGTAGAAATGCAACCCGATGCCGTGATTCAGATGATCAAGGCATCCGGACTGCGCGGCAGGGGTGGCGGTGGTTTTCCCACCGGACTGAAGTGGGAGCTGACCCGGAAGTCGGTCTCCGACCAGAAATATGTGGTCTGTAATGCAGATGAAGGCGATCCCGGGGCATTTATGGACCGCTCCATTTTAGAGGGAGATCCCCATTCTGTGCTTGAGGCCATGGCCATCTGTGGGTATTGCATTGGTGCCGATGTGGGCTTGATTTACATTAGGGCAGAATATCCCTTGG
>DHVH01000136.1 GCA_002412555.1 Marinilabiliaceae bacterium UBA5213 | reverse complement strand
GAGGCTCATGGCGGGCTCCTTGCGCATGTTGCATGATCCCCGGGCAATTTTGGCCGGGATGATGGGACTGTCGGCCGGAAAGTCATAGTCCACGCCCGCATCGATCACCTTTAATTGAATGCCATTCTGGCGGCAGAAGACGCTGATAGCGGCTCCGCCAGCCACGAAATTCATGGCCATTTGCCAGGTGACATCCTTGGGGTAGGGACTGATTTTTTCGTCGGCCAGACCGTGGTCGGCCGCAAAGACTAAGATGGTCGGGTTTTGAATGGTAGGAGATAAGGTCTGCTGAATCAGACCTACCTGCAAAGCAATGGTTTCCAGTTGTCCCAAAGACCCGGTGGGCTTGGTTTTGTTGTCAATTTTGTGTTGTAGCTGGGTTCTCATTTCGGTTGTTTATAGTAGATCGTGTTGGGGCATTCTTTGTTTATTTCACGGTCAGTGGCAGTCCTGCCACCATTAATAGGACCTTTTCAGATTTTTGGGCAATGTACTGGTTCATCCAGCCCTGTAAATCGGTAAACTTACGTGACACTTCGTCCTGCGCATGAATGCCCATGCCCAGTTCATTGGAGACCACAAACAGCTGGTTGTCCATTTTGGTGAAAAGGTCCCACTCGTTTTTGGCTACTTTGAGCGCGACTTCCACATCGTAACTATTGTCGTGAAAAATATTGGTCAGCCACAAAGTGATGCAATCCAAAAGAATGGTTTTGTTTTCCAAAGGCAGCCTGCCCAGGTGTTTTTCCTCCTCCACAGTGGTCCATTGCGGACCACGATCGGCTTGGTGGCGTTGGATGCGCTTGGTAAAATCTGCATCCCAGTGTCGGGCTGTCGCCAAATAGACGGGCTGGTCACTGACGGCCTCCGCCAGTTGCTGGGCGTATGAACTTTTGCCGGAGCGTTGTCCCCCGGTAATGAAGGTAATGGCCATAGTTGCATGTTTTGAGAAAATCCCGGGTGCTGTGCCGTTGCACAGTCCCCAGGATCTATCGGACAGATAATCAAATCCAGATTAATCGAGGAACAGTGCCCAGTAAGGGGATATTCCCACGTTCAGGTCTTTTTGGTGGGTTCCTTCCACATTGTAAATGCTTACGATGCCTGCTTCAGATACGCTTCCGGATTGAAGCACATAAATATCCTTGTTGATGGGGTTTATTTCGACGCCATTCACAGCGCTCAGGTTCTCAATGAATTTTGAGAATTCCCCGGTTTCGGTGTCAAATGCAAAGATACTGCCTGGCTCTCCCCAGACTGCAGCAACCAGGTATAAAGTGCTTCTGTCGCTGTTGGCAGTCAGGATGCTGGCGTAGGTACTGCTGACCCCCTCAAGCACGTAATTGTCCTCCAGTTCGTCGGTGGTGGTATTGATGTAGCCCAGTCCTGCTTTATCACTTGGGTCGCCATGAGTGCTCACCAAAGTCACATAAAGATTTTCGTTGGCATCTTTCAGGAAGTAGGAACTGACAGCTGGTAGGTCAATGAAGTCGATGTCATCGGTGGTTAAATCAATGACCGCTGCCTGGGGTTTGTAGTTGAGGGCGGCATACAACTTGTTGTTTACCAGGGCCAGGCCTTCCGGTCCACCTGGTAGGGCTATTTTGTCTTCTACCTCACGGGTTTTGGTGTTATACACTGCGATGTAGGATCCCGGCATTTCCTGCCAGTCGGGATCAGCTCCCAAGCACGAAATATAGAGGTAGTCACCCTGGCCCACAAAGAAACGAGGCTTCTCAATACCATCACGTACGGCATTGCCGGTGGGTTTAAAATATTTATCTACCGAAATAAGTTCATCAGCAGAGTTGCCCATTAAGTAAATGGTGTCGTTGTAAACGGCGCCATATTGAATGTTTGAGTTGATGGTCATTCCGGGGTTCTGCGTCTCAAAATACTTATTGGTAGTCTCATTCTTTCGGAAGTCATAACGCGTAACACTGCCACCGCCAGTGCCATAATTTCCGAAGTTGAAGAAGTAGGCACCGGGAATGTCTTTATTGAACTTCGGTTCATCGTTATTGTCATCCTCGGAACAGGCATTTAGGGCCATTGCTCCAATAAGGGCCAGACTCCAAATAAGGCGTCCGCTTAAACTGAATAATTTTGATTTTGAATACATCTTTTTTGGTATTATTGATTAATGATTATTGTTTAAATCGATGCTGATGCTGAGTTTAAAACTGCGTCCCGGCATGGCATAGTAACCTTCGTTTTGATAATCCTTATCGAGCAGGTTCAGGACCTGTGCTGTCAGGCGCAGGCTTTGTTGCCCATATTTGAAGCGGTACCAGGCTGAAAGGTTGGTCAGGAAATGGGCTGGCAGTTTGTCTCCCACCTTGTTGTGCAGCCGCTCACCCGTATAAATCCCTTCAAAACCGAGTCCTCCTGAACCCCACTTCAGGTTGCCATAGGCATTGCCAGTATGCCTGGGTGCATAGATCAGTTGTTGCTGTTCTCCTTCCTTGTCGTTCACAGGGTTTAATGAGTAGTTGGTACCCCATTCCGTATCAATGTTGCCTGCACTGATGTAGGCCTGCAACTGTACCTCTATTCCTTTGCTTATCACTCGGTCAATGTTTTGCGCTTCCCAGTCAATGGAGCCCGGGCTCCATTGAATCCAGTTATTTACATCCATATAAAAGAAATTGACTTTTGCCTTGTAGTGGTTTTGTGTTTTTTGGTAGAGGTAGAGAAATCCTCCCTCCGCATTGAGTCCGTCTTCTGCCTTAAGATTGGGGTTGCCCTGAACGCCCCAGTAACGGTCATTGAAGGTAGGGATGCGGAAACTGCGTGAAAACCCACTGGTTAGCGAGAGTTGTTGCTCCGACAGTTTCAGTACCTGGTATTCCATTACCAGAGCCGGGGTAAAGGGGGCTTCGAAGTTGGTTACCAACATCTGACGTACATTAACCGTAGCCTTGAGTCGCTCAACCGGCTGAAATAAGTACGACAGGTACAAATCCAGTTGTTGTTCGTAATCGATGACCGCTTTGGAGTAGGCGTATACTTCGGGCACAATGTGCTTGTAGAGGACACCTGCTTTGATTTCCTGATTGGAGGCAGGTTGATAGCCTGCTGAAGCTTCTGTTACCAAGCGGTCGGTGACAATCAACTGGGCTTCATTCCTATTGTACAACTGCTCGTCGTGCACATAACCTGCCCCCAGTTTATATGCTACCGGGTTTTTGCGATTTTCGTACGCTAACCATGAACGAAAATTTTTGTTGCGCAGTTCAGGGGTTGGCTGGTTGTTCGACTGCATATTGGGCTGCACCTCATGCCAACTGTCTTCATACCAGAAGGTGCTCTGGATGTTGGCGGCGGAATCGAAGCGGTAATTCACCTGCTGCAATACTCCCTTGTTTTTAATGGCAGCACCACTTTGTTTTTCACGAACTGGTTGGGGATTGGTGTAATAATTTTCGTGAAAGGGGTTGTTAAAGTAAAAATCGTTGTCTTTCTGAAACCAGTATGCTTTGGTTACAGATTCCCAATGGCCATTGCCTATATAAAACTTGGTGCCATAAAATTGCTCCCCGAAAGAACCTCTGGTGGTACTAACATTAATTTGTTGACCCTTGGTCCATTTGCTCTGCTGTTCCAGGTACACGGTACCACCGATAGAGCCCGAACCGTTAATGGCTGAAGAACCCCCGTATTGCAAATTGATACCGTCGAACAGGTAAGTGGGAATACTAGAAGCGTTGGCATGGCCCAGGGTCAGGGAATTGATGTTGAGTCCACCCAGCCTAATGGCCGTGTGGTTGGCTGAAGTGCCTCTAAAGCGAATGGTGGACAGTCCGCCCGCATTGCCCTTTACGTAGATGGGCGACAAGCGCATCAGCGCTTGTTCGAGGCTGGCCTCTGGCATGAGCTGAAGTTGTTCGCTACTGAGGCGGTCGATTTTGGCACCTGGCTGAAATTTGCGGTAATCGCTCATCAGCGTAACCCCTTCCAAATGGATGGTATCTATAACCAGCGGTTCGGGGTTTCCGGCGCGCAGCATCAGGGAGCTAAAAAGACCAATAATAACAATCAATAATCGCATTTTTATTCATTAAATGCGCCAAGGGTGTTGATTTGTGAAAGATGAATGCCAGATGTCAAGACAACAATCGCCAACGGTAACAAGAAATCAGATGTTCGTTTTGTGTCTTAGCTTTTAATGGCTGGTTTCACAAGCTTTAATCCCGAAGCTTTGATTAATACTGAAATCTACTTGGCAGGTCTTCTGGCTCGTTCCTGTTTTTGACGCCTTCCCATGCGCTGGTCAGCGCACAGTGGCAATAGTGGTGTCAACAACATTGATAGAACTTACAGCTGCGGGTACAGCTCCGGAATTTTCCTTGCGGAATCACCGGATTCCCTCTTCATTTAATTCCGCGACAGCGGAACTAAAACCAAATACAAATGCAAATGTAAGGCTTAATTTTTAAATCGAAAGAAATTGGGGTGTGAATTTTAGTAACAGGATATGAACAGGCGTTGGATACAAAACAACTGTACTGATTTGGCTACACTGAATCGTGGGTTCATTTTCTCAAACTACCTTATTATAACTCTTCGCTTCTTCGTTGTGCGAAACTGGTATAATGGTGATGCCCTCTTGGATACAAATTCACCTTCGCCGATGCTAAGGTTTACATCTTTCAGCACGAAAGTGGGTTGAAACTTATTGATGTTTATTAACTGTATAACAGTATGTTGAAATTAGAGTTTTGAATAGGCTGTAAAATATTTTTACAGCTACTGAAAAATAAGTTGACAGCAATGAATTTTAGTCTACCGTGAAATATTGAAATTATATTTTAGAATTTCACGGATGAATTATTACATTTGCCATGAAACGAGCCATACTATCACAATAGGGGCAGACTAGTATGGCGAGTTCCATCTGGGCCGTCCGAACGATCAAAACTAATAGTTTCGATCCAACAGGTAGCTATTAATAAAAAAGATAGACAGATGAATACTTATGATCAATACTAAAAAATCATGCAATGATCGATAGAAGAATAATTGCAGACATAAACGATTCATTGGGCTTTTTTCCGGTGGTTTCGATCATCGGGCCGCGACAGGTTGGAAAAACCACTTTGGCCAAAGTGATTATGAACCAAGTAGATAAGCCTGTACTGTACCTCGATTTAGAAATCCAGTCGGATTTATTCAAACTGAACGATGCAGAATTGTTTCTTTCGCAGCATGCCGATTATTTGGTGGTGATAGACGAAGTGCAGCTTAAAAAGGAACTGTACCCGCTCATCCGTGGATTGGTCGATCAATATCGCGTGCCCGCCCGCTTTCTGCTGTTGGGTTCGGCATCGCCTGAATTGATACGTGACTCTTCCGAATCGTTGGCCGGGCGCATTGCCTATCACCAGCTTTTCCCCATCGGGCTTACTGAAATACCTGATACGGTTTCGCAAAACGATTTGTGGGTTAAAGGAGGTTTCCCCAACATGCTTTTTATACAAAAGCCGAACCTTTCGCACCGATGGATGGAAAACTTCATAAGCACCTACCTGAATCGCGATTTGTTGCAATTGGGCTTGAATGCTTCGCCCAAAGTGATCCGCAACTTGTGGACCATGATGGCTCACCTGAACGGACAGTTGCTGAATGCCACAACCATTGGCAACTCGTTGGGGGTTAGCACGCCTACGGTCAAACGATACATCGACTTTTTGGAAGATGCTTTTTTGTTGAAAAGCCTGCACCCGTTTCATTGGAACATCTCGAAACGCTTGGTGAAAACGCCCAAGGTATTCCTAACTGACACAGGTATTTTGCATCATTTGTTAGGGGTGAATGACTTTGTGGCACTTTCGGGAAACCCGATTATTGGCAGCTCGTGGGAATCGTTTGTGTTCAATCAAGTGCTGTCGGTGAAACCCGATGGTGTTGATCTCTATTTTTATCGCACGCACCATGGTGCAGAAGTGGATTTGGTTTTTTCACGGGGCTACACCGTTGTTGCTACCGTCGAAGTAAAATATTCCAATTCGCCGCAGCTCACCAAGGGAAACTTTCAAGCTATTGTCGATTTGAAAGCGCCAAAGAATTATGTTATCACACCTTCATCCGACGATTTTATGATGAAGGAGAATGTGCGTGTTTGTTCGCTGAAAAGTTTTGTAATGAGATATTTGAATGAATTGTAATCTATATCATCCACAATGGAATAATTGATTGGTAACGCAGTAGATTTCCATTACAGCAAAGTGCAACTGCAACAGCGAGCGAAAGTAAAGCTTTTACTAAAGCTGATTTTAATTCCATGCTTAAGCTCAAACCAGCTGGTTTTGATCGATTTTTTTGTCGCTTGGTGTGCGCCATGCCGAACCAAAATATGGACGGGTACAGGAGTAATGAGCTACGACGAATTAACCAAATTACTGGAGGGGCATTTGTAAGTGTTTGCATAGTCAGTGCCTCCATACTGACGAAACTCTGTTTGTAAGCATTTCAGCACCACTTTACTATTCATAGCGCAGCGCTTCAACAGGATTCCTCCTGGCTGCCCGCCAGCTTTGCCAGCTCACCGTCAGCAATGCAATTCCCAGCGCCAGGAATCCCGCCAACGCAAAAATCCACCAGCTTAATTCGGTTTTGTAGGCGAAGTTTTGAAGCCACTGGTTCATGGCGTAATATGCAATAGGCGTGGCTATGACAAAAGCAATAGCTACCCACTTTACAAAGTCTTTGTTGAGCAGGGCCATCACTTCGGAAACGCGGGCACCGTTGACTTTTCGGATACCGATTTCTTTGACTCTTTGTTGGATAGTGAACAGGATCATTCCCAGAATACCTAGTACTGATAGATAAATGGCAACAGCCGAAAGTGAAGTAGTAATTTTTGCTGTATTAACTTCCGTTTTGTAATTGCTGCTTATCCTGTCGTCCAAAAATTGAAAAGCAAACGGAAGTGAAGGTTCCACTTCTTTATATGCTAGCTCAATTTGACTGAGAACCTGCTGATAATTCCCTTTTTCAAGGCTAATAATTATGTTGTGGTAACCCCATGGACGGATAAAATACATAATTGGTTTTGACGCTTCTTTTAGTGTGAAATATTGCATGTCTTCAACAACTCCAATAATTTCCATCTCGTTGTTTGGCGTGTAGGCGTTGTTCTGCACCACTAATTTTTGTCCGATAGGATTAACAAGGTTCAACGCTTTTACAGCCGATTCATTTATGACAATGCCCAGTTGTTCATCGTATAAAACGTTCTTGTCGAAGTTTTTTCCTAGCAACACCTTAGCGCCAATTGTTGGCAAGAAATCATGATCGACGGTTATTTGCCCTAAATCGACTTTTGATTCATTCTTAAGGCCTGGAAGCCACACTGGGGTGAAATTATTGATGATTCCGGCGGGGGCATTTTGGGTTACACCTATTTTACTGATTGATGGAATACCAGATAGCTTTTCTTTGAGCAGCTCATAGTGCTGTTGCATATTCTCACCATATGGGTTATATACTATCAGTTTGTTCTCCCGATCAAAACCGATTTTTTCTTTGGTCACGAGATTCAATTGTTTGTTAATGATAAGGGTAGACGCAATAAGCACAATGGCAATCACCAATTGAAAGGTGACAAGCATGCCTCTTATCCAAAAGTGTAGCTTTTGTTTACGAAGTCCCAAAATGACCGACTGGTTCTTTACTAACTGGCCGGGTTTAAACATTCGCATAAAGCATAGAGGATAAATTACCGACAATATCAGGATAGTTAGCAGCATGATTCCGCCAGCAACCAAAGAACTGCTGTTGACGACAAGGTTTTTCCCACTAAGTTGATTCAGGAATGGCAAAAGGATATACACCAACACCAAGGAGACGAGCAGTGAAAAGAGCAGGAATGTAAATGTTTCTGTTACTTGCAAGAGAATAATCGACCATTCGGATGCTCCATTGATTTTTCGGATGCTGTTTTCTCTGACCTTTTGTTGATAATTGGCGGTCAGCATGTTGGTGTAGTTGGCAATGGCAATTCCCAAAATCAACAAAGCAATAGCCATAAAGCCATATACAACTTTTATATCACCTTTAATGGCATTGTCCCAATGTGTGCCGGTCGAACGTAAATGAATGTCTGCCAATGGTTCTAGCATCATGTGGAATTCAATTTTATCTTCAGGAATAGCATTTCCTTTGGCAAAAAGCAGGGTCATCTGATTTTCAACATCTTTTAGATTAACTGTTTCACGAACAGTCAGATAATAATTGACAGAAGAGATGTACCATTTGGTTAACAAGTCATTGTTGAGGGTTTGGTAGCTTGAGAAGGAAGCAAGAAAATTCATTGAAAAATGCGATTGGTCTGGAAGGTCCTTTACCACTGCCGTGATAGTGAAATCCTGGTTGTCAAAGGAGATGGTCTTCCCAAGAGGATCAGCACTCCCAAAGTATTTTTGTGAAGTTTGCTGACTGATGATTAAGTTGAAAGGTTGGCTTAATGCGTTTTGTGGATGGCCGGACAAGAATTCAAAATCGAAAATATTTAGGATCTCAGGATCCCCAAACAGAAGTTTTTCTTCCACAAAAATCTGATTATCAATTGAAATATTTCGCTCTCCCATATAGGTTTGTAACCTTGCGAAATTTTCAATGCCTGCAATCTTTTCTATTTCGCTATGCAACACCGCAGGTAAATTACATGAAGCTGTGCTTTTGTCTATTGATTGCAAATTCAGCCGGTAAATAGTATCAAACTGAGGAAAGTGTTTGTCATAGGCAAACTCATCGGCAACAAACAGGAAAATCATTATCCCGCAAGTCATAGCAATAACAAAGTTTAGGAGGATGTATAAACTTGATTTACTCCTCTTAAACAGATTTCGCGTGATCAAATTGAGATTATTCATAATTCAAATATTTTACTATTCGTACCTCAAACTCTCAACCGGGTTTCTTTTTGCTGCTTTCCAACTTTGCCAGCTGACTGTGAGCAGGGCAATGCCCAACGCCAGCACACCGGCTAGCCCAAAAATCCACCAGCTCAATTCGGTTCTGTAAGCGAAGTTTTGCAGCCACTGGTGCATGGCGTACC
>DHVH01000294.1 GCA_002412555.1 Marinilabiliaceae bacterium UBA5213 | reverse complement strand
GCACAAACATCTGATCCGGCCAGAATGTAGGAGCTGAGAGCTATCTTGTTGACGAAATAATGCTTTATTAGCATAGCAATAGTTTTAGATGATGAAAAAATAGAACAGAGAAACGGTAATGGCCAGGAACAGAATGGTCATCCCACTCCCGGCTTTTAAATAATCTGCATTGCGGTATCCGCCCGAGGACATAAGGAAGGCATTCACCTGATGCGTGGGGAGGATAAAGGAGTTGGCGGCACAAACGGCGGCCAAAAGGACCAGCGGACGGGGATCCATTCCGGCAATACCTGCCATGCCCATTACCAGGGGAGCCAGTACTACAATAGCCCCAACATTGGACATGAAAAGGGAGAAAAGGGTAGACAGAAGACCGACCATCAGCACGAAAAAGACAGGATGCAGATCAATGACTACGCCCATAATTGATTCGGCCAGGAACATCGCAGCACCGGTTTTTTGCATGGCAACGCCCAAGGGAATCAATCCCGCCAGCAGAAAAACCACTTTCCATTCAATGGAGGCATAGGCCTCCCCTATACTGAGCACTCGCATAAGAACCATGCCAAGCGCCCCCGTCAAAAAGGCCATTGAAATAGGAAAGCCAGCCATTGCCAAAGCAATGGCAATAATAAAACAAGCCACTGCAGGCCATGTTTTTGATCGATCCTTGGTATCCACCTCAAAGCTTGTGAGCACCACAAAGTCAGTACTCTCTTTCAAATCCTTAATGTTGTCCCACCTGCCGTAAACAATCAGGCTGTCGCCTTGGTGGATTTCCACATCCGAAAAGTCACCCCCTACTCTTTCTCCCTTGTTAAAAAGGATGACCGGCTCAACGGCATAGCGTTTTCTCAAGGAATAGACTCTTATGCATTTCCCGACTAGCTCTGAATCCGGGGGAATGATGACCTCGGCAAAACCGCTCACACGGGGGTTAAATTCCTCAGAGAAATAGCGGGACTTAGAAACGTCCTCCAACTGAAAGTCTTTTGAAAACCGGCCGATATTCTCAGCGGAACCCAAAACAGCCAGAATTTGCCCCTCCTCCAGTTTGGTTTCACGCCATGGGGCGTAAACCACATGCTCACCCTTTCCTATACCCAACAGGTTTACATTATAGTTGTGCCATAAGCCGGCCTCTTCGGTTGTTTTTCCAGACAATGCACTTACCCTGGTTATCATAAGCAACTGAATACTGTGCGGCAGGTCCAGCTTCTCCACTAATTTTTCCTGATCCGTTTTTCCAGTCTCCCCAACTTCCTTTTTAGGTAGGACTTTGCTGCCGAACAGCAAAAAATAGGCGATGCCCGACAATAAAAGCACAATACCTACAGGGGTCACGCTAAACAGGTTATAGACCTCATGGCCATCATTAATTAGCAGGTCGTTGACCAGAATGAGTGGTCCGGAACCAACCATGGTAAGCGTTCCGCCCAGTATGGCTGCAAAGCCTATGGGCATGATAAGCGAGGACGCAGGAATCTTTGTGCGGCGCGATACCTGCATAATTCCAGGCAGAAAAAGCGCAGCTGAACCAATGTTTTGAATCAAGCCCGATAAAACACCGGTCGAGAGGGACAATAAACTGACCAGATTTCGCTTTCGGGTGCCTGCCTTTTTGATAATGAACTTTGAAAATTTACCCATAATACCCGTGCGGGCAATGCCACGTCCCAAAATCATCACACTGAGCATGGCAATGACCGCATTACTCGAGAACCCCGAGAACATCTCCTCTGAAGTTAAAAGTCCCATCCATCCCAGCGCCAGCATACAGCCAATAGCCACAATATCTATGCGAATGATATCCAACACCAACATGATGACTGTCGCAGTGAGAATTAACAAAACAATAACAACATCAGGTTCCATTGTCTTAAGTTGAGATCAGTGAAAGCATTTTCAAACCAGATAAACTTTTGTTTCAATTTGAATAGTGGCTCATAAAATTTTTGCCTTTAGTAAATATAGACCATTCTGACCGCTAAGTCCACTCTATTAATCATAGACCACAGGTAAGGCATTCAAAAGAAAAACAACAGGGATTTTACTAGTGAAATTCTTATTATGCTAATAGAGCAAATGTGTGAATAGTATAATTTAAATCGATAAATATGTAACACTATTTTTTATTTCCGGTCATAAATTTTGTGGATAACAATTTGAGCAGTAATGGCTGTATAGTATTGCTCAAAATCTAAAAATATAAACTTATGTTTCATCACGTAAAAGCATTACAGTTCAATGCACGAGTTTCTAAACCTGATGTTCGTTTCGCAAAGCTTCTTTTAGAACAGCTTGGCGGACCTAATGGAGAACTCAAAGCAGCCATGCCGGAAAACGGCTATATAAGTTGGTAAGCTTATGTAATAATATTTTTAATCATTTAAAAACAGAAAAATGAAGAATGAAAAAGCAATAGATGTGTTAAACGACCTCATCACTATCAATAACGATAGAATTGAAGGATATGAAACGGCGTCGAAAGAAACCGAAGAACATGAATTGAAAACCTTGTTTGCCCAATTCATTTTAACCAGTCAAAGATGTAAACAAGAATTGGTTAACGAAGTAAGAACATTGGGTGGCGAGGTCGCTGAAGGCACAAAGACATCAGGAAAATTCTTCCGGGTTTGGATGGATGTTAAAGCAGCTCTC
>DHVH01000044.1 GCA_002412555.1 Marinilabiliaceae bacterium UBA5213 | reverse complement strand
TAAACCGTCCGGAGGGGGACTACCAGGGTTTATTTGGACAAGCCCATAGCGCAAAATTTCATAATATTGCATTAACTAACCTGAATATAACCGGTAGTTATCGAGTCGGGGGTTTGGCTGGAAGAACACTCAGTAATAGCGTGATTCAAAATAGTTTTGCCACAGGGAAAATTGAAGGAAGAGCATACGTTGGAGGTTTAGTAGGCTCAACATCTGGTTCCTATCTAGACAAATGCTACAGTGTATGCAGTGTCCTCGGGGATTTTTATGTTGGAGGTTTAGTAGGTATTAGTCGTGAAGGGCTGACTAGCAATACTTATAGTCTTGGAAATGTAGAAGGGGACAGATATGTTGGGGGTCTAATAGGACAAATGTATGAAAAAGCATCTTTACACAATAGTTACAGTAAAGGAAAGGTTAATGGGGCTGAAGACACTGGTGGTTTAATAGGTTATATTGATGACGCTTCCGTTTCCGGGTGTTTTTGGGACATGGAAACCTCCGGATATACTGAAAGTGCTGGGGGAAAAGGAATAACTACTGAAGAAATGAGAGCTTTTCAAACATTCATTTCTGTTGGTTGGGATTTTGCAGGTTCTGGTGTGCATGAAATATGGAACATTGGTAATAATAGAAATAATGGATATCCTTATATTACAGGATTGCATCCTGATATAACTTCTGCATGCTCTCCTGAGTATCTGCAATCATTTAGGGTCGTGAATTTTCTTTCTCACCCTGTGTTAAATGCTGCTATTTTTATAACCGGAGAGGAACTTGTGACCAATGATTTGGGTGAAGCCTCAATTTGGCTTATGGGTGGAATCTATGACTATGCAGTTAAAGCACAAGGGTTTTTAGATAAATTTGGTAATATAACCATTGCGGGTAGCAATAACCATGAAAATGTGGAATTGTCCTCGGTAGTAACTTCAGGCAAGGAGGCGATTTCTGTTAAGGTAAGTGTGTACCCTAATCCTGCAAGTGAATGCATAACAATAGAAAGCAACGAAATAATTGAGTTTATCAGCTTGTTTTCCATTGATGGACGACAAATTTATCATAACGAGGTTGATCAGCAGCAATACCTAATCCATATTGACAATCTACATCCCGGGGTGTTCTTTGTTAAAATCAAAACCACCAGCCAAATCGTTGTGAAACAAATCGTAATTAGGAGATAGAATGGAAAGGCGGTTCGACCTTTTAATTTGAAATTCGAGCAAGTACATCAATGCATTATTGGGCACGAATTGCTAATCGGCTATGCCACTTTGCCAGCAAAGAAACTCGCGCCAACGGAGCTTGAACAAACATTTTAGGAATTATATTTAGGATAATAGTTGTTCAGATGAATCTGATTGTATTCGTAATATTCCTTTTGCATTTTAACGGATTTTTATGGGCAAGGCTTAGTATATTCCATCTCGCTTTTCACCAACAATGCCAGCACTTATGGTGATATGGAATTCAACGTGCTGCAAAACAATGCCCAAACCATTTGGTCAGGCGAGGCAGCGCCAACCGGCACTTGGTCGCATATCCTCGCTGCCGGCGAAGAAAGCACAAAGTACCAGTTGTCCATCCGCCAAAAATCCTCTATATTTGATCAACCCATTGGCCGCCACATCCATGGCAAGCAATACGAGATCACCGACCACCTCGGAAACGTCCGCGCAGTAGTCGGGGCAGGACTAGAGAGTGGCGAAGGCAGCTTATTAAACCCCCGTATTATCGCCACCAACACCTATTACCCCTTTGGTATGCTCATAGAATCACTCTCAACAAATAGTGAGGGGTATCGTTATGGGTTTAACTCCAAGGAAAAGGACGACCAAGGCGAATGGGGCATGACCCACTATGATTATGGGTTTAGGATTTATAACCAGGCGTTGGCGAGGTTTTTATCTGTTGACCCACTAACCAAGAGTTATCCTTGGTACACTCCGTATCAGTTTGCAGGGAATATGCCTATAAGGTTTGTAGATTTAGATGGGCTAGAACCATCTTTACACCCAGGAAGTCCAGATTATTTTCCCCGAACAAGCAGAATGACTTCAATATTTTTTGAAGTGGGAGCAGGAATTGGTTTATCAAGATTTGCTAGCGTTTTTAACAGAAGTAATGGAATTGCTAGAGATCGAGTTGGAGTGACACAATTTCTGTCGGCAAATAATATGAGATTAAAAGAATCTAGGTATTATGGTCTTGAATATACCGCTGCTTTTGGAAAAAGTTGGGATAATAGACCAACTTTTCTAGGAACTATTCATGAAGGAGCTTTGGTATATTCGCCAACCGGAGAAAGGTTTAAAGGTGCTAAAACTGCTAGCGATCTAAAAGGCCTATTAAAACCGAAAGCAGGCGTAGGTACGTCTTTCTCAGAATTTAATCTGTCATTAACTATGGGTTTGTCAGGAGGGTTCTCATTTAGTAGGCTAAGTAATGATTATATTAGCTCTGTTTCAATCACACATAATGAAAGTGATTATCTTTCCGGATTTGGTGGTGTTATGGCAGGAAGTCCAATGAGAATAAACGAATTTCTTTTGGAGCCGTTATATTCTGAGAATGGTCAAAAAATAGGGTTGCAATCTCAAATAGAAGTTCGTAATGAGAATAATGAATGGTTACCGACAGGAATATCAGTGTTTAGTTTTGATGAATTTCCGACAAGTTGGTTCTCACAAGATTATTTTAAGCAAGCTCAAGATATGGAAAAAGCTGATAGAGCTAGAAAGCATTACGAAAGAAATCATAAATTAATTGATAGTTATTTACAAGAAGGAGATAGGTATTAAATGAAAAGGACATTCAGGTCTTCAATTTATTTTAGAATAATAATACTGAACATCTTAGGGCTGCTAGTTTTTACTTATATAAGTATAAAAGAGCAAGTATCACCTCGCAAAGAGCCTGTTTTTGATAGATATGTATATGCTTTAGAATTAGACAATGTCTATCCAACTTATATATTAAACAACAAAAAACATGGAAGCATAAAATCATATATAGTTTTTTATTCGGATTCGATTTATCAACATACTAAACGCCCTGATTTCAATGCAACCTTTGCAAGTATTAACACTCAGGCAATAGTAATCGACACTTTAGGTAAATATGATATATTAAAAATAGAATATATTGATGCACGATCAAGAAGAAGACAAGGTTATGTTTTTAGGGAGTTTATACATGACACTATTGCACCTATAAAAAATGATTCAAGGATCCTTTTTAACTCGGCTCATCGTATTTACAGTAAGTTCAACTCGCCTTAGTTTACCACTCCACTTGGCGAAAATTGCCCATGCTCGGCGAAGTTTGTAACTTCGTCGATTCTGTCTCAGCAGTTTGCAGCTGCCATTCTTGGTAAACCAAGCGGCCGCTCGGCTCTGCCGCTTGGTTTACCAAGAAAGCCGAGCGGCTGCAAAAGCAAAAAGAGAGGTACGGCAGCAACAGTAGGCAAATACATTTATTATCGCAAATCAACAATAATAACACAAACAGGATGCAGCCAAGCCGCATCCTGTTTTTTTGCCCCCTTTTCTTTTGGTTTTTAAACGCCGTTTTAAAAAAGTTATCAACACCCACCCCTTTTGCCCTGCATCCTTTGCCCCTCTTCGCTTTCCGCCCCTTTCTGCTCTCTTTTTTCAACCCCCATCATATAAGCGTTTTAAGGCGGTGGGCTTGTGGGTTTTCGGGTTGTTTTTTTCTGTTTTTTGGGCTTTGGGCTTTGGTGGTTTTTTGGTGGTTTCGGTTCGGGGTGGTTTTGAGGTTGGTTTATGGGTGTTTAATGTTGGTTTTAAGGGCTTTTGGAGCGGTTTTGTCGGTTTGTTTGCGGTGGTTTAAGGTTGATTTGGTTAATTTTCGGCGGTTTGTGGCGTGGGGTTGTGGTTGGTCGGTTTTTGGCTTATAAATCTGGTTGTTTTTTCTTGTTTATGGCTTAGTATATAAGCCTTTCAGCTTAATTATAAAAATTGTTTTAAAAAATTGGTACGGCGAAGCCGTGTTTTTTCTTTTGCCCCCTTTTTTTCTTTTTTATTGCTGCAAAGCAGCGTTTTTATTGGGTTGCGAGTATAGTACTCCCCATTCGTTGGACAGAAATGATGACTTGCTAAGTTGAATTTCCAAGCCATCAGTTATCTTTATCCCCGTTAGCGCGAGTTTGTAACTCGTGCTATTACATCGCTAAGCCTATACTGCGTCTGATCTTAATCGGCAGTTTGTAACTGCCACTGCTTTAAGGTAAAATGAATACAGTGATAAGCCACCCACAGAAGGTGCAAGGGCAGAATGGCAATGTAATATTTTTTGCTCCTGTGCTGTGTGAAGGCATTTGGCTAAAGTGAATGGGGCACGAGTTACAAACTCGCGCCAGTGGGTGTTGGGGCAGGTGTTGCTAATTGGCTATGCCGCTTTGCTTGCAAAGTAACTTGCGCCAACAGGGGGTTACAAACTCGCACCAACAGTCATATTTGTTGTAATCGCTTTTTTGTTTTCGTAAAGTTTTCTGGAATAACTATCTTGTAACCTATAAAACCAAACCCCTATGTCTGATAAATACAAGATGTACGACAATGGCAAGGCCTTCTTTTTAACATTAACTGTGGTTGGCTGGATTGATGTTTTTACAAGAAAGAGCCACAAGGAAACTCTCTTTGAGTCTTTGCGTTATTGTCAGAAAAACAAAGGACTTGAGGTCTATGGATTTTGTTTAATGCCAAGTCATTTGCACCTTATAGCCAAAACTGCTTCTGAACAATATGCTTTGTCAGATATCTTAAGGGATTTTAAAAAGTTTACATCCAAAGCTCTTGTTCAGGCTGTTGTTAATGAGCCTGAAAGCAGACGGGAATGGATGCTGGATTACTTTAGAAAGGCAGGTGAAAGCCTCAAAAACGTAAAAGACTATAAATTCTGGCAGGATGGCAATCACGCAGAAATGATTGAGACAAATAAGTTTTTCGATCAGAAACTAAATTACATTCATAATAATCCCGTAAATGAGGGTATCGTTGAACGGCCTGAAGATTACTTGTGGAGTTCTGCACGAAATTATGCAGGCCTTAGTAGTTATTTGGAGATTGTAAAGGAGGCGGTGAAGTTGGAGGAGTTGTGATAATGGGCACGAGTTGCAAACTCGCGCCAACGGGTCCTGAGTCTTACAAGGCTGCCATTTTAAATGTTGATAAAGATAAAAATGCAATTTATACTAATAGTGTTAGACCACAAACCAATGATTAACATAAAGATTTTTTTTTGGAGCTTGTTCTCTTTTGTTCTCATTACTTCTTGTAATATGTATAAAGCCAATGAAATAATTGAAAAAGGAGAACAAACTATTAGAAAACATCAGCATAATATAGAAGAGCTTATTAATATTAGCAATGATCTTGTCAATAGGCAATGTAGGATGTATATGATAACAACGTCAGCAACCACAGATATTTTTTTATTCTCAGAGCATTATTATGACAATGAAAATCAAAGAATAAAAGAGACAGGTTCATTCATTGATATATCCGAAAGCAATAAGAATAAAATTTGGGATTACAGACCTAAAAGTGATATTACGGAGTTTACTTTTGTAAAAAATACCTACATATTTTTCAAATTAAATAAATATCGTAGCTACAGTAATAATAGAGCAAAATTGATTTATTGTTATAATAAAGATATTTTCATGTCACTCTTTTCGAACTATGCATTTTTTGAAAAGGGACAAGAAAATGAAATCAATGATTCATTAAAATGGGTCTATTTTTATGATGAGCATTGGGCAATAACAACAAGTAGTCCCTTTTTTCAAAAGACAATTGAAGAATGTAATGAGATAATTGAATATTGACAATTGGTTATTAGAAATAATTTGGTTTTTAACAATGGGAAAGTGGAATAAAATAGGGTATTTTAAAGCAATAATTGTGGCTTTAGCAGCCATCATGAATATTTATGTGCCTTTAGAACAAGAGCCAGAGGTTGGTTTTGCTGCTTTAACCTTACCTCCATTTTTGATGGGTGTTATTGGTATACCCTTTATTTTCAGAAATGATGTCGATGCTAGTACTAAGCAAAGAATGAAACCAACTTGGAATGATTCAATATTTCGAATAAAGAGACCTTTGTCAACTGTTTCTTTTGGCGGATATTTTTTCTTATTTGTTGGTTTTAGTTCATTAATTGGAGCCGCCCTGAAATCTCAAGAAATACACAAAATTAGTTTATCAGTGATGATGTTTGGGGTCGGAATTCTTATTGGGGTATGGATTGTATTTAAGAGAAAAAAGTAGAAAGTATTTTCTGTAATGCGAGTTTGCAGCCTCCGCTCGGCGTAGACTGAGTCTACGTCAAATCTCAACCGGCAGTTTGAAACTGCCATTGACTTCGTCGATCTTCGATTATTGGTAAGTCGAGCGGCTGCAAAGCAATAGCATCCAGTTTGCATTATTCATTAAAATTGAGGAAAACAGAAACTAACCTCAAGGTTTCAAATGAGTTGATTATATTTGTCGATTAGGGGTAGGGAAGGCCACTGCTTTAGCGGTGGCTCTTTTTAGTCATCTATACTTTTGTCGACATGCTTCTTTCGAAAAATAAAACAGACTATGTCTTTGGCCATTTGCAGCAGCATTGGGTGCCTGATGAACGGGTAACTGATGCTTTTGTCATTATTGAGCCTGGCCGGCCTGTGCCGGAGGATCTTCAGGGTAAAATTGTTTTTCAGTTGTCGGGGCAAAATCAGCCCGTGCCGGTTAATGTAAGTTTTGAGGAAGATGACATCCCTGTTCTTTTTCCGCTCTCGGCAGATGCTTCTCTTTATCGCTTGGATGAGGCCGGGAATTTATGGTTTAGCCATGATTATTTGTCTTCTGCTTTTTATTTATTGTCGGGCATACAAGAATTGACAAAGGAGAATCGGGATGAGTATGGTCGTTATTGCTATGCCGGAAGTATTCAAGATGTATATAAGTTTGTTTCAAAGCCTGTTGTCAATTACTATTTCGAGTTTTTATTGAGGGGTTTTGAATGTTTTGCCAGGTTTCACCATATTGAGATAAAACGGCGACGCTTGTTCGCTAATTTTGGCTTTCTGCTCAGTCATGATGTCGACAGAGTTGCGTTCCATCATCCACGATTGATGGCGTATAAAATGCTTCAAGTATTAGGTTTAAAGTCTTCCACCGACAGTAAAAGTAAAATTATAAATCAAATTTTGTTGGGTCTACGCCACCATCTTAATCCATGGAGCGGAAACGACCCGTGGTGGAATTTTCGGTGGATGATGGATTTGGAAAAACGTCTGGGCATCCGCTCTGCTTTTTTCTTCTTACATCGGGAGCAGAGGTATAAAAATGCTTGGTTTCGGTTTTCTTCTCCTAAAATAAAGGGGTTAATATCAGCTATGAAGAAAGAAGAGTTTGAAGTAGGTGTTCATGGTACATTCAAATCAGCAACAAACGGCCCCAGTCTTCAACAACAAAAGGCCGCATTGGGCAAGGTTTATGGTGAAGAGCCCTTGGGCATACGACAGCACTATCTGCTGTTTTCGCACCCGGCCACCTTTCAAGTACAGGAGGCAGCGGGTTTGATATACGATTCGACACTCTCTTTTCATGACCATGATGGCTATCGAAATGGCTACTGCTACCCTTTTCACCCCTATGATTTTGAGAAGGATGTCCCGATGCGCATTTGGGAAATACCATTGGTTATGATGGAGGTCTCTGCTTTACAATACCGCCAACTCACTTATTCCGAGATGAGGCATAATGTGACAAGCTACATCCAGGAAGCTCAAAAGTTTGGGGGACTGTTTTCTCTTTTATGGCACAATTGTCGGTTGAATGACGATGAATATGCTGGAATATCAAAGTTTTACGAGGATCTATTAAAGTATATAGTGGAGCAAGACCCGATGGCCCTTACGGGTATCAGTTGTATTAACAGGGCTCAAAAGGCCATAGGCCGTTCAGTGTTTTCTCGTTTTTAATGGTTAATTTTGTTTTGGCATGCGAAAGATACTAAGAACATTATCCGAGAAAACGGGGCAGTACGATCGTTTACTTCAGCTCTATTTTAGGTGGTCCCTTTTTTTAAGGCGACTGGAAACCAGAATTTTGATACCCACGTTAAGTAGTTCCGCTATTATTAGAAAGATATATTTCAGTTTTTTTTCGGATGTTTTCTCATCCGAAATGAAAATGTATATTTTGGGTCGGCAACACTACCTGGAGCGCAGTCTTTTTGAGCAAAGTAATCCCTCTCATTTACGCCGAAATATTCACCGCCTGGAGAAGGGGCTTATGGCGGAAAACCGCAGGGAGCTTTTTGGGGCAGATTATTTATTGGAGACGGTCCACCAGTTTGCCTATTCAGTGGCTGAGTTGGATCGGTGTACGCTTAACGACTGGGCCTTTGATGTGTTGCAACAATATTTTCAATGGAGTCCAAATGTTCCTTTGGTGGAACAAGCCAAACAGATCTTCACAGAGGTAGCTTACACCAAGTTGTTGCCTGAAGTATTTCGTGGGCCTTATGTTAAGGGTCCAACCGATAAAGAGCTCTATTCCCGGTTTAGCATCCTGGCTAAAAGTCGGAAGTCCGTTCGGTCTTTTGTTCCGGGTAGTGTTCCTGCCAATGATGTGCTGGAAAATGCTGTGCGACTGGCCGCTCTGGCACCCAGCTCATGCAACCGGCAGCCTTTTAGGTTTGTGGTGTTGACCCAGTCCGGCATGGTCACGGATGTGGCCCGTCTTGCGGGAGGCGCCCGGTCTTTCGCAGAAGGCATTCCTGCGCTAGCTGTAGTGTTAGGCTCCACCGCTGTTTCTCCTTCACCGGGCGACCGGCACTTAATGTACATCGATGGCAGTCTGGCAGCCATGAGTTTTATGCTGGCGCTCGAAAGTCAAGGTTGCTCCAGCTGCCCCATTAATTGGCCCGACCATAAAAAGGCAGACGCTGCCTTGCGGAAGTGCTTATCAATTCAGGCGTATGAACGGCCTGTGATGCTCATTGCTATGGGATTGGCGCGCGATAATTCAATGGTAGCTTGTTCAGTACGTAAAGAAGTTAAAGAATTACTCGAAATAATATAATGGCTGCACAGCATATTAAACCTACGATAGTCATTACCGGTGGCAACTTTGTGAACAAAGGAGCAGAATCCATGTTGATGTCCACCGTGAATGCCATCCGGGAAAATTTCCCTGCTTATGAGCCGGTTTTGTTGGATCTTTTCCCTACGGTGAAGGCCGCTGACAAGGAACAGTATTCCTTTCGCATCGTTAATATGCATGTCCGCAGTCTCTATCGCATTTGTTTTCCATTATTCAAGTTACTGTATAAGCCAAAGGCTATAAGTAACAGTGAGACAGAAATTAAAGTGACTATTAATTCTGCTTCTGCAATTTTTGACATCAGTGGTTACGGCCTAAGTTCGCACAACCAGCAATTGATGTGGAGCATTGCTTACTTGCTGCCCATGTACATGGCCAAAAAGAAGGGCATACCTGTTTGGCTATTGCCTCAGAGTATGGGGCCTTTTCAGTTTAAAGGAATTAAAAAATGGTTGTTTCAGCTTTTAGCCATCCCGGTTTTAAAATATCCGGAAATCATTTTTGTGCGAGAGACTTCCGGACTCGAAGCCCTACGCCAGTTTCGTAAAAAGCCAACGGAACTGTCTCCGGACATCGTTCTTCAGACTCCAGAAGCCAAGATCGGGGAAAGTGTGGCTACCCACTCAGACTCTGGAGTCTTAGTAATTCCTAACCAGCAATTGTTTCGTGTTGTAAGTAAAGAGGCTACACTTCAATTGTATGCGTCTTTGATACATCAGGTTCTAGACCAGGGCATCCCTGTCAAGGTCATACAGCACAGCAACGATGATCGCGCTTTCTGTGATTTACTGGAAAGCCGGATATCACACCCTATGTTTACTGCAGATAATAAAGTTAGGTCATTGGAAGCATTGCATGAAGCAATAAAGGCTTCCAGGTTTATTATATCGGGACGTTATCATGGTGCCATTCATGCTTTGAAGTTGCTTAAGCCGGTGATAATTATCGGGTGGGCCGAAAAGTACCGACATTTGGCGTCTATGTTTGGAATGAATGAGCTGTTGATTGATTTGGGCGATGGAGAAGTGCCTTCTAGCATTGATGGAATAGTCAATCGATTGTTAGCTCATGAACAGGATCTTATTACAAATTTTGAAAGACAACTGCGTCAAATACGGCAGGACAATTTTTGGCAAAGAATACATCTAAAATAAGCGTTATGCAGCATCCAGTTGTACTGTTTTGTTACAACCGACCAGATCATGTTAAGGAAACCCTTTCGGCTTTGGCAGCGAATGAGGGTGCAGCGGATACAGCGCTAATCGTTTTCAGTGATGGGCCTGCCAGCACTACCGATGAGGTGTTGGTTCAAGCAGTCAGGGCCATTTTGGGTGCCATCGAAGGTTTTAAATCTGTCCAGATAATCACCAGCGAGTGCAATAAGGGCTTGTCCGCCAGCATTATTGACGGTGTATCGGAAGTGCTTTCTATCTACGAAGCTTGCATCGTATTGGAGGATGATTTGGAAACAGCCCCGTATTTTCTGAATTTTATGAATGAGGGCCTACTACAATATAAAGACGACGATCGAATTTTTTCCGTTGCGGGATATTGTCCGCCATTTCAAATGCCAACAGACTATGCACATGCGTCCTTTTTATTTCCCAGGATCAATTCATGGGGCTGGGCGACCTGGCGCAATCGCTGGCAAAAGGTCGACTGGCAGGTGCAAGACTTTAACTGTTTCATATCAGATAAAAAGTTGCGCGCTCGATTGACGCAACAGGGTGCCGATTTACCGGTTATGCTTTTAAAGCAACAGCAAGGAAAAATTGCTTCCTGGGCAGTTCGATTTAACCAGTCGTGTTTTAACCTTGGCATGACCAATGTTTATCCGGTACGGTCATTTGTACGTAACCTGGGAACCGATGGCTCTGGAACACATATGAAGTCTTCGGGTAAATATTCTGTAGAATTAGGCCGTGATGTTTTATCCCCATCGGATATCGGCAGCAGTCTCGAAATAAATCAAAGATTCCGTGATTTTTATCGACCTTCGTGCTACAGGCGGGTGATTAATAGAATAAAAATTGCCTTGTATAACCTTGGTCGACAAGGTGAATAGAATATAAAACAAGTACTCAATGCATTTTCAAACACGGTTTGTTTTTAAGCAAAGTGCCATATACGGGGTAGGTAATGTACTGACCAAGTTGAGCGGGGTCATTTTGATCCCCTTGTACTTGAATTATATCAACGAAAGTGAGTTTGGTATAGTAACCCTTTTTGAGACTATATTTCAGTTTATACTGATGCTTTCCGGATTGGGCGTGAAGGGAGGCTTCACACGTTGGTACCACGAAATGGAAAATCGTGAGCAAAAACGGAAGCTCTTTTTTACCACCTGGAGTTTTAATGCGCTCACCAGTCTCATGGCAGTGCTGATAGTGGGCCTCATACTGCAATTTTTCTCCTCAGCCATTTTCAAATATGAGCTTCCAAACGATCTCATCCTCTATTTTCTTATCGGTACGTTTTTCCGTTTGATGTATGATGTTCCTTTTTATCTGCTAAAATTGGAACAAAGGGCGGCTAGTCAAACCTGGTGGCTGGTCCTCAATATAACTTTGATGCTGGGCTTTACCTTCTATTTTCTGGAGTATAAGAAGATGGGATTGAAGGGCATTTATCTGGCACAGATGATTGCTCATGTGCTGACTTTTTTGGCGATGATTCCGCTAATTTTGAACAATATTAAGATCGGTTTTTTGCGGGGTGTGCTTAAACAACTCATTAATTATGGCTTCCCCTTGGCGGTGTCCAATGTGTTGACCACGGTTTTGACCTTGAGCGACCGCCACATCATCAATCAATATCAAAATCTGGATGAGGTGGCGGGTTACAGTATGGCGTTTAAAGTAGCCAACTTAGTGCAAATGATTGTGGTTGCGTCGCTTGTAACTTCCTACTCAAATTATTTTTTTAAAACCATGCATGAGCGCGACAGCATGGCTTTTTTTGCACGCTTTACCCGGTTGTTTGTTATATTGATTACGTTTGGCGGACTGGGCATTGTTCTTTTTTCACCTGAAATTATTTATGTCATTTCTTCCGGCAGTTCTTTCTTTCAAAGTTCGGTGGTGTTGATCCCGGTTTTGATGGCCGGTTTAATCTTTTCCGGTTTGCGACAATTATTGACACTTCCCCTCAACATGCATAAAAAAACCAAACGCATTTCGCTGATATTAATTCTGAGTGCAGTGGTGAATATTGTGGGCAATTTTATCCTGGTTCCGGAATACGGCAAAATGGGGGCTTCGGTATCAACTGTTGCTGCACAACTGTTTGGCTTAATTTGGATTATTGTTGAAGTAAAGAGGTATGAAAGCATAAACCTAAAACTGGTCAAGAGTTTTTGGTTGTTGGTGTTCTGGGGGGTAATGGTTGTTATTGGCATGCAGACTTTTGCTTTTGATCTGCCCTTGGGTTGGCTGTTAAAGATTCTCGTGGTATTGGTTTTTTCTGCCTTTATGTTTTTAATGGGGTTAATAACCAGAGAAGACCTTCAAACAGCATGGCGGTTTTTTAAAAAGTGATATGGTTTGCTAACCACCAGGTTAGCAAAAGGGCTTAGGATAAATAAATAATTACTATCTTAACTTCCTTAAATTTAAAAGGAGCATATAGGCTGATTGATAAGGCCTTCTTTATCGCCCTAAGAAGAGATTGATGTCTAAATCTTGATATTTATAGATAAAATGAGCGGTTTTTGGCCATTTTTTTTACTCATTGCCTGTGTAATTATCTTCACGGGTGTTATGGTACTCTCCTTAAAGCGACGTGGGTATAGTAACACTGTGATGGATAATGGCGTTAGTACGCCCTTTCCCTATTCGCGACGATTGAAGAGTCTGCGCATTATCATGGCGTTTTTTGGATCGTTGATATTGGTAATAGGGCTTGTGGGTGTTTATTTTGAGGTGCAACGCGTTAGGGATAAGCATTTTAATGAGTTGGAAACGATTGCTCAATCGGTGGCCAGTGGCTTCAATTACGCATTGATTGCCCCGTTGGCTTTTTCGGTCAACGATACGAGCAATGCGGTGTATGCGCACATTACAGAGCAATTGCAGATTGTAGCCTCTCATTATGAACACATTCAGATTTATACCATGGTGATGCGGGATTCACTTATTCTATTTGGTCCCTGCAGCCAAAGTGAAATTTTATTGCAGCATGATTTGCCCGGTAAAATATACCAACATCCGCCGGAAGGACTGGCCTCTTTGTTTGAAAGTGGCCGAAGTCTTTTAGTTGATCCCTACCGAGATGAATTTGGTTATTATGTGAGTGCTTTTGCACCCGTATTGCACCCCTTAACCTCAACGCCAGCTATGATAATTGGGGTGGATATGGAAGCAGGGGTGTTCGATAGCGACAAAGCCAGTGCCTCCATACGCCCCTTGTTAGCGACCTTGATTCTTTTACTTATTTTATTGGGCGGCGCTTTTTATCTCACCCAACGAAGCGTTCTGGAGTTTCAGAGGTATAAATGGTGGCAGAGTCCGGAAGCTGTTTTTACTTTTCTTTTTGGTCTGGCCATGGGGGGACTGGTCGTTTGGTTTTCCTTTACTTATGAATTGCGATACAGACAGGCCATATTTACCCAATCATCCAACTTTTATTCGGCCAGGATCAATGAATATTTTCGAGCTTTCGATGCCAATTTGGAAAGAACTTTTCGTCATATACACTCTCAAAATCCGATTGGTGAATCCTTTTTTTATCACCGCACCAATTCCCTCAGGAATTATGATTTTGTGGATGCCTGTGGCTTAGCCATTAAGACAGAAGGCAATGTGGAAAATTGTGAATGGGAAATGCTTCTTTATTTCGATCAATCAAGCGGATTTGGGCTGAGTGAGGACTGTTTGGATATCATGCTGACAAATGCCAATGAGAAAATTGAGACAACTCAAAAAATTGGGTTACGAGGTATAGAGTTTTCAGCTTCAGATCTACCCAGTGCCGAATACGCTGTGGTCTACCACCCTATCAATAATGAAGGCATTGAACCCCAAATGCTCTTTTTTGCGGTAGTCCGTCCACAAGCACTCTTAAACGCCGCCGTAGCCTCTTATGGAGAAGCCGGCTATTTTAATATCGAGTGGTTTGAGTATTTTAAAGACAGCTCCCAGCACAAAATTGCTCAATCGGGAATTCCTATCACCCTTAAAAATTGTCCCATCCAAATGGACAGCCAGCATCCGTTATTCCTTTTCGGTCGGGTTTTTGTTTTATCCATGCAACCGGGACCAGCATTTATGGCTACCCATCCACCAAGAGTGCTCTATTTTATCATCCCCGTAGTGCTGATATTATTGTTGATGACTACCTTAACTGTTGGGGTGCTCACCACCGAAAAGTACCGCTTAGAGCGTGTGGTTGATCAAAGAACTGCAGAATTGGAAGCTTCAGAAAGCCGCTTTTCGTTGCTGTTTAATTCTGCCTTAGAGGGCATTGCATTGCACCGGGTAGTTAGAGATGCCACCGGAAAAATCACTGATTATATAGTAGAAGATGTTAACCCTGCCTTTTCCCGGTTGGTGGGAATGACCCAAGAGGAAGTAAGAGGTCAGTTGGCCAGTCAGATTTATGGAAGTAAGGGTGTGGCCCCCTATTTAGATATTTACTCCCGGGTGGTGGAAACTGGCCAGCCGGCCCGTTTTAATGATTTTTATAAACCGCTCAACCGTCATTTCGACGTTTCTGTGACGCGGTTGAAAAACAACCAATTTGCCACTGTTTTTAGTGATATTACCGAAATAGAACAGGCTGCTGAAGCTTTACGGAAGAGTGAGGAGAACTACCGTTTATTGGTGGAAAACCAAAACGATCTGGTCATTAAAGTCGATCGAAAAGGGCAGTATCTGTATGCTAGTCCCTCCTTTTGCAAGTTTTTTGGTAAGGAAGAAAAGGATATTTTGGGAAGAGTTTTTATCCCGCAAATTGATGAAAGTGATGTGGTAAGTTCTTTTAAAGCTTTAAAAGATCTCTCTTCGCCACCCTATCGGGTGGCGTTCGAACAGAAGGTGAAATCGGCCCAGGGGTGGCGCTGGCTCGCCTGGAGTAACAGTGCCATTATTGAAAATGACCAGGTGGTCGGATTTATGGGCATAGGCAGGGAGGTGACCAAACGGAAGCGTTCTGAGCTGGCACTGGAAGAAAACCAGCGGAAACTGCAGGAGCAGAATGATGAATATTTGTCCCTTAATGAAGAATATCAGGTGCTCAATGAAGAGCTAAACTATACCAACAATGAATTGCTGAATGCCATTGAAAAAGCACAGGAAAGTGAACGCTTAAAAACGGCCTTTTTACAAAATATGTCGCACGAAATTCGTACGCCATTGAATGCCGTCATTGGTTTCTCTGAAATGATGTCACTGTCCGGCTTTAGCGATGAAGAGAAGCAGGAGTTTGCTGAATTTGTGGTTAACAACTCGCGCCAGCTATTGAGTCTGGTGGACGATATCATGACCATTTCTACCATTGAAACGCAGCAGAATAAATTGTCTGAGTCGCGCGTTCATGTTTCAGCGTTATTAACGGAGTTGCATGCCGTTTTTACCAGTAATTTGAAACCCGGAGTAGATTTAAAAATCCTTTTTCCAGATGGTGATCAAAGCAAATTTACCATCATTGCCGATGAAATGAAGTTGCGTCAGATTTTTAATAATCTGATAGGCAATGCAATAAAATTCACCCATGAGGGGTGCATTTCCTTTGGTTATGAATTAAAGCAGGAAAACACCATACGCTTTTTTGTACAAGATACCGGCATCGGGATCCCGCCTGAAGTGCAGGATAAAATTTTTGAGCGCTTCAGGCAGGCGGGCGACAGCATTCAAAAAAGATATGGCGGTACCGGGTTGGGACTGGCCATATCTAAAGGACAGGTCGATTTAATGGGCGGCCGTATATGGGTAGAATCGGAAGTTGGCCAAGGTTCGGTCTTTAACTTTGAAATTCCTTTAAACCAACCACAGGTCTGAGATCAACCCTAGCTCCGTAACCCCCTAACCCCCTAACCCCCCAATCCAAATTTAAGGAATAAGCATATGCGTGTAGTACATATAAATAAGAGTGATGTAAAAGGCGGGGCTGCCGTTGCTGCTTCACGAATAGTGAGCTCCCTAAGGGGGATGGATGTGGAGGCTTCTATGCTGGTGGCCGAAAAGTTGGGGCAAGACGATTGGTCAGTTTCCATTGCGAATTCGCGTCGGGAAAAGGCCAAAGTTATGTTTTTCTTCTTGCAGGAGGTGGCTGCTTTTTTACCGCATGAGAAAAGCAAAACTTCACGTTTTGCTTTTTCGTTGGCCCGAAGGGGATTTAATTTGAGCAAGCATCCGCTTATTATGGAGGCGGACATCATACATTTGCACTGGTTCAACCAAGGCTTTTTGTCGCTCAAAGGCCTCGAAAAGATCTTTCAGCTGGGCAAGCCGGTAGTATGGACTTTACACGATATGTGGAGTTTTACTGGAGGCTGCCACTATGCCGGTAGTTGTGAGGGCTATCAAAAAAGTTGTGGCTCTTGTCCACTAATTCAGGATGCCTCGCCTAATGACATATCGGCTGTGCAGCATGGCAAAAAACAAATGGCTTATAACAATGCCCCCTTGTCCATTGTTACCTGCAGCCAGTGGCTGGGCAGCGTGGCCAGGCAATCTTCCTTACTGAAGCACCATAGGGTTACTTCCATACCCAACCCTATTGACACCGATTTTTATGCACCGGTCCCCAGGCAGGAAGCCCGAAAACGACTCAATTTACCGCTCGATAAGAAAATTCTTTTGTTTGGTGCCGCTAACGTAGCCGACCCGCGCAAAGGCATCGCCCTGTTGCTGCATGCGCTAAAATTGCTGAGTACCCGCAAGCATGCGGATCAAATAGAGTTGGTGATTTTTGGCAAAACGCCACCCCGGCTGGCCGAGAAGTTGCCCTTCCCGGCACGACTGATGCATTATGTTTCTGATGCAGATACTTTGGTGGATTTGTACAATGCTGCGGATGTCTTTGTACTGCCTTCTTTGGAGGACAACCTACCCAATACGGTAATGGAGGCTCTTTCATGTGGCACTCCAGTCGCCGCATTTCGTATTGGCGGCGTTCCCGAAATGGTGGCACACGGCATATGCGGTTATTTGGCCGCGCCTGGCGATGCTGGTGGGCTTGCCGAAGGTATAGAATACCTGCTGTTCAAATGTTCTGAGCAGGCTTGCAGAGAAAACGCCCGCGAAAAAGTGCTCAATAATTTTGCCCCTGAGTTGGTGGCTAAGCAGTATCTGCAATTGTATCTGCAATTGTTGAGTGAAAAAGGGGGAGATAATGAATAGTCATCCCCAACTCCCCAAAGTTTCCATTATAACTGTGGTGTTTAATGCCCGGGCAACGCTGGAGCGCACCATTCAAAGCATTCAAAGACTCGACTACCCACTTGTGGAATACATTGTTGTGGATGGTGGAAGTACCGATGGTACGCTGCAGCTTATTCATCAATACGAAGAGCAGATCGATCAATGGATCAGTGAGCCGGATAAGGGGCTCTATGATGCCATGAATAAAGGACTACGCATGGCCACCGGTGATTATGTGTGGTTCATTAATGCGGGTGATGAAGTGGCAGCACCTGAGGTGCTGACGCGCCTCTTTGAGCGCGCTTGCGGAGCTGATATCTATTACGGAGATACCATGATTGTGGATTTGGAAGGAAATGAAATTGGACACCGACGTCTTTCTCCACCAGTGAATCTTACGTGGAAAGACTTTCGCAGAGGTATGCTGGTGAGCCACCAGTCGGTACTGGTGGCCAGACATCTGGCCAGCCCGTATGATTTGCGGTATCGGTTTTCGGCTGATTACGACTGGGTGCTGTCAGCATTAAAGCGCGCCAAACAAGTAGTGAATGGCCATATGGTATTGTCCAGATTTCTGGATGGTGGACTGACAAAAAAGAACATTCTTCCCGGCTTGAAAGAGCGATTTAATATTATGATAAAAAATTTTGGTTTTTTTTCTACCATTTTTCATCACATTCCCATAACTTGCAAGTTTATTTGTTATCTCCTTTTAAATAGGAGATTTTAGATAAAAATGAAAGAATAATGGTCCACAAATCGATGATCGACAAAGTCAATTGCAAAAAAATCACCATTTTTTAATTAACTACAGTTGATTAACCTGTTTTTTTGTCGGAAATTTGCCAAGTCTATCTACGATTCTTGATTACTTTTTGGGTCTATAGCATAAATTTTGAATGCGGGTTACCCTGAAAATGTTAAGCAAACAATGGGAAAACGGTTTGTTTAAGTAGATTTGGTTTTACCATGTGAGAGTTGGTAAGCCCTTTGGATTTTTTTTCCCACCCCAAAACTTGATGCCACTGTTTTCCTTTATGGGGAAGGAGGCATGAATGACACCCTTAACCTAAAATTTCTGTTATGATTGATGTTTATCAAAAACAGGTTTTTGAAACCCGCGAAACTATTTGTCAGGTCACCCATAACGACCGTTTATTGCAGGAGTGCAATAAAATTTTTAAAGATGAAATTTCCGAATTCAGAAAAACCACCACTGCTCTAAAAAGAGCTGGCATTACTCCCAAGGATCTAAGTACATCCAAATTATGGCACCTGGTCTGCACTTCGCAGCCTAATTTACTACTCATGCAATTAAAGTGGCTGGCCAGTGATGCGATTGTCTCTGATTTAGCTATGCGGCTGGAGAAAATGAATTTTACCGGTGAAATTAATCTAAAGCGTATCCGGCGCGACGAGCAAAAGTATCAACGTTTGCTCGAAAAGGAGGCGTCCTTTATGGAAGCTTCAACGCAAATGCGTTTTATCACCTTTACCAATAAGATGGGCGATTATATGGGAAGTCTGAGCGCTACCCGTGCTGCCCGGTTGTTAGGTGAGGCTGCCCATGGCCATTTGCGCATCCTGTCGGACCATCTAAAAGAAATTTCCTTTTGGGGGAACAATGAGCGAGATCGTCCCGCTGCCAGCGATTACACTACCAATGTGCTGCTTGAGCGCGTTTTCAATTCGGTTATCAACGCCTACATTCACCTTTGTGCCTTCAAGACCGAAGTGAGCGAATTTACGCAAAGCAGGGATTTGGATCTGCATTTTCAGGCAGTTATGCATTTTAAAGCCAATTTCTTTAATTGCCTTATCGGTGATTGGTTAGAAGTGCGGAAGTTGCGGATGACTGGCTTCTGTGTTCAAAAGACGGTCGATTCCCTGGGCATGTTGATGCAAGGTTTGAACTCCCGAATTTTAAAGATGGAGGAAGAACTGGAGATTATTCACGAGGAAAGTTCAGCCATTTTAATGGTGGCTGAAAAGGTCTAATCAAGAACTCCTCTCTTGTGGCTCATTTAAGCCACAAGAGAGGAGTTCTTAAATTTTGAAGTTTCAATTACTCTGTTAGCTGGCCATTTCTCCGACGAATAAAATAGACTACAATTAGGGCTATAATAAGCAGGGAGCCCATATAAGCCAGGAGTTTTCCATATTTATAGGAGGTGGGTTCAAAACGGAATTCGATGGTGTTGTCGCCACCCGGCACAAAAAGGCCTCGCAGCAAATAGTTAACCCTTATAATGGGCACTTCGCTGTTGTTAACATAGGCCTTCCATCCACCCTTGTAATATATTTCGCTAAACACTGCCAGTTGAGCCGATCCGGTAACTGAACGATAGGTCAGCTTTTCTGGGTGGTAGTCGGTCAGTTCAATGGTGCCTGACTCAGCGCCAACCGTTTGGTGCTGTAGAATGTCGGCAAATTCGCTGTGGACTATCGCCGTCTCACTCAGATCAACATTTCGGAGTGCTTCAATTTCTGCTTTGGTTGTAGTAACAGTCAGCACATCATCTACCAGCCAGGCATTTCCCATGGCAAAGGGATTTTCAACCGGTTCAGCCTCCGGATTGTAAATCACGTAGCGGGTATTCAGCATATTGAGGACAGGCATGCCTTGCAGACTGGCTTGTATGGCTTCGTTGGGCTGACTTTGCTGCATCATGCTGCGCAACAGCTGTAGATCCCCTTGGATGTACCAGTCGATCACGTCCTGATACCTTTGAAGTTTGGCTCCATGGTAGCCCCCAATCGATTTATGAAAAAAGCTGGTATGTACCTCATTGAAAGGATTCCGATAAACGGAGAATACTCTGTAATTGGGATCCTTATCTTCTAATACTTTATTATCTGCAGCCGTGGGTTTAAAGGGTTGACTGACCAGTCGTTTTGACTCAAAATGTGCGCTGTTCAGGTAGCGCTTGTCAATGCCCCACATGTCCACTAAAATAAGGATGGCCAACCCTGGCAATAAATATTTGGTGCTAATGCTGTTGCGCGAGAAAAACCACAAGGAACCACTCGCCAGGGCAATAAAAACCAAAGACCTAAAAGCATCTGTCTTTAGCAAATTGGTTCTGATGAACTGCATCTCCTGAATAAACAAGTCGTAGATAAATGCCTGCTCAGGGTGAGCCACCTTTTGTGCGTTGATGGCATTTAATTCCGGGTCGCTGATAAAGTTCAGGAAGCTTCCCGGAAACAGATAGAAAATAAGGGATATGCCGCCGGTAAGACCAAGGGCTAAAAGAAATTTGTTGGAATTTTCCCTGATAATTTGAGGTGTCTCAGTTACTTTTTTAAGGCCCAAAAGCCCCAAAATCGGAATGGTGAATGCGGCAATAACCAGAATCATTTCCACTGTCCTGAACTTGTTGTAGAGTGGAAAATGATCAAAAACAAACAGGTTGAACCACTCCAAATTATTACCCCATGCCAGCAGTATGGATATAATGGTACCAGCCACCAGCCACCATTTTTCTTTGCCCTGGTAAAAGAAAAGTGCCAGCACAAACAGGAAGCACATGATGGCGCCCACATAAACCGGTCCCGAAGTGAAGGGTTTGCTGCCCCAGTATTGCGACTGCTGCAATATTTCATTGCCCAGCTGGTTGACAAATTGGGACTGTTGCTGACCGTAGTTAATGCCCTTCTGACTCAGAAAACTGGCAATGCGTTGATTTAAACCATCCGCTAAATCCGGATTTTGACCAATGGGGGCTGAAGCGCCTCCATGGAAATTAGGAATGAGCAGTGTCAGCGTCTCTGCTCTTCCGTACGACCAGGCAAAGGCGTAATCAGGATCTAGTCCACTAACCTTCTTTTGCGTGGTTTCTTCGGCCAGCAGCGACTGCCCTCGCATACTCTCCTGTCCGTATTCATAGGTAGTCCACAGGTTAGTGATGTTGGGCATTATGGCCAAAACGGCTGCAACGGCTAAAAGGCCGGTGCGTTGCATAAAGTCGGGAAAGGTCTTGTCAACAATGGCTCTGTATAGCCGGTCCAGCACCAGTATGAATACCAGTATGGCCAGATAATAGGTGATTTGCACATGGTTGTAGGCAATTTCGCAGCCCAATGCAACGGCCGTAAACAGTGCACCTGCCCATTTATTTTTATTGTAGGTATAAAGTATGCCGGCAATAACCGGCGCCATTAGCGCAATGGCGTAGGCTTTGGTAATGTGGCCAGCAATGATAATAATAAAATTGTAGGAGCCGAAAGCAAAAGCCACACTGCCAATGATGCTGAGCCAGTGGTTGAAGCCCATGCTGCGCATCAAAATAAAGAAGCCAAGCAGGTAGAGAAACACAATGGCTACCGTGTGGTAGGGAAGGCCCAATCGCACGGTCCTGTTGACATAAGAAAATAAATTGGCAGATGAATCTGCCTTTATCTGATAGGCCGGCATACCGCCAAACATGGCGTTGGTCCATTGGGCTTTTTCGCCGGTTTTATTTTCCAGTTCTACCAGTTCCTGTGCCATACCAATGGCATGCGTATTGTCCATCTGAGGCAGCATTTTCCCTTCCAGTACGGGACTGAAATAGATCAAGGTGATCACTATGAAAAAAGCAATGGCTGCCAGATAAGGAAGCAGTGGTTTTAGTCTATCCATCATCCTATAAATTTTGTGTAGCCCCAAAAATAGGAAAATATGCACGGAAATGATACACGATTGATGGAGTTTCTCAAAGTAATTGGATAAAGAAGCACTTGCTTGCTTCTGTTTCTTAGTGGGTTTGCTTTTTCAATAAGAAAAACAAGTGCAACCAGGCGAAAAGGCAGAAAAATATCTGTGCTGATTTTGTTTATGCTTTAGTTGTTAGTCATGAACATTTTCTTCATCCGGATGTTTACCTCCTGATTGTTAAACATGTAAATTTGAAAAGTATGAAGACAACAACATTATTTATAGCATTATTGGTTGCAGGTTTTACTACCTCAGCTCAGAACTTGTCTCTCGATGTAGCTAAGAGTTCCATTGACTGGACCGGCAAAAAAGTAGGCGGTCAGCACAATGGGGTGATTAAATTTGCTTCGGGTTATCTTAACGCTGATGGCAATGCATATTCTTCGGGCGAATTTGTAGTAGACATGAACAGCCTTACGGTAGAAGACATTAAAGATGCCGAGACCAATGGCAAACTCGTGGGTCACTTAAAGTCGGACGACTTCTTTGGTGTTGCCACTTATCCGACTGCCAAACTGGTGATCAATAAGGGTGTTTTGGTAAAGGACAATACCTATGAATTCAGTGGAAAGCTCACCATCAAGCAAAAAACAGAGCCTGTTACTATTAAAGCCACCATGACTTCGAAGGATGGGCATGAGGTATTTACCGGACAACTGGTTGTGGATCGCTCTAAGTTTGATGTGCGATACGGGTCAGGAAGTTTTTTTGACAACCTGGGTGACAACATGATTTATGATGACTTCACCCTCGATTTCAAGGTTGTTTTTAACAAATAATTATAAATACCCTTTAGGGAGTTGAGATAGGGAATACAGACAGGGCGGTCCATACGGATAGCCCTTTCTGTATTTTGGAGAGTTCATTCTTCGGGTTTCGCTCCTTTTGGCTATCTTTGAAGCTCGAAAGGGCGTTTGTTGCCTCGTTTTATTTATCTGAACCTCTTGCTATTATGATATCCGTTTGCGTGCCGGTCTATAACTACCATGTTACACCCTTGGCCATGAAGTTGAGCCTCGAGGCCGGAAGCTCGCA
>DHVH01000093.1 GCA_002412555.1 Marinilabiliaceae bacterium UBA5213 | reverse complement strand
ACCATGCTGCAACATTTCCAACACCAGCTTTTTCAAGTCATTCATATCGCTTTTCATATCGAAAAGCACTTTGTACAAAATTTCTCTTTCACTGGAGAAACTGGTGTCCGACCGATGATCGTTGCCGATCAACGCCGGCAGGTTTTGTCCGGCATGTGAAGGTAAATATTTTCTCAAATCTTCCGCATTTAAAACCCTTTGCTTTTCAATCACGGAAATTTGTTCTGTAATGTTTTTTAGCTGTCGTATATTGCCCGGCCAACGGTATTTTTCAAGCAATAAACGTGCCTCTTCATCCAGTTTAATAGCAGGCATGCGGTAGCGATCTCCAAAATCGTTGGCAAACTTCCTGAACAACAAATAAATATCATCCACCCGCTCCCGCAAGGGGGGCATAATGACTGGCACACTGTTGAGCCGGTAAAACAAATCCTCCCTGAACCGCCCGTTGGAGATGGCCTTTTCCAAATTCACATTGGTAGCGGCCACTACACGGACATTCGTTTTAATAATTTTGGATGAGCCTACCCTGATGAACTCACCTGTTTCGAGCACACGCAACAACCTAACCTGAGTTGCCAACGGCAACTCACCGATTTCATCCAAAAAAATGGTGCCTTCATTGGCTTCTTCAAAATAGCCCTTCCTGTCGGACAACGCACCGGTAAATGATCCCTTTTCATGCCCAAACAGTTCTGAATCGATGGTTCCCTCAGGAATGGCTCCGCAGTTTACCGCTATATAAGAACCATGCTTACGGGTGCTAAACTGATGTATTATTTGTGGGAAGACTTCCTTTCCGGTACCACTCTCTCCGGTAATAAGCACCGACAAATCTGTCGGCGCCACTTGCACTGCAATATCAATGGCTCTGTTGAGTGCATACGAATTGCCAATAATCCCAAAACGTTGTTTTATCTGCTGAACATCCTTCATATCAACAACTCTGTATTTCTTTTAATGTAGCTTTACTATATAATATAGGCCCAAATTATTAGAGCTTCCTGCCCTTGTTAAAAAAAACCTGCTAAAATTTCAGGTTCAACTGACAAAGTTACAATTTTGATTACAAATACGTAGCCGTTTTTGTTCAAAATTAGTCCCCTTGAAATAGAAAGCGATAACTGCATTTTCCTTACCTTAGTGATGAAATAATTGCTATTTATGAGACAAGAATCCATTATTGGTATCATCCCGGCACGCTATGCCTCCACCCGATTTCCCGGAAAACCATTGGCCGATATTGGTGGCAAGCCAATGATACAGAGAGTTTACGAGCAAGCATCAAAGGCCTTAACCAATGTTTATGTAGCCACTGACGATCAACGCATCTCCAAAGCAGTGACCCACTTTGGGGGGAAAGTGATCATGACCTCACCCGATCATCAGAGTGGCACCGACCGTTGTACTGAAGCGCTTAACCTCATCGAAATGGAAGAAAAACGCAGTTTTGATGTGGTCATCAACATACAGGGAGACGAACCTTTTATTGAACCCGATTTATTGGTAACACTTGCCGGTTGCTTTATGAGTTCCATGACCGAAATTGCCACCCTGGTAAAGCCACTGAAAAGTGCTGAGGATTTATGGGATGCCAACAAACCCAAGGTCATCATGAACCCAAAGTATGAAGCACTCTATTTTTCACGCTCGCCTATTCCTTACATACGTCAGCATCCTAAAGAAGAATGGCATTTGCACCACACTTTTTACTTACACATAGGGCTTTATGGCTACAGAAGTGATATCTTAAGGGAAATTACCAGTCTTAAGCCATCAGCTTTAGAAATGGCCGAATCATTGGAGCAGCTGCGCTGGCTCGAAAACAACTATAAAATTAGTGTGCGACCTACCACGCATGAAAGCATTGGCATCGACACACCTGAAGACCTGGAGCGCGTTATTCGTTCGGGCTTACTTTAATTAATTATAAAAATTTAGCCCATGCGACTAATAGATTATGATCCCTGGCTCCAACCTTATGGTCCACAACTCGAAAAACGCCGCGTGCTTTTTCAGGAAAGTCTGGACCTGATAAAAAACAATTGGGGCTCTTTAAAGTCCTTTGCCTCGGCTCATGAATTCTTTGGCTTACATTATTCGAATGACCAGTGGGTTTTCCGTGAGTGGGCACCCAATGCCAAGGAGATCTACCTCGTTGGGACCTTCTCGGACTGGCAACCGCAAAAAGAATTTAAGCTGATGCGGCAGGATGGCGGCGTTTGGGTCATCCACCTGGACACTGAACTCCTAAAACATGGTGACCATTACAAACTGTGGATGGTTTGGGAAGGTGGCGCAGGGATGCGCATTCCGGCCTATACTACCCGGACCGTTCAGGATCCACAATCGCTATTGTTTAGTGCGCAGGTATGGCGACCTGAACCTTTTCAGTGGTCCGACCACGGATTTTCAGTAGCCGATGAGGCCCCTCTTATTTATGAAGCGCACACAGGCATGGCCCAAATCGAAGAAAAAGTGGGCTCCTACCTCGAGTTTGCCGAAAATATTCTGCCCCGCATCAAAGAAGCCGGCTACAACATGCTGCAATTAATGGCCGTACAGGAACACCCCTATTATGGGAGTTTTGGTTACCATGTATCGAATTTTTTTGCACCCTCCAGCCGCTTTGGAACACCGGAGGAGCTCAAATTCCTCATCAACAAAGCCCATCAATTGGGCATTAGCGTCATCATGGATTTGGTGCACTCCCACTCTGTCAGGAATGAGGAAGAGGGACTGAGCCGCTTCGACGGCTCCTACCACCAATATTTTCACAAAGGAGAAAGGGGCAACCATCCGGCCTGGGATTCCCGATGCTTTGATTATGGAAAGGAGGAAGTCAAGCGCTTTCTTTTATCCAATTGCAGGTATTGGTTGGAAGAGTTTCACTTTGACGGCTACCGATTTGATGGTGTTACCAGCATGCTGTACCACCACCACGGCTTAGAAAAGGCCTTTACCAGTTACGATGATTACTTTACCGGACAGCAGGATGACGAGGCCATCCTCTATCTCAGTCTGGCCAATCAACTGATACACGAAGTCCACCCCAAAGCCGTGAGCATAGCCGAAGAAATGAGCGGCATGCCGGGCATGACCATAGCAGGAGACCGGGATGGACTGGGTTTCGATTTCAGATTGTCCATGGGTGTACCCGACTTTTGGATAAAAACCATCAAGGAGCAGACCGATGAGCAATGGAACGTTGGTCAGATCTATCATGAACTGAGTCAGCACCGCCCGGAAGAGAAAATCATATCCTATGCCGAATCGCATGACCAGGCTTTGGTAGGTGACAAGACCATTATATTCAGGCTGGCCGACAAGGAAATGTATGATTCCATGTCGGTCAACACCCCCAATCTAATCATCGACAGGGCCATTGCCCTGCACAAGATGATCCGATTGATCACCTTGGGCACGGCCTACGGTGGCTATCTCAACTTTATGGGCAATGAATTTGGGCATCCCGAATGGATTGACTTCCCAAGGGAAGGCAACCAATGGTCGTACAAATATGCCCGCAGGCAGTGGCAGCTATTCGACAATAAAAACCTCAAATTTAGGTGGTTAGGCCTATTCGATCGCGCCATGATACTCTTGTCTAAAAAGGAAAAGCTGAATGCTGTTCCGGAGATCTACCTGAAGCTGGCCAACACCACCGATCAGGTTTTGGCATTTGAGCGGGCTGGCTTATTATTCATCTTTAATTTCCATCCTTCAAAGTCCTATACCGATTATGGCATACCCATCAATGCCGGCAAATTCAAAATTGTTTTGTCAACAGATGATACGGAGTTTGGAGGCTTCGACCGGGTGAACAAAAGCATGGTTTATTTTACCCAATCCCTTTCAAACAACAAAACCCAACACCAATTGCCGGTTTACCTGCCAGCCCGAATGGGCATGGTACTCAAAAGGCAGCCCGTCAAATCGATTTACGGTTAAAAAACTCATTTCAGGTCCACAAAAACCGTTTTTAGCCCATCAGACCGGATGGCCATTCGGCTTTCTCCCTTATTGAGTTTCACTTTGATCCGCCCTCTGCCATTGGCAGCCTGTACAGTGCGCGAACCGGAAGAAGTTCCCAGGTTGTCGAGCATTTTACCATCTCCGGCACAATCAAAATCGATGTACTTGCGAGAATCCAGGCAAGGAGTGCCATGCTCATCTTTCAAAAGGACTTCCACCCAGACATGATCTTCCTCATCTGGTATAACTTTAGTAGTGATGATGGCTTCCTCTCCCCACTTAACTGTTTGATAGTCCTGCAACACTTCATCAACGACCGTTTCTCGACCCTTTTTGCCAAGTGCTTTAAAATGATTTTTCCCTTCTGCCAACACTACTTCCCAGCTTAATCCGGCAGCAGGAAAAGCTTGTGAGTCGCGCTTTTTCACACCCTTGCTTTGACCATTCACGAACAGTTCCACCTCCTCACAATTGGAATAGATACGGACCAACTTTTTCTCTCCGGGTTCTCCCCATCTTACTGGCCATGAATGTCCGTATATGCGCACCATTGGCTTTTCCGTCCAGTACGACTGAAAAACATAGTAACTCTCTTTGGGTGTTAAGTCCCGCTCTACAACACCCTTTTGATTCATATAAGGAACAGGATTTTCAGGCCGCACAGGTGTAGAAAAATCTTTAAAAGGCCAATAGGCCGTTCCAGTTAGCCACTCCATGGTTTCCTGTTCTTTTAAGTGCCAGTCAATCATGTCACAGATGTAGGTTTCTGTCCATTCACCATCCTTAGACGCACGCACTTGTCCACCATAAAGCGATGCATCCCCGGCACGTTCATCGGCCTTTGCCTCACTGACAACTATATCCAGATGCCGTGTCGGCTCCTCGGTATGTCGGCCCGCATGGCTATCGCCTCCCCATTCAACGTGCAAAAAATGATTCACCCGCTTTCGCTCATAATTCGAAACCCTCTTATAATCGGTGTAGCGACCTCGGTACCAGCCTGCCCAAATCGATGGAGAATACACATCTACAATGTCTTTGCAAAAATCACATCTTCGTATCGCAGTCAATCGGGTTGGATCCAGCTTATGAGACAAATTGTGCAACCCAGTCATAAATGCCCTTATGGATTCCTTGTCAAAATCAGGGAAATCGTTGGGCCAATCGTTTTCATTGCCCAGACCCCACAAAATTACAGAAGGATGGTTCCGATGCTGAATAATCATATTCCGCAACATCCTTCGAGCTTGTTCCTTATACGCTTCACCTCCTAAACCACCGCGACACCAGGGAATTTCCTCCCAAACCAAAATGCCGAGACTGTCACATAAATCCAATATGATACGGGACTGCTGATAATGACCCAGCCGAATAAAGTTAACGCCCATATCTTTCATGAGCTTCATTTCCTGCCGCATCATATCTTCGGTCAGTGCAGCGGCCACGCCTGCATGGTCTTCATGACGGTGAGTGCCTCTTAATAGCAAGCGCTCCCCATTCAATAAAAAAGGGCCCTGTTCTACAAACTCAAAATGCCTGAACCCAAAAGGAATGGTCTCATGATGAATGCCTTGATCTGAAGTCAATTGTAAACTTAAGGTATATCTGTTTGGATGCTTTGGAGACCAAAGCATTGGCTTGCGCAGATGAACTTCGTCGAGAAGAACTTCTCCTTTAAAATTCTTCAGTTGTTTCTGAGCTTGGTAAACCACCTTATTGTTGGCATCTCTAACCTGAAATTCGAGTGAGGCATTATTAACCTGTGCAATATTATAAAATTCGCTGGTAATTATAACATTTCCATTTTGTCCTTTATTATCCACGCTTGCCCGGGCATAGACATTTTTCATGGAAAGCGCTGGCACATATACCAGATTCAGGTAGCGATAAATTCCTCCATAAAGGTTAAAGTCCGATAAATCAGAAGGTATCATCTCAACATCCCGACTATTATCTGTACGAATAGCAACCGGAATTTTCCCCTTAAAGCGAGAAGCACGGCCATCGTCAGATAAAAGAAATTCATCAACGGCATCAGTAATGTCCGCATACCATTCATCATAACCCCCAACGTGAGTCGCCACTTTTGTGGTAAAAACATAAACTTCTGTTTTTTGTCCAGATCCTTCGAAATGAAGAATAATGCGTCCATTCTCAAAAGGATTGGATACATCCAACAGGGTTTTGTACCATGATGGCCCCTGGTAGTAGTTCACATCAGGATCAACAGCATCCCAGGCGTTTACACTGTGCGGAAGGGTTACCGGAGTCCACAACGGAACCCTTTCAGGACTCCCCTCATTTGCCGGCCGAAAGGCTTCCCATACACCTCCCAGATCCCCTTTTAAAAACTCCCAACCCTCCTCCAAACGTATACTATTATGATTAAATTGGGCATATGTAAGCTCTGTTCCGCTTATTATCAAAACAACCACCAAAATACTCCTCAACAACATCTTCATAAAAAATTGAATAATTATAAATTAACAGACATTCAAAACTATCTTCAAACGTCTCCTTACCTGTCCGTGTATCAACTGTGCTTCATACATCGAAGCAGGAATTCCTGCTACATAGCCCATTGATATTTAAGAGCGTATAAATCCAACCAGACTTCTCACCCAACAACCAATAAAAAGTGCTGAGTAGTGGTTAGTCCTTATTGTAAAAAGAGGCTGTCCAAAAAACTTTTAAAGCCTCTGAGAATTGAATATTCGAAAAACTTCTCGGATAGGAGTACGAAAATAAAGAGGGCGTCTCAGACTCCTGAGACACCCTCAACATACACCCCCAAATCACTCCTCAAAATCGATGGTTACTCTGTGATTTTGTGAGAAGGCTCTCACCTCATAATCATTCGTCTTGCTATTTACAGTAGAACTAACATCCTGATTTGAAATAGGCACTTCTGCTAGAGGATCAAAAGTCCACAATACAAGATTAGGAGCACTTCCATTCAGAACTTTCACGTAGATGTTCTTGACGCCCTTTTCTGCCTTTGGCCATTGCATTTCAAATGCTCCATTTGCATTAGGGGTCAGCACAGTGCCACCTTCGCTTACAACTTCATAATCTGTGCCTCTAACGGCACCTCCCTCAGAATAGGCCGCATAATAATAAACCACTACATCATAATTTCTCACCCTTTCACTATGAAATTGAACAGGAACAGCTAAAGTCTCACCTTCCTTAACCGTAAATATTACCTGATTATTATTCCTTCCCCAATCCTCAAAGCCAAAGTAATAAACATGCTCCATGGCAGGATCACCATTTTCCCAGGCTTCCTCTTCACAACTTGCCATCAGTAAGGAAACTGCAAAGAGACTTATTAAAAATTTTATCTTTTTCATCCGAAAACATTTTATATTATTTATTGTCCTCATCACTAATTACGCTAACCTAATTCCAATTTGGATTTTGAACTACAGCTCCATTAGATAACGATATCTCGTTCAACGGTATAGGATACAGGTAATCCCGACTTGGATTAAATTTCCGTGTGCTCGCTAGCTCAATAATAATTATATCGGACTGGTCATGCACTTGTATGCCGTTAAATTTACCATCTTCATCGGTCATCCTCATTTCTTCCCGACTCTTTGATGTTTCTGCGTCAACAAACTTTGCCCCAAGAATATCCACTGGCAGAACCTCTTCTGCTATTTTCCAACGAATAATGTCGATATATCGGAAACCCTCGTCAATAAACTCAACCGTACGCTCTCTACGAATTTCTTGCAGCAGATCCAAATTATTAGCAGTAGCAAAAGCATTTGTTAATGGGGGTGCTATAAATCCAACTCTGTTACGGAGCGCATTGATTGTTAAACCCAATTGCTCATCCGTAATACTACCGTTGTGCTCATACAATGCCTCAGCATAGGAGATCAGAATTTCAGCATATCGAATCAGCATCATATCAATGGTCTCTTGGGAGTTTGTTTCCCATTCAGACAAAAGAAAACCTTTTTTTAATGAATACCCGTTACCATGCTGATTACTAAAAGGAACATAAGGACCTTTGTAGGCATTCTCACCCATTTTATACAGAGTCATTTCCAACCTCGGGTCACGTGCAATAAAGACATCGTTAAAGCTGGATTCATCGGCAATTTTAAGGGCCGACAACTCCTTAGGTAGTCCATCTTCGTATAGAAACAAATCAACCATTTGACGGGTTACAGAAACACGATTCTCCATTAATCGACTATTGTTATGGGTCACAGTTCCTTCTCCATTTGGTCCGTAAACTTTAACAAAGATGTTTTCTTTATTCTGACGTCCTTCACCTTCAAACAAAAACAAATTCTGAAAATTAGGATATAGAGCATGCGCCCCACCTTCCATCAAAAGCTCAGCAGACTCAATAGCAACCTTTAGGTGATCCATATGATCACTTGGCAAGTTGTGGTACTTTGAATAGGTTCCTTCAAATAAACCGATGCGCAACTTCATTGCTAAGGCAGCAGAAACACTAACTCTTCCCCAATCCGATCCAGAAAGATTGTCTATAGCAGGGAGCCATTCAACAGCGAAATCCAAATCTCTGTAACATTGTTGGATGACCTCTTCACGCGGTGTACGTGGAGAATAGAGCAAGGGATCCTCTGTATCATTTATTGCCTTTAACATTAATGGAACATCTCCGTATTTTGTGACCAGCTCAAAATGATAGTAAGCCCTGAAAAAATAGGCCTCCGCTAACCAACGATTAATGACTTCTTCTGGCAAATCTGCATTCGCTCCCTTGCCAATGATGTTATTAGCTGTAAATATCCTGTAATATGGATCTGCCCAATTCCCTGAAGAAGAAGGAACACTTACATTTCCACTGGAAACGTTATCTGCTGAAGTCATAACAAGTTCGTCTGAGCGCGTATCATGAGTTGTATACTGTAAAAGATTATACAACCTGTTACAAGCTCCTCTTAAATCCGTTTCTGTTTTCCAAAAGGACACGTCTGTTAAGGTTGTCTCCGGCTCCAGATCAAGCTCGCAAGAGCCCAAAGACAACAACACAGATCCTAATATAACTAACCAAAAATTTTTCTTCATACTAAATTTTTTATGTTCATTACCAAATACTTAAACATAAACCCTTCAAAGACTTAGGGTCTAAAATATTGTTTGCAATTCTGCAAAGCAGTCTGACAAAAGAAAATTTTCTTTTTTCCTTTGATCTCAAAACTTAGAAGGTCAGATTAAGTCCTAGAGACCAAGTTCTAAAGAATGGATAATAGTTAGCACTTGCATCATTCCCAACTTCCGGATCAAACACGGAAAGAACATTGGTATGCTCCCAAATATCATTGCCAGAGATATAAACTCTTGCATTCTCAATCACACTTTCATTTATAGGAATCTTGTATCCAAGCTGCACTGTCTTTAAGCGAATGTAGGCTCCATTTTGAACCCACTTATCAGAAGGCTTGAAGTTAAAATCATTGCCATTGTTGTTATACATTCTTGGCCAAAAAGCATCCTTGTTCTCTTCGGTCCAGGAATCCCTGTGAACAGTCCATGGCATTGTTGAGGTTTGCCAGAATGGCGTAATTGTTCCGGTTTGAACTAAGAAGGCCCGTTTTCCAACACCTTGAAAGAACATGGAAAAATCAAAACCTTTTCTTTCAACTGACAGGTTAAGTCCATAAAGAAAACGACCATTGGTGTTGCCTAAATAAACCAGATCTCCAGGCTCCTCGGGGGTGCCTCCTCCGGCTCCTATCATGTGATCGGGGCTACCTTGCGCAACATATCGAACATCCCCACCTGCTATCTGTCCATCGTTAAAAGTTTGATAACCAGGATTATCTTCTTTATACTGTAAATATTCCTCACGGCTATTCCAATAACCATCAGTCTTGTAACCCCAGATAGTATTTAGCTCATAACCTTCAAGCAAGCCAACCGTACCGGCACTAATGGTGTTTATCCCATTATAACTCACCAATTTATTTTGATTGTCAGCAATGTTAAAGGCCACCATATAAGAAACGTCTCCAATTTTATCACGCCACCTCAAATCCAGTTCCCAACCCCACGATTCCAGTTCACCAAGATTGGCATTAGAAACACCAACACCCAAAATACTTGGCAACTGCAACGACGCTAACATATCAGAATTGGTCTTCCAATAATAATCGCCAGTGATGTTAAGCCGATTATTTACAAAACCTAAGTCAATACCTATATTGGTAGTTTCTATGGTTTCCCAGGTTTTAGATTGAGAAGCCAGCGACGATTGAAAATAGTAGCCATCAGCCATGTGAGTGCCACTGTTAATTGTTGCAATGTAATCGTATAACCCTAAAACAGCTCCGTTACCCAATTGACCCCATGATCCCCTCAATTTAAAATTACTCACAAAAGGAAGGTTAAACCATGCTTCCTCGTTGATACGCCAGGCAGCAGAAAAAGATGGGAAGGCTTGCCAACGGTAATCCGGGGCCAAACGTGAACTCCCATCATATCGAATATTCGCCTCCAAAATGTAGCGATCCCCAAAATTATAATTCAACCTACCAAAATAAGAATTCATCGCCCAGGTCTCAACTCTGTCAGAAAGATCTGTATTAGTCGGCTCAGACGCATCATAGTAATTGAAACTGAAAAAATCGTTAGAATTTAAGTTTCTGGCAGTCCCTGATATTTGGTCATTACGGTACTCCTCATAGGTTGTCCCTGCAAGTGCCGTTAAAGTGTGTTGTCCCAATGCTTTTTGATAATTCAACACTGCCTCAAAAGTGTCCTGAAAACCATAATTTTTGGTTTTTACCAAAGAATTTGGATTATTGATCTGAAACCGAACACCGGTACCTAAACGATCCCTCCATATCAAATTGCGACGGGTAACTTGAGAATTATAATAACTGTTTTGTCTTGAAGCACTCAAGTTCAAGCTCAAACCCTCAACAACATTTTTTATGGTAAGGGCTCCTTTGCCCATGTAACTCTCATACCGATTATTTGTCAGACCACCATTTCTCATAATATCAATGGCATTTTGCTGCAAGTCTCCATTATAGATGCTTTCATTGATATCCTCTGAAGGCACATATATGGGTTGACGTCCTCTTACTCTGTATAAACGCTCAAGAATATTGTTCACATTATAAGGATTTGTCTCAGTAAAGGCGCCTGAATAATTGGCCTGAACATCCAAAGAGACATATTTATTGATGGTAGAACCAAGTTTAAACCTTAGGTTGTAACGATCGTACCCATCAGGGCCATCCTTTAAAAGGCCTTCCTTTGTATAATATCCTGTTGAAAGCAAATAGTTGAGATCCTGATCCCCNNCCCCGCCACTAATAGATACGGAGTGATTTTGCTGCGTGGTATAATCTTTGGTTCCCTCTTCCACCCAATTGGTGGCATGAAAATAGTCCCAGCGCCCATTAGTGTTATTTGGGCGGTAGTTGAAATTAGGATTTGCCACCCAAGAAGATTGTTCCGGGTTCCATTCAGGATTTCCCCCTGCATTAACGCGTCCGAGATTAATCATTTCCTGTTCCTCCCAGGCTGGTACCCGCTCAGGCATATTTCCCGGTACATTAATGCCATAATAGCCATTATAATTAACCTTTACCTTACCTTGCCCACCATTTTTTGTTGTAATCAAAACCACACCTGCAGCTGCTCGCGCGCCATATATCGATGATGCTGCCGCATCCTTCAACACAGATATGGATTCAATATCATTTGGGTTAAGCAAATTCATATCCCCTTCTACCCCATCAATCAACACTAAGGTCGAAGTTGAGTTGGATGATGAAAAACCTCGAATTCGAATGCCGGAAGTTTCTGAACCTGGCTGGCCACTGCTACGTAAAATCGCTACCCCGGGCATTTCACCCTGTAATGCGCTCATTACGTTAGCTGAAGGTTTTCGTGAAATGGTTTCTCCCTCAATGACAGATACCGCCCCGGTTAAATTGACCTTTTTCTGGGTTCCATAACCTACGACAACAATTTCATTTAATCCAACATTCTCATATTCCAATACAACATCAATACGTAACTGGCTATTAACAGCCAACTCAACGGTTTTGTGACCTATACTACTAAAAACAAGCACGGCATCTGCTCCTGCAACACTGATCTGATAGGCTCCGTCAATATTGGTAATAGCGCCATTTACAGTGCCCTTTTCAACAACAGTAACACCCGGCAATGGCAGACTCTCCGGATCTAATATAGTTCCGGTAATCGTACGGTCTTGAGCCATAGCCTGAAGTCCGACAAGGAACAAACCAAGTACGATTACAAATTTCAACTTAGGATCTCTTCTTCTCATAAATACACAGTTTTATTGGTTAACATTATCTGATAGTTTCCGCTGACGCAGCAAAGCCTCCAGGAAGTAATAGTCAGCATATATAATGGGGACATCCACTTCCCCATTCCGGGGTTTGTGACCAACTGAATGATCCAACAAAAACCCATGCTTTTCGCCATTGGTCAAGGCATAACCACTTTTCAATGAATCAAGGATGTCTGTTGCGAGTTTTTCAAACTCATTTTCTCTGAGTCCTGCATACCCTGACAGTTCAAATAGTGCTGAGGCGACAATGGCAGCTGCAGAAACATCTCTGGGCTCGCCGGAGTCCTCGCTATAGTTAAAATCCCATACCGGAATTTTGTCCTCAGGCATATTTGGATGTGAAAAAATAAAATCAGCAATCCTAACAGCTTGTTTCAAATACGTAGAATCTTTGGTATATCTGTAACACATAGTGTACCCATACAAGCCCCACGCCTGTCCTCTGGCCCAGGCAGAATCATCTGAATCGCCCTGGTGCGTAACCCGTTCATTCACTGCTCCTGTTTCTGGGTTAAAATCAACAACATGATAACTGCTGTTGTCTGGTCTGAAATGCTGCTCTATCGTAATATTGGCATGCCTAACAGCATGCTCATAAAAAACACTGTCACCGGTTAATTCCGTTGCAACGAAAAGCAATTCCAAATTCATCATATTGTCAATGATAACAGGAAAACTCCATCGATCAGTATTATGATCCCATGACCGTATGGCACCGACAACCGGATTGAAACGGGTCAAAAGGGTTTTGGCTGATTGAACTATTACATCGCCATAACCGGAATCTTCGGTATATTTGTATGCCATGCCATAGCTCCCCATAATCTTAAAGCCCATGTCATGAGTTCTTCCATTCCACTGCTCCCGTTCAAGTTCCAGGGTGTATTTCAAGGCCGACTCCTGCCAGGTTCCAACCCCACTTAAATCTGCCATCATCCACAAACTCCCCGGGAAAAACCCACTGCACCAATCGCCTGATGTAACAAAATCTATTTCTCCGATATTATTGAGAGAACGGGGAAAGATCTTATGCTGCTCAGAATCAAATTGCTTAATAAGATTCTGATCGGACTTGTCTAGCAGGACAGTAAACTGATTGGCAAGCCTTGTTTCAAAGGATGTTTCCTTTACGTGACCCGCATGCTTACAAGCCAAAGCAAACATTAGTACAATGCCTCCATAAAGCATTAGGGTGATTCTTCTATTTTTCATCTGTATATATAATTATTTAAGTACTTCAGCTTTTAATACTAAAGAGTAATTGTCCATGCAGGAAAAAAAAATGTTTTTCCCGGGC
>DHVH01000193.1 GCA_002412555.1 Marinilabiliaceae bacterium UBA5213 | reverse complement strand
TCATCATCGAACATTTAGAGGATGTAATGAATTACAGCGGTTATCAACTAGCCACAGATTTCAGAAATTTGTGGCCATACGCCTATGTCAATGAGAGGGCCGGAGAAACAGTCCTGCCATGGGCTGAGAATGAGAATCTGAAGTGGGTTGGACAGGATGGCCCACATTCGGCTTTCGGCACAGGAAACAGGGAGGTGATGTTTGCCAAACGATACGCCTTTGCAGATTGGAACAATACCAAATTCCGAAATTGGGCCGTACTATTCTTCTCTATCCGAGGTCAGGATTTACTCCCCTATGGTCAGGGATGGGGATGGGGATCTGTTAACCCCGTGTTTTATAATGAATGGTCGAACGATGACCCGCGCAAACGCGGCTCGGTTTTAGACCTGAATGCAACAGATGAGGGCGTAGAAGGTTACAATCCGGATGTCAATAACGGTGTTTTACAGACAGGCCTGGTCAATAAAAAGTACATTCAGATTCAACACGATGGCGCAGATGGTGTAAAGGGTCTATTCTACTACATGTACGGTCCGGGTGCGGACAGCGATAGTTACATGCTATGGAGTGCACAGGACTTTTACTACTTACGCTACGCCGATGTGCTTTTAATGCACTCAGAATTGACAGAAAGTGCCGACGGCCTTAACAGCGTAAGAGCCAGATCAGGCTTGGAGCCTGTCGACTATTCATTGGAAGCATTAAAGCGTGAACGCAAACACGAATTTGCTTTTGAAGGTGTGCGCTGGTTCGACCTGGTTAGGTGGGGCGACGTGGACAACAGTGCCAACAACTACTTTGGCAGAACAGCCACGGTCACCAACAACGGTGTAGAAGGGACCTATACGGCCACCTATAGAACTGAAGTCAAAGGCCTGATATCGATCCCTGAATCGGAAATTCGTTTGTCCGATGGCCTTTACGAACAAAACCCGGGATGGTAACATGCATTGTTTCAAACTTAAATTGATCATTATGAAAACACTAAAAATAATAGGCATTTTTGCAGCTTGCCTGGCGCTAATCACATCCTGTGAGCCAATTGAGGACAGAGACGCGTTGGAAAACAGCTTTGATCCGGAAAAAATCGAATTACTGGCCATCCATTCTTCATCGGGAAGTAATCTATTCACCTTGAAAATGAACACCCCGGGCGTCACTGGCTATTGGAACTATTCCATTAACAAAGGCTTCAGTGATGAAGTGGAGGTGCTTTATCCAATTACGGGTACGCAAACTTTCACCTATGTGGTTTCATCAGGCTATCTGCCTGGAGGAGACATTGCAAATGTTGAGTATATCACCAAAACCATAGACGTGGACATCACTGTTCTGGATGTAGCAGTTCCGGAACAATGGGGACACCTGGTTGGTGAAGGCAGTAAAACCTGGGTTTTTGATAAATCTGACCTCACCAGATGGTGGTACATGACAGATGCTGACTGGAACGCCTTCTGGTGGCAACCAGAGGACGGACCAACTGATGAATTGGGTCGGATGACTTTTGATTTAGACGGTAGACCTAACTTTACCTACCACGCTTCACCCGATGCAGATCCTTTAACTGGCAGTTCCTGGGTTTTTAATTCAGATTTTTCCAAATTAACCATTATTGGTGATGCCAATATACTGGGTGTTGAAGGTGGAGGTGTCCAGGTCGATGGACTAAAAGAATACCAGATTATAGAACTCACTGAAGACCGACTGGTTCTATTCATGTCTGGGGTTGCCTGGAGTCCGGGATGGGTGTGGGTATTTAAACCTATGGAAGAATAGGCGTAAACACTTTCGAACGAGATATTTAAAACAGTTTTTTAACTTTGGAACTCCAGCACCACAAAATGGAGCTGGAGTTTTCATCCAAGGCTGGACCAACTATTAATTTTTTTGGCATATGACTACTAAGCTAAACACAATTCTATCCCTGCTATTGGGCGTTATTTGCATGGTCTCATGCAATGCCAACACCACTGTAACAGAACATAAGACCTACCTTGAAACGGGCTGGCAACTGTTTTCATCTGAATCCACAGATGCAGAAGGTGAGGAAATTTCCAACAGCCATTTTGACAAAAACTTTGGATACCCCATTGAAGTACCTGCCACGGTGATGCATGGATTGATGCAGAATGATTTGTTTCCGGACATCTTTGAACCCTATGTGCTCGAAAACATGGATAAAACGCCCTATGAAGTGCCCTGGTGGTATCGAAAGGAAATAGATATTAAATCTTTGTCCGACAAAGATTTCTACCAACTCACTTTTGAGGGCATCAACTTCAAAGCCAATATCTGGCTAAACGGGACACGTATTGCGCATGAAGATTCCGTGCAGGGTTCTTATGGGGTATGGAATTTCGATATTACGCCTTACTTAAAAATGGGTAGTAACATTCTGGCCGTGGAAATTATTCCGCCCTTATTTGGAAAAGATGTGCACAAGGGCTTTGTAGACTGGAACCCCACACCGGCCGATCGCTTAATGGGCATATGGCGCGGCGTTTTGCTGAGTCATACCGGTCCGGTTTCAATGCGTCACGCCAATGTAGTTTCTAAAGTCGATAAGGAAACCCTTAAATCGGCTGAACTGACTCTGTCAACAGAACTGACCAACCACAGCAATCAATTTCAACGCGCTCTGGTGACTGCCGCGTTTGATGATATTGTCATCCGACAGCAGGTGGAAATGCAACCCAATGAACATCGCGAAATATTTTTCAGACCCGATGAATACCCGGAACTGCAACTGGATTCTGCCCGACTATGGTGGCCCAACAACATGGGGGAGCAATATTTGTACGATTTAACGCTAAATGTGGAGGTTGGCGCCCGGCAAAGTGACCAGGAGAGCTTTAGATTTGGCATCCGGGAAGTGGAAGATTTCTGGAACGAATCGGGCTATCGCGGTTTTATGGTCAACGGTCAAAAAGTCATGATCAGAAGCGCCGGATGGGTGGACAACATATTTTTGGCCGACCCGGACGAAAAGGTGGAGGCACAAATGAAATATGCCCAACACATGAATCTGAATTCCATAAGATTGGAAAGCTTCTGGGGCCGTAACCGAACCATCATGAATAAAGCCGATGAATACGGCTTATTACTGATGCTGGGATGGACAGCTCACTGGGAATGGGATAGCTATTTGGGATTTCCACATGATGATTATGTCTCCATTCGCGGAACCGAAGCTAAAACGCTGCATGCCAACAACTACCGCGACCAGGTGCTTTGGCACCGCCGCCACCCAAGCGTGGCCATATGGACTTATGGAAGCGACAAGCTACCCCGCCCAAGTCTCGAAATCATGCTCAACGAGCGGATGGCCAAAGCGGATACGACCCGACCCATTCTTAGCTATTGCGGAGGCACGATGTTAATGGGCGCCAGCGATCCCCGCCAGAGTGAAATCAGTGGTCCAACGGGCGTGAAAATGGAAGGACCCTACGATTGGGTGCCCCCTGTTTACTGGTACATCGACAAAAGGTATGGCGGCGCATTTGGTTTCAACACCGAGGTAGGCCCTGGTCCGCAAATCCCCCCCTTATCCACCATTAAAAAGATGTTGCCGGAGGACCATCTTTGGCCCATCGACAGCATATGGCTCTATTACAGCGGGCGTAATCAGTTTGAGAACCTGGATCGTTTCCTCAATGCCTTCAACACGCGCTACGGCGAATCTCAGGATCTGGAGACCTTTCTTTTGAAAAATCAGATGAGTAGCTATGAAGCCATTCGACCCATGTTTGAAGCCTTTGCCGTGAATAAATTTCACAGTACTGGCGTGGTTCAATGGATGTTTAACTCGGCATGGCCGACCTTTTACTGGCAACTGTTTGATTATTACCTTCTGCCCAATGGCGCATTCTATGGCACCAAAAAAGCGGCAGCTCCATTGGTACCCATTTATAATTATGGGGATAAAAGCATTTACATCAACAACGATCATTTAAATGCCTATAATGGACTAGTACTGCAAACACGGGTGTATGACATCCACTCCAACCTTTTATTCTCCAAAGAGCAATCGGTGGAAATAGATGCCAACAGTGCCAAAGAAATATTGAAGCTTCCTGAGTTAGACCATTTAAGCACCAGTTATTTTCTGGACTTGCGCCTAAAGAATGGCAACGGTGATTTAATTGAGAATAATTTTTACTGGCTGTCGACCGTGGACGACATCCCTGATTTTGACCAGACCACCTGGTATTGGACGCCCAACAAGCAACATGCAGATTTCACAGCATTAAATGACCTGCCAAAAGCAAAGGTGGATTTCACCTATTCAGTACAAGACGACTTATCATTTTCAGTTGAAGTTCACAACCCCACGGATAAAATAGCTTTTTTCATTGAACTTACGCTTGCAGATAAGGGCACCAATGAGCCGGTAACACCCGTGTTTTGGGATGATAACTACATCAGTCTTTTACCCGGAGAGCGACGCACTATTAAAGGTCATGCTGAGTCCAAGAGCGCAGATGCCAACAATTTAGAGATAGTGGTACAAGGAAGTAACCTGGAGTAATTCTAAAAATCATTAAAATGAAGAAAACCGAAATAATCGGCGTGGATTTAGGGGGAACCAATATGCGTGCCGGCAGAGTCGTCGATAGCAATACCATAGCCATTGAGTCGACTCAAGTGCCTAAAACGGAGAACTGGCAGGAAGTGATGGATAAGCTGATTAGCTCTGTTGAAAAAGTGTGGACACCCGAAATCCTGGGCATTGGCATAGGCGTTCCAGGGGTTGTAGATGCGCATGACGGCATGGTTTACGACATCCAAAACATCCCGTCTTGGAAGGAAGTCCCTGTGGGAAGTATTTTATCAGACCATTTCAAGGTGCCAGTCTATGTCAACAACGATGCCAACTGCTTTGCTGCAGGCGAAAGGTTTTTCGGCGCCGGACAAGCCTTCGATGATTTCGTCGGGCTTATTACCGGCACGGGATTGGGCGCCGGCATTATCAAATGGGGACGCTTGTTGCAGGATCAGAATTGTGGATCCGGAGAGTTTGGTATGGTCCCTTATCTGGACAGCAATTATGAACATTACTGCAGCGGACAGTTTTTCAACACTCACAACAGACTAGGAGGCAATGGATTAGCAGAAATAGCAGCCAAAGGAGATAAGGATGCCCTCAAAACATTTGAAGTCTATGGCCGCCATTTGGCCAATGCCATCAAGTGCATTCTATTCACCATAGATCCTGCTGCCATAATCATTGGCGGTTCGGTTTCACAATCCTACCTNNAAAACCATCGAACGCATAAAAATAATGCCTTCAACCATAAAGGATGTTGCCATTCTGGGAGCGGCAGCCCTGTTCCTGGAGAAACAAGCACAATAATTCACACCTGGCATTCAATAAGCACCATGCTCCGAGGACCATCCTGTCAAGATGCTCTCGGAGCATGTTTGCCAAAAACTCAAAAACAAATGAAACGACGCGATTTCCTGATAAGATCCGGATTGAGTAGCAGTGCCCTACTATTGCCCTCACTTCTTTCCGCAACCAATAACAAGCACGCACATGCTGAAAACATAAGCAGCTTTTATACGCCCATTCGTCATAAAGTGATGATGGCTATGTTAAGCACCCAAAAACAGAACTGGGAACACGGCATCGCCACACAGGCCTTTGTTGAAATTGGGGATGTTCCAATGATGACTTTAATGGCTAAAGAAGCCGTCTTACGTCAGGACAGCGACGGACGCCTGGCCGTTTTAGGGATTGCCAACGGCATAACGGATTCAGCCACACCCGGAGAAGCGGTATTACGGACATCGATCCTGCTAAAAGATGAAAAACTAAAAGAGGCAGCTGAACGGATGCTTAATTATTTTTTCTCCCAGGCCCCAAAGACGAAAGAAGGGTTAATACATCACTCACACCACGGACCTGAAGTCTGGGCCGACTCCATGTATATGCTTCCGCCCTTTCTGGCCTACGCAGGCTTCCCCAAAGAGGCCATTAAACAGCTGAATGGCATCCGGGAACACTTATGGATTGAAGATCTTTCGCTCTTTGCCTACCGCTGGAACGATGAAACTCAGGCTATATCAAATGGAAAAATATGGGGATTAGCAAACGGGCACGCCCTACACGGAATGACAAAATTGATAGAATATTTACCTGTAAGTATGGAACATGAAAGAGCACTTCTAATCTCCAACGTAAAACAACACCTCAAAGGCTGTTTAAACGTAATGAGGGACGATTATCTTTTTCATGATGCATTAAATGACCCCCATACATTTATAGAAACCAGTCTGTCAGAAAGATTAGCCTACACCCTATTCAAAGGAATAGAACAAGGCTGGTTGAATCAGCAACACCTTGACACTGCACTCAACATGCGCAAGGCCGTTTATTCAAGCATAAATGAATTCGGTTTCATCACCGGCATACCCGGACCTCCTTCTTACTCGACAGGTGGAACATCCACCGAGGGACAGGCGTTTTTTTTGATGATGGAAGCGGCCTATGAAAGTCTGATGAAAAAAAGGTCTTCATCCAACCTTTGACACAAGCGCCACAGAAAGCGCCTGGCATGCCCTAAAAAGGCTCTGAAATCGTCCTAAGACAATTTCAGAGCCTTTTGAAATCAAAATTAATAACTCAATACAGCTTCAGAAAATTCCCTGAACTTTTCGTCACCACTCTTCTTGTAACGCACAACTGCGCCACTCCATATTTGAGGCCATCCTCCCGAAATATTGTTCAGAAAAATCATCTTTACCGGATGTTTGCCTTTGGCCAAAGCTATAGAGGCATCAGCGCGTGAGTACTTTCTGACCTCTCCTTCATTGTTGATCAAGAGACGGTCGCCAATGTATAGATGGTCAATATCGGTAGAAAAATCATACACGCCATCTTCTTCAATATTCAGGTAACCGGTCAAAATAGCGGCTGAAGGTTGCTTGTAAGAAAAAAACCGATTGATAGAACCTGCATTACCTGGAACGGTCATTTCCTTCCAATCCGACACCTGGTCCAACTCCCCAATTGTTTGATAGAGCCCCTCAGCAACACGCATTTTCAATCCTGACTGATCATCGTTCACCTGAACAGGCTCAGCTAAAGCTTCCTTATTCACCTGAATGGTTCTGACCATACTCATTCTTCCTGTTTCCAATAATGAGGCGATCTTTATTGTGGCACTTTCGGTGAATTCCAAAGGCGCGGTATAAACCGGAGAATTAGCTTGGGGTTCGGTACCATCGAGCGTGTAAACCAATTTTACCGGTCGGGTTGTCGTAAACTCAAGGGCAATAGACTCCGTAAAGGCCTCCTGATTTTTCACTCCTTCGGGCAGGGGGATATGGTAGTTAATGTCGTGCATATCCATGCGCACAAACTGCTTGTGCATTCTTTTCAAAAAAGATTCATAGTCTTTGAGCTCACGCTTGGTCCACCCAACTTCAGCCAAGGCAATAATCCGCGGATATACGAAGTACTCGACCAACTCGGGGGTGTACATATACTCGGTCCACACATTGCCCTGAGTACCTAACACATGCTTGGCATTTTCTGGGCTCAGCACCTCCGGAATGGGATGATAGCTATAACTTTTCTCAAGGGTGGTGTAACCAGATATGGCCACAGGCTCCACCTTATTGCTTCCCTGAAAATGATCCAGGTAGCACCAGCCTCCCGGGGTCATGATTACATCGTGTCCCATCTCTGCAGCTTCAATACCACCTGCTTCTCCGCGCCACGACATCACAGTCGCCGTTGCTGCCAGTCCGCCTTCAAGGATCTCATCCCATCCTATCATTTTGCGGTCGTGTGCCAGCAAGACTTTCTCAATGCGCTGAACAAAGTAACTTTGCAGCTCATGTTCGTCTTTCAGACCTTCAGCTTTAATGCGGGCTTGACAATCAGCGCACTCTTTCCACCTGTCCTTGGGACACTCATCTCCACCTATGTGGAAGTATTCATAAGGAAACAAATCAACAACTTCGTCAATAATGTCCTCCAAAAACGCAAAAGTCTCTTCTTTTCCTGCGCAGTAAACATCTTCTTCAACTCCCCAGATAATTCGCATCTCAAATGGACCGCCTGTACATGAGAACTGCGGATAACCCACTAAAGCTGCCAGGGCATGACCGGGCAATTCAATCTCGGGAATAACATCAATATAACGCTCAGCCGCATAAGCAACAATCTCACGCACCTCATCCTGGGAATAAAACCCTTCATGAACAAAACCCTCTCCTTCCACACGGGTGGCACCCAGCTCAGTCAGCAAAGGATATTTCTTGATTTCAATGCGCCAGGCCTGATCTTCTGTCAGGTGCCAGTGAAATTTATTGAGCTTGAAAAGGGCCATCATGTCCAGGTGTGTCTTAATATCCTCGACCGGAATAAAGTGGCGACAAACATCCAGGTGCATTCCCCGGTATGGAAACTGTGGCGCATCTTTAATGCTTAACGTTGGCATCTCCCAGAGTACATTCGTCACTATTTGCTGACTTTCAATTTCAGCCGGTAAAAGTTGTAACATGGTCTGCAAGCCATAAAAAGCACCGCGTGCGGTTTTAGCCTCAATGGCTACCCCGGCCTCTGTTACAGTCAAAGCATAGGCTTCATCACCCATTTCGCTTTCCGGCACTATTTTTACGGCGATGTAATTGGAGGATGCATCACCCGTCTGCACCGCCAGATTAAAACCGGTAGCGGTTTTAATTTTTGCATTGAAAAAAGCAATAACAGACCGAAGTTCAGCCTGGTCATCCGCCACAAAAACGGTCTTTCGGGTCAAGGTAAAAGAACCCTCTCCTGCCACCAGATCGTTGGGTTGAGGTACAATGCTAATGCCTTCATTATAGAATTTCACCTCAGGTGAACTGCAGGCAAGCAGCATTAATAAAAATGCAGCCATGACGAAAAAGGTGAGTCTCCGGAGGGCTGAAAAATTCTCATGTGTAAATTTTCTCATTTCAGATCTATTTAATTATTTGATTAAAGATTTATAATACCATCTCCCTTTGCTTGCTAAAAGAGCTCCTGAAAATTGGATTCATACGACTTTATTTCACATTACAAAAAAAGCATTTTTTTTTATATTTTTTAAAATAATTTCCCTATTCTTTTATTATTTTTTTATAAAAGATTACCTTTATCCTCGAAAATTTACATAATCGTGCTTAAAAACACCTAAACATACCAACATGAAGAAACACTGGTTGATTTTACTGCTTTTGACCACCCTAATGTCCTGCAAGCAATCATTGGAGGATTTAACCATTTTTGTGGATCCAATGATAGGAACCGATGCGCATGGGCATACTTTTCCCGGCGCCACAACGCCTTTCGGAATGGTCCAGCTCAGTCCCGACACCGGCATTGAAGGCTGGGACTGGTGTAGCGGCTATCATTACTCCGACAGCTCTATCATGGGCTTTTCACATACCCATTTGAGCGGAACTGGCGGCGCAGATCTGGGCGACATCCTGGTGATGCCTTTTTTGGGTGACCACAAATGGGAACCCGGAACCAAAGAAAATCCCGACCTGGGTTACCGCTCACGCTTCTCGCACCAGCGCGAATTTGCCAAAGCGGGTTACTACTCGGTCATGCTCGATGATTATAACATTGCAGCCGAATTGACGGCTACCCCCCGCACCGGTATTCACCGCTACCGCTATGCCCAAAGCGAACCTTCCTCCCTCATCATCGATCTTAAACATGGGATTGCAAACCAACCACGAGAGGCATTCATTCGCATCAATGGCAACAACGAGGTAGTTGGCCTTCGACGCTCACAGGGCTGGGCAGCTGATCAGTACGTCTATTTCGTAGCCCGCTTCTCCGCACCTTTCACTGCTCACACCATTATGGTGGATGGGGAAATCGTTGACCATGCGAACGCTGCTGAAGGTAAAGAAGTAAAGCTCATTCTTGATTTTGATGCCCTGGATAAAAATGAGCTGATGGTAAAAGTGGCCATTTCTGCCGTAGATGTGGAGGGAGCCATTAAAAACATGGAAGCTGAAGCCCCTCACTGGGTTTTTGACGACTACAAGGATCAGGCTACCAATATCTGGAACGAGCACCAGCATAAAATAAGTATTGAAGGGGCTTCGGAAGCTCAGAAGCGGACTTTCTACACCGCTATGTATCACGCCCAAATAGCGCCTAACATGTATACCGATGCAGATGGCAGGTACCGGGGCATGGACAAGGAAATCCATTCAGTGACGCCCTCTCACAATATGTACACCATCTTCTCACTTTGGGATACTTTCAGAGCCACCCATCCGCTGTTTACGATTATTGAGCCTGAGCGAAATACGGAGTTCATCAACACCATGCTCACGCAATACCAGCAACATGGAACGCTACCCGTTTGGGAACTCATGGCCAACGAAACAGGCACCATGATCGGCTACCACTCGGTACCCGTCATCTGGGATGCTTATGTTAAGGGGCAGCGCGACTTTGACGCAGAGCTGGCTTTTAAGGCCATGAAAACATCGGCCATGAAGGACCACATTGGCTTAAAGGACTACAAAGAGCTCGGATTTATTCCCATGGAAAGGGAAGGCAATAGTGTTTCCAAACAGGTGGAGTATGCCTATGACGACTGGTGCATAGCGCAAATGGCAAAGGCTTTGGGACAGGGGGAAGACTACCAGACCTATATTCACCGGGCTCAAAACTACCGCAATGTATTCGATACGTCCGTTGGATTTTTAAGAGGGCGAAAGGCCGATGGCAGCTGGCGTACCCCCTTCGACCCCATTGAAAGCTCCATCCTGGGTTCGGGTGATTTTACCGAAGGCAACTCATGGCACTATACCTTCTTTGCCCCGCATGATGTAACAGGACTCATGGACCTGATGGGCGGAGATGCGGCCTTTGCGGCTAAAATTGATGAAATGTTTAATCAGGAAGCCATCGTTACCAACCAAAATGCCCATGATATTTCGGGCCTTATTGGTCAGTATGCCCAAGGCAACGAGCCAAGCCACCACGTGGCTTACCTCTACAACTTTGCCGGTCAGCCATGGAAGACGCAGGAGAAAGTAGCCCTTATTCTTGATTCTCTTTACACCGACCAACCCGATGGCATCAGTGGCAATGAGGATTGTGGGCAACTTTCGGCCTGGTACATTTTTTCTGCTGCCGGTTTTTATCCTGTCACCCCCGGAAGTGGCGACTACATTATAGGAACGCCTCTGTTTGAACAATTGTCCTTTAATCTGGACAATGGTAACCAGTTCACAGTCAAGGCCAAAGACAGAAGCAAAGAGGCGCTCTACATTCAATCGGCCAGCCTGAACGGAAAACCCTTCAACCGCTCTTACATCCAACACCAGGAGATTATGGCCGGCGGTGTCCTGGAGTTCACCATGGGCACATCACCCAATAAAACGTGGGCCAGCCAACCCGAAAACCGCCCTGTAACAACGATACCCGAGGCGTACCGATTGGCACCCATTGAGGAGCGAATGGTCTTTGCGCCTTACATTCATGAAACAAGGACCTTGTTTGCGCAGCAAAAGGAGATCGCCATTCATTGCAACACCCCCGGGGTAAGCATTCATTACAATTTAAATGGGACCAATGTGTCAGAAAATGACCCAGTTTATACTGGCCCATTCAAAATCAGCGAGACGAAAAAAGTGATGGCCCGGGCGTTCAAAGAAGGCCTAAAACCCAGCGAGTTGCTTAGCCGGGAATTCATCAGGGCCCATTTCAACAGCGGCGAAACCTATCCGTCGATTCAATACAACCTGGCTCCTTCCCGGCCCTATGATAAAGCAGGAGAAAAAGCTCTCATCGATGGCTCCCGAGCCTCCATGGATTTCCATGATGGTCAGTGGCTGGGATTCAACCGTAACATGGAAGCGATCGTGAATCTGGGAGCGCCAAAACATGTCAAACAAGTGCGGCTCTCCTTTATGAGAAATGTGGGTTCGTGGATTCTTCTGCCCCAGACGATGAGCGTTTATGGGTCAACCGACAACCAATCGTTCACCAAACTGGGCACCATTACCACAACAACCCTGCCCCAGGAGCACGAGGGCATCATCAATGAATTCCACTTTCCGGTGAACGCCAACTTCCAGTATTTTAAAATATCCTCGGAAGCGCTTCCGCTGTTGCCCGACTGGCACCCAGGTGCCGGCAACCGCCCCTGGATATTCGCCGATGAAATCATTTTTGAATATTAAACCAACTCAAATTCCCCTGATGAAACGAGCATGGCAAGGTTTCCCACAATAGGAACATGTATAAATCTTACATGCGAGTTCCATTCAACCAATAACTTAAAGAAAAATTATAAGAATGAAATACCCTTCAATCATAATTTTTAATTTACTGCTGCTCCTAAACGGCTGTTCCCTATCCGAACAGCCGCCTAAGGAAAGACTGACATCTCTGGTCAACCCCTTCATGGGCACCGATGGCCCGGGAAACACCTATCCCGGAGCGACTGTCCCCTTTGGCATGGTCCAGCTCAGTCCGGATATCGGCTACTCAGGCTGGGACAGAATTGCCGGCTACGCATGGGCCGATAGCATCATCACCGGTTTTAGTCACCTGCATCTTTCTGGCACCGGGGCGGGCGATTTGTACGATATACTGCTGACGCCGGTCAACAGCCAGTCGGTCAAAACAACTCCGGAAAATGGCCATCGTCCCTATTCACTCTTTAGCCACGACCAAGAGCATGCGGAGCCGGGCTATTACCAGGTGTTTTTACAGGACTACGGCATCAATGCGGAACTGACAGCTACCCGACGCACCGGCATTCATCAATATACTTTTCCGCAGGACGATAACTCGGGCTTCATCATTGACCTGGGTTATGCCCTAAACTGGGACTGGCCGACCGAGACTTTCCTGCAAATTGAGGATGCCCAAACCATTTCAGGTTATCGCTACTCTTCCGGCTGGGCGGCCGATCAACGGGTCTATTTTGTGGCCCGCTTCTCAAAACCGGCCACCACCATCCAACTCTTTAAAAAAGAGGCGGCCGTTGATGGACAGTCGGTCAAGGACACCCACACCAAAGTAGACCTCCGCTTTGCCACCTATGACAACGAAAAGGTTATGGTTAAGGTAGGGATCTCCAGTGCCAGCATTGAAGGTGCCGCCAAAGCCATAGAGACAGAGGCCCCGGAGTGGGACTTCAACGCCCTAAAAACGGCGGCCTCCGACACCTGGGAAAACCAACTGCAAAAAATCAGGGTGCAATCGGACAATGAAACCTGGAAACGCACCTTCTATACCACGCTCTATCAAAGCATGCTGGCGCCTACCCTTTACAGCGATGCCCAGGGTGCATACAAAGGCGCCGATGGCCACTATCATACGGCCACTGGCTACGATAAGTACGATACTTTTTCGCTGTGGGACACTTTCAGGGCGGCCCATCCGCTCTACACTTTAATGCATCCCGAGCGTGTGCCGGATATGATCCAATCCATGCTCAGCCACTACCGGGAGACAGGCCTGCTGCCCGTCTGGTCCATGCAGGGCAACGAGACCAACATGATGATTGGCTACCACGCCGTTCCCGTTATTGTGGATGCCTTTTTCAAAGGCATTGGCGGTTTCGATGTGGAGGAGGCTTACGCAGCTTGTAAATCCAATGCCTTATCCAGCGACCACGGTATACAGGAATACCGGGAACTGGGCTATGTGCCCATTTCCTTCGATCATGAAAACTGGTCGGTTTCCAAAACACTGGAGTATGCCTATAACGACTGGTGCATTGCTACTTTTGCCAAAGCCTTGGGTAAAATGGACGACTTCGCATACTTCCTTAAGCGCTCTGAAAACTGGCGCCACCATTTTGATACTGAATCGGGCTTTCTGCGTCCCAAGGATGCCAAGGGCCGGTTTCTTAAAGATTTTGTCGCGCGCGATTACACCGACCACTATTGCGAAAGCAATGCCTGGCATTACTTTTGGTTTGTGCCGCAAAACATCGAAGGACTGCAGAACGCTTTGGGCAAGGAGCGTTTCAGTGCCCGACTGGACAGCATGTTCACCTACGATCCTTATCCCAGTGATGAGCTGCCTATTTTCAGTACCGGTATGATCGGGCAGTATGTGCATGGCAATGAACCGAGCCACCATGTGGCCTATTTGTACCATTACACAGGGCAGGCCTGGAAAACGCAGGAGAGAATCCGTCAGATCTTAACCACCATGTATGCCCCTGAACATTACGGGCATTGTGGCAACGAAGACTGCGGCCAAATGTCGGCCTGGTACACTTTCAGCTCTCTTGGCTTTTACCCGGTCAATCCCTCCACAGGCATTTACCTCATCGGTAGTCCCTTATGGAAGCATGCCACCATCCAACTGCCGGGCGGAAAACAATTCACCGTAGAAGCGCCGGATGTGGATGATGCACATCTTTACATTCAAGAGGCCTTCCTCAATGGAGAGGCCTTGGCACGACCATGGATCACCCATTCGGAAATTACCAAGGGAGGCACGCTTACTTTTAATATGTCCACCACCCCCAACCACTCATTGTGGCAAAACGTCACCAAAATTCCCTACCTTGAACTGATGAACCTGCAATAAACATTTTCTTTTTTGCCAACACAAACGACCCCTATTATGAGCCGTTATTTTTTTACATTAGCAACTTTAGGATTATTATTCCTCGTCGCTTGTCAACCCAAAAATGAGCTGGTGAGCCAAAGAGCGCTGCATCAGGACTGGGAATTTCGCAGCGCCGATGAGGAGGTCTGGAGGCCGGCCACAGTGCCGGGCGTAGTGCATACCGACCTGATAGAGGCGGGCATTATCGGCGACCCTTTTTACCGCTCCAACGAAGATTCGGTGCAATGGGTCAGTGCCAAAGACTGGATATACAGAACGACTTTCACGGTTTCGGAGGAAGAGATGGCCAACCATAATATTCAGCTGGTCTTTGAGGGACTCGATACCCATGCGACTGTTAAACTTAACAATGTGGAGGTCCTCAAGGCCAACAACATGTTCCGCTCATGGACAGTGGATGCCCGGGAGCACCTCACTACTGGCCTCAACACTTTGGAAATATACTTTCTATCACCCGAGACCTACAACAAAACGCAGGCCGCTAAGTTGCCTTATGTTTTACCCGAAGACGAGCGTGTCCACTCCCGTAAGGCGCCCTACCAATTTGGATGGGACTGGGGCCCACGTCTGATTACTTCCGGGGTTTGGCGACCGGTCTATCTTAAATTCTGGAACACGGCCAACATTCATGATGTATTTCTTTACGCCCAATTAGTCTCTGAGGACAAAGCGGACTATCGCGCCCAAATAGAAATTGTGGCCGATCAGGAAGAAGAAGTGGAAATAAGGGTTAGTAGTCCGGATAGCCAATTCAAAACCCAAATAACCAAAATACACTTACAGAAGGGCATCAACCCTGTCAGCCTTGATTTCACCATCGACGAACCGCGACTCTGGTGGCCCAACGGCATGGGCGAAGCGCATCTTTACCATGTGGATGTTACCTTAAAAACGTCGCAGGGCATTGTTACCCGCTCACAGCGCATTGGGGTGCGGACCATTGAACTGGTGCAACAGCCGGATACGCATGGCAGCTCATTTGAATTCCATGTCAACGGACAACCCTTCTTTGCCAAAGGTGCCAACTATATTCCTCTGGAAAGCTTTCTGCCGCGACTCACCGCCAGCGATTATGAAAAGGCCATTGAGGATGCGGTTAAAGCCAATTACAACATGCTGCGGGTTTGGGGTGGCGGCATTTATGAAGACAAGTTGTTCTACGACCTGTGCGATGAAAAAGGCATCCTGGTCTGGCAGGATTTCATGTTTGCCTGCGCCATGTACCCCGGTGATGAGCCATTCTTGGAGAACGTGCGCCAGGAGGCCATTGACAATGTTCGCAGAATCAGAAACCATACTTCCATTGCCCTTTGGTGTGGCAACAACGAAATTCAAAACGGCTGGTTCGACTGGGGCTGGCAACGCAGTCTGGGCTACTCCACTGCTGACAGTTTGGAAGTCTGGAGTCACTACCAAAAGGTGTTTCACGACATTATCCCGGAGGTTCTGGCCGCTGAAGATCCTACCCGCCAATACTGGCCCTCTTCCCCCTCCTACGGTTGGGGGCATCGAGAGGCCACGGTGATGGGCGACAACCAC
>DHVH01000283.1 GCA_002412555.1 Marinilabiliaceae bacterium UBA5213 | reverse complement strand
AGCATGCTGTCTGGAAGTATGACCTGACAGCATATAATGAAATAAAGGAAAAAAGCAAAGGCGTCAGAATTACAATAGCTGAAAGTATACCATAGCTGGGGTGTCAATAAAAATGGCAGGGCGAGAGGACGAACCACTGGACGGAGAATAATATAAAGAAGAATTATTCCGAACAAAAAGATATTAAACAGCCGCAAGGCCTGATATTCTGTAATATGGAATGGTGTAAATAAGTTTGAGAATTTAGCGGTTAAGAGATAGGACATTTCGTCAGTGTTCAGTCGGGAAACTCCATATACACTATAGGTATGGCGAATCTCGGGAGAGTCAACACGGGGAGGCAACCAATGATTCCGGTAATAGCGGGCGGCATCTAAATGGACATACTCGTCAGGATGGACATTTTCCGAGCTGGTTGTTGCCATCAGAGCAATCAGTATAAAAATGATCGCAAGAAATAGTTGGACATATTGCAGGTCTTTGACTAAGGGGGCGCCATAATGATAAAGAAGCCATAAAAAAAGGCAGAGCGCCACGATACGGGTGGCTTCAATGTACGGATTAAATGGGCTTTTTTTAGGTATAAAATCAAATTCAAATTGCGGATCATTACCAAGAGATTTTGTAAACAGGCCGTTCTTGGATATTCCATATTCAATGATTCCAAAGACAGGCTTGAGACGTGAAAACTCAGGAATTGATTCAAAATGAATAGATTTAAAACCGGCCTGTTGGATTGATATTTTTTTTATGGTGCTTGTGCCGTGATGCTGGTGGGGATCGATACGCAGCTTAGTTATATCGGTCAGGTTGGTCAGGAAAAAACCATATTTTGTCTGTTTGGGTACGACGCGAAGCTGGGCCTTGTTTTTTTCTGAATAGGGTTGACCGTCTTTGGCCCAGTATATTTTTAATAAAGTCGGTTCTGGTGAGTCAATTGTTACTTCAACGTAGGCTCGATTGGTGAAAAAGTATAAATAGAGACAGGAAAAGAAAATACAGAGAAAAAAAAAGAATTTATGGTGGATGAGTTTTTGTAAGAACGAAGTGTCTTCCATTTTCTACTGAAAAATCGATGATGTTTTGTGGTTTAAGAGTTTATGAAATGATACCCGTTTAAAAGTTGTCTGCATTAGGGGCCATTTTGATGGAAGGGAGAAATTTGAAGTCCAGAAAAACGATTGAGGTGGCAAGAAAAGGACTCACGGGTGGACGTACTGATACGTTTATATAGAGATAACAAAAGGGATTAGAAGACAATACATACTACGATGGAGGAGGTTATAATGTGGCAGCACTGCCATGACTGTATATCCTCTACTTGTGTAACTGTCGTATTATGATAGAAAATGTGTCTGATAAAATAAATAATATTTTTGGGAATTGAACTTACGTGGATAGCTTCAAGACAATTTTTTTGAAACTATCCACGTAGGTTTTTTTCTGTGGCCAGAAGATGAGCGGCAGGTAATCTGTCTGTCAGCCTCTCGGTCTTAACAGAAGGTGATTGACCGGAACCATGTTTACCCCATTCGTACATCGTTGTGAATTGTATTCTTCACCCACAAAGGTCCAATCAGTAGCATCGGCAGAATCTGACTCAGTGTCATCTCTGCCGTCTAAGACAAGCATGGATATATCGTTTTTTTGGAGGCAAAATGTTCCCATTTCGGCCCATTTTGTTTCCGAAACGGTTGGGTTTGGGCTGCGCTGGTCGACAATTGTTTCATATACCGGTTTTGCTGTTTTGTTCTCAGCCTCGGTCATAGTAGCATTAACATAGAGAGCATAGTTTGCATCGTATGTTCTATGTTTAGTGGATTGAAAAGCTGTCTTAAGTTGGTAAAAACCGGTTTTGGGGATTTTCACGAGCCAGAAGGCAATTCCGTGTCGAGTGGGGCCGACCTCGTAAGATAAATACCGATACCAATTATTTATTGCAGCATAATTCCATGACTTCCATTCTCCCTTGTCTAAATAAATACCTTTGACGGGGTCGGTGTTACCATTATGTGTCTCATAGTCGATTCTCATTACATCCCAAGCGTGTGCAGGGGTAACAGCAACAGTAAGAGGGGTGGCGACCATAGAAATGGCATAAAATGAATAGGTGATAATTTTAGTTTTTAACATGATTACCTCTTATAGTTGTGTAACAGAAGATGATTGATCGGAGCTATATTTACCCCATCAGTACAATTTTGTGAGTTGTATTCTTCACCCACGAAGGTCCAGCGGCTGGCATCAGTAGAAGCTGACTGATTATCATCATAGTTATCCAGGACAAGCATGGAGATATCGTCTTTTTGAAGGCAATATGTCCCCATATCTTCCCATGGAACGGCTCCTGGTCCCACTTGGTTAATGCTTACTGCATACACAGGTTTTACGGTTTTGTTTTCAGCCTCGGCAGTTGTAGCATTGACATAGACTGCATAATCTGCATCGTAGGTTCTGTTCTCAGTGTCAAAATAGCTGGTTTCGAGCTTATAAAATCCAGTTTTGGGAATTTGTACTAAAAAAAAAGCAATACCGTGCCGGTTGGGATCAAGCTCAACGGTTAAGAAACGATATCCACCATGATGGCATTCGGGCCATTCCCGCCATTTCCAAGCCCCCTTATCCAAGTAAATACCTTCGACGGGGTTGGTGTTGCCGGTATGTGTCTCGGAATCAATTTCTATGACATCCCAAGCGTGTCCAGAGGTAACCGCAACAGCAAGAGGGGCGGTCATAAAAAGCATGGTACAAAGTGAATGAGTGATAATCTTATTTTTTAACATATTTATACCTCCAAGAATAAGAATGAGAAGTCTGACATTCCTCAAAAGACGATAAAAATTTTCTCAAATTAACAAGATATATATAGACTGGCAAGACGGTCTTGTCAATCACCTTGCATCTGCAAGGGGTGGTATATTGTAAATTTATTGAGGGTAAGTCGGGGGGATTCTTGGTTGTGTGGGCAGTATTGTTACTGGATTGGCAATTTTTTGTAAAATGCTGTCAACTTTCTCTTGAAGGCAGGAAGGGAATATTCTTCCTTAACCCGTTTCCTGGCGTTAACCCCCAGAGTGGTACGGAGTGTGTTGTTTTCTGCGAGGTCAATAAATCCAGCGGCCATTTCCATTATTGCCGGGTTCACCAGATAGGCTATTGTTTCATCCAAAACCTGGGTATGAGTTGGCAGCCGAGTTGCAAGGACTGGCTTTCCTGAATCGAGATAGGAATAGATTTTCATGGGGGTATTATT
>DHVH01000098.1 GCA_002412555.1 Marinilabiliaceae bacterium UBA5213 | reverse complement strand
AGCAAACAGCAGCGTGACCCTGCGTAATCTGGATCTGGTCGGGCTGTCGTCCTATTCCTCCAAATTCATTGCCTATCCCGTCACGCGCGGACAACTGGACTGGGAAATAAACGTGCTTCGAACGCCCTTAAATGCCATCATTGGTTTTACCGAGGTGCTAAAAAATACGCCACTCACATCTATTCAAAAAAAGTACCTGGACAATGCTTATTCATCAGGGAACGCCCTGCTGGCAGTAGTGAATGATATTCTGGATTTCTCGAAGATTGAAGCCGGAAAATTAATGCTGGAAGCGGTAGAAATGGATTTGTATGATTTGACATTTCAGACCATCGAAATGATCCGATTGCAGGCAGAGAAGAAAGGCTTGGAGGCGAATTTGCAGATGGCTGAGGATATTCCTCGCTTTATCTTCACCGATCCTACCCGATTGAAGCAGGTCCTGGTTAACCTGCTGGCCAATGCTGTGAAATTCACGGCAAGGGGTGAAATAACTCTTTCTGTAAGCTATGTGCCTGTTAATTCGAAAGAGGGCGCCTTTACTTTTTTGGTTCGGGACACAGGAATTGGTATCAACGAAGAACAAAGGGCAAGGCTGTTTATGGCTTTTTCTCAGGCCGATACCAGTACTACCCGTATGTATGGAGGCACCGGTCTGGGACTGATTATTTCGAACCGCATTGTTGAAAAAATGGGGGGCAAAATTGAACTCGAAAGTGAAGCCGGCAAAGGGTCTGCTTTCTCCTTTACGATACCAGCAAAATTAGCCGCAACCAAAAAGCTGCCCAGGCAAGCCTCCCCGGATAGGCCTGAAGGTAAGTGGATTAACCGCCAGTCGCCGGTTATAATTGTGGCTGAGGACATTGCCATGAACATGGAGCTGGTATTGATTTTGATCAAGCAGCTGATTCCGCAAGCGCAGATTCTGGAAGCTGTGAATGGGCAAGAGGTGCTTGAGTTATTAAAAAATCACCAACCTGATCTCATATTAATGGATGTTCAAATGCCGGTGATGAGTGGCATAGAAGCAACCATGGTTATTCGCTATCGAGAAAAGGGAAGAGCCAGGCACATTCCTGTTATCGCCCTAACTGCCGGTGCCCAAAGAGAGGAAAGGGATACTTGCCTCTCGGCTGGAATGGACGAGTTTTTACCCAAGCCAGTGAGTTCCGTTCAGCTCCGCGAGATACTTATGAAACATATACAAGGATTTGAACTGGTGGAAGAGGAGGTGGTCGATTTTTTAACCCGCGCTCTTGCAGAAGAAGCCCACTTTAATGTAGAGGACCTGATGGAGCGGATTGGTTTTAATGAAGAATTGATGGAAAAAGTAATTCACTCGGTTTCTTTTCAGATGAGTGGCTTTCTGGATCAATTGTCGACCAAACTCGATGATGCCAAAAAGGTGAAAGAAAGGAGTCACACAATTAAAGGCTTGAGTATGAATATGGGCTTTGACAGACTAGCGGCCTTGGCTCGTGAATTGGAAGGCTTATCTGGCGGGGAGATGGGCGTTAAACAGATGCTGTTGGATGCGATGTATACCGAATGGCATACGATCCGTGGTATTTTGAGTCAAATGGAATAACAATCAATTGCTATGTTACGATTCGCTTTGGGGATGGTCTTTTTTCTGTTGGGAATGATGGCGAAATCGCAAACGATTTCACTGGATTTTGAGGCGACAGGGACGGCTGGTCACCTAGATGAAGTTGAAGTGGTGAACCTAATGACCGGTAGCAGGGTGTCGGTATTTAGTGGTGAAAATTTATTGTTGGGTGCTGTCGGTGTTGATTGTCAAGCCGATAAATCAACTGATATTGTTGTTAGTGCGGATGGCGCAGCCGGTGGCTGTGACATTGCATTTTGGACGAACAGGCCAGGCTATGTTTTCCTGAGAATTTCCGATGCCACAGGACGCCTGGTGGTTGATGAAGACCGGGAGTTGCCGCGTGGCCAGCACCAGGTGCGGGTTTCGGCTTTGAAACGCGGCGCTCATAAAGTGCATCTGATGACGCCGCAGTCCGAGCATACCCATTGGATCCGGTCGGACAAGTCCTCCTCTGCCAGCCATCCGGATGTGACCTGGATTTCCATAAATGATAAAAATACCGGACACCAAAAATCATCTGTTGCACTGCCGCATGCCGTGGGAGAACGACTACTTCTGAAGGGCATGGCAGGGGAAATGGTGCATTATCTGAGTCTGGTTCCCGAGAAAGACTCCATACTGGTCTTTCAATTTGTGGCATGTGTGGATGGCGACGAGAATCATTATGCTACGGTTGAAATTGGCGGTCGACTTTGGATGGCTGAAAATCTGCGAACCACCCGTTTAAGAACGGGTGAAGTATTGCTGGAAGTCCAAAGCAACACCACTTGGCGTGACACAGCTATGCCGGCTTATTGCTGGTATCAACACAACGCCCATCATCAATACCAATATGGGGCATTGTACAATTGGTATGCGGTTTCGGAGGCGGGGTTTTGTCCCGCCGGGTGGCGCTTGCCCACCGATCAGGACTGGCTGGCGCTTGAAAAAGAAATAGACCCTGCCATTGATGTTACTTCAGCCACCGGATGGCGGGGCAAAGATGGTGCGCTAAAAATGAAAGCCCAACAAGGCTGGGACATTCTAAATGGGAGCAATCAATATGGCTTTTCGGCACTGCCCGCCGGTCGTCGCAGCAACGAGGGGCATTTTAACAGTCTGGGTGCTTATGCCTATTGGTGGACAGCTTCCTCAACCGATGAGCTGAATGCCTGGAGTCGCTACATCTTGCCCGATTATGATTATTTGTACCGGGGAAACTTTTCAAAAAACTATGGTTTTTCGGTGCGCTGCATCTTGGTTGGCGACTAATTTGAGCGTTGCCAGGGAACTAGGGCAAATCTTTTAGTTCAGATCCCGATTTGATCTTAATAATTCGCCCGTTTTCATAGACCCTTATTTGGCGCAACCGGTCGTTGTGATCGTAGATGTATTCTTCACCGTTGTGCAAAATGCCCTCCCGGTAATATCCTTTCTGGTAAATATTTCCATTCAGTTTGTAGGCGGTGTGATAGCCTGTTCCGTAAAAGGGAGAAATCACTTTTTCAGGACTGGCTGATCGGTTTTCAGGCATTATTTGGCGTAACTCGGTGGTGTTCTCAAAGGCTCCATCCTGATAATTTCTGACCTGTTGGAGGGTGCCGGTTGAGTCGTACACTTCTACATGCCCATCAACGGCGCCATTGTCCCATTTGCCTTTGTATTTTAGATGGCCATCCGGATAGTAATACCGCTGCTCACCTTGTCGCTGGCCTGTTTCATTGTAGGTGAATTCGTAGGCGGCTTGTCCGCTGGCATGGTAGAGCCGGTAGTCGCCCACCCAGTATGCCTCACGCCAATCACCTTCTTCCCAAACCTGTCCATTTTCGAAGTAAAACCGGGCAGCTCCGTTGGCAATTCCTTCTTTGAAGGTTATTTCGTGTTTGACGTTTCCGTTTGGGTAGTAGCCTTTCCAAAGGCCATCTTTGTGACCATTGACATAATGTCCTTCTTCAAACATCCATCCTTCCTCAGAGTTGATCTGCCACAAGCCTGTTTTGTTGCCCTGGGCATCTACTTGATTCACAAGCGCTTCCTGAGCATAGGTCGTGTGCCCCGCACTTATGATTATTAGTAGCAGTAGCAGAAAAATTAAACGACTGGTGTTTTTGAAGTATGGCATTTTAAATAGGATAAAAAAACCTTGTATTGGTTTAAACTGGTAAAACCGTTACAAGGTTACATTATTCAGATATCTTACTTTTTTGCTACAGCCAAAAAAAGTAAGCAAATTTTGCGTTTAGTGAGCGCAGTGATCAAACTTGTTTGCATCAATGCCGAACGTAGCAAAATTCAGCGAAGCTAATAAAGGCCGCCGCTGACGATAAATATTTAAAATGAAGGCCGCTCGCCTAAACCCCGCGAACTCGCTTCTCCCGCTATGCGGGACTTCGTTCACTCTGTTCACTGCGGCTCCAAAAAAAACAGCGCGGGCTTCTCTACGGCAACCATCCTTCATTTCTTAACGCTATTTATCGAAGGCGGTTAGTTACCGACTTTGCAATTATTTGGTTTGCGCCAATTTGCAATTGGGGCGAACGAATCAAATAGCCTTTTGTTGTTTTTTATAGTTCGCGATTGCTTTGTAAATCGCAGATTTTAAATGACTTGTATTTATTGGCTGTAGTAACATAACTTGCTGAATACCATGGATTTAATTTTACTTATCAACCTAACGACTTATCAACCTAACGACCTATCAACCTAACGATCTATTGTTGTCTGTATTTTTTATTTATTGGCTTTTGCCCAGCTGTCGCGTAAGCCTACTGTTTTGTTGAAGATGAGGTGATCAGGTTTTGAGGCTTTATCTGCTGCGAAATAACCCAGGCGCTGAAATTGAAAATTATCCAGTGGTTGAACATCTGCCAAAAAGGGTTCCAGTTTGCAGTTCGACAGGATGGTAAGGGACTCCGGATTCAAAAATTCTTTAAAGTCTTTGTCCTTATGACCATCTGGCTCTTCATCCATAAACAGGCGGTCGTACAACCTTACTTCTGCATCTACGGCATGCTTGGCCGAAACCCAGTGCAAGGTGCCTTTGACTTTCAGGCCAGAGGTGTCAGAACCGCTGCGCGATTCCGGATAGTAGGTGCAGTAGATTTCAGATACGTTACCGTCGGCATCCTTCTTGAAATCTTCGCATTTGATGATGTAGGCACTTTTTAGGCGGACTTCGCGACCAGGTCCCAGACGGAAAAATTTCTTGGGGGCATCTTCCATAAAATCGTCCTGCTCAATGTAGATTTCCCGACTGAAAGGAATGGTTCTGTTGCCCATGCTTTCGTCTTCGGGGTTGTTGACGGTTTCCATCATTTCTACCTGGTCTTCAGGGTAGTTGGTGATGATGAGTTTGACAGGGTTGAGCACAGCGTTGACGCGCATGGCCTTTTTGTTGAGGTCTTCGCGCACGCAGTATTCCAGCAGGGCAATGTCGATTCCATTGTCGCGACGGGCTACACCTACCTTGTCGGCAAACATCCTAATAGACTCTGGCGTGTAGCCTCTTCGACGCAAGCCCGATATGGTGGGCATGCGGGGATCGTCCCATCCCGAAACGATGTCCTTTTGCACCAATTCGAGTAGCTTGCGCTTGCTCATGACGGTGTAATTCAGGTTGAGACGGGCAAATTCAATTTGTCGCGGCCTTACAGGCACGGCTTCGCCGTCCAGAATCTGGTCTAAAAACCAGTTGTAGAGGGGGCGGTGCACCTCAAATTCGAGTGTGCAAACAGAATGGGTGATGCCTTCGAGGTAATCACTCTGGCCATGGGTAAAGTCGTACATGGGATATATACACCACTGGTCGCCTGAGCGGTGATGGTGCCGATGCAAAATGCGGTACATCAGTGGATCGCGCATATGCATATTGGGTGATGCCATGTCAATTTTAGCACGTAATATTTTTTCGCCATCTTTGAATTCGCCGGCTCTCATGCGGGCGAATAAATCCAGGTTTTCTTCAACCGACCTGTTGCGATAGGGACTCTCTTTACCCGGTGTGGTGGGCGTTCCTTTTTGGGTGGCAATTGCTTCGGGACTGAGCTCGCAGACGTAGGCCTTGCCTTTTTGGATTAATAGCACCGCCCACTCATAGAGTTGTTCAAAGTAATCGGAGGCATATTTGGGCTCGCCTTCCCACTCAAAACCTAACCATTGGATGTCTTCCTGAATGGAATCGACATACTCCACCTCTTCTTTGGTGGGGTTGGTGTCGTCGAAGCGCAAATTACAACCTGCTTTATAATGCCTGGCAATGCCAAAATTAAGGCAGATGGATTTGGCATGCCCAATATGTAAATAGCCATTGGGTTCAGGAGGAAAACGTGTGAGGATTTTGCCTTCATTTTTGCCCTCGGCCAGGTCTTTGTCAATTTCTTGATAAATAAAGTTGCTTTTAACTTCTTCGATGTCCGGTTTTGATGCTTCGTTACTCATAGTAGGTATCTTGTAATTACAGAACACAAAAGTAAAAGATTTTGACCGCAAACTGCTTTTTTCCGCTAAAAATATAAGGCAGTCGGCTAGCTTGTTGTATTTTTATGCCGTAAAAAATACAATCCACTCATTTCACTAATTAACACGAATGAAATGGATGTTGCCTACACTAATTTTTGATTTATTTTGGTTTTTTAATTAGTGTAGCGGCAAAGCCGATCACGTGGATAAAAATAGGATGATGCTTTATCTATACAATACAGGAATAATACTTTTTGGTTTGGTAGCCCGATTGGTGGCTCCGTTTAATACCAGAGCGGCCTTAATAACTAAGGGACGTGCCAGGGTTTGGGACCAATTGGCTGGAAGTGACCTGCGCGGCCAGGTTGTTTGGGTGCATTGTGCCTCTCTGGGCGAGTTTGAACAGGGGCGTCCTTTGATCGAGGCTATTAAAAGGGAGCATCCCAATTATAAAATTGTGTTGACTTTCTTTTCGCCTTCGGGCTATGAGGTGCGTAAGAATTATGACCAGGTAGATGTGGTGGTTTATTTACCGGCGGACACCCGAAAAAATGCGCAGCGTTTTATCAGGGCTGTCCATCCCGATAAGGTTTATTTTGTGAAATATGAATATTGGTTCCATTATTTTAGTCAACTCAAGCGGGCCAATATTCCATTATACAGTGTTTCGTCAATTTTCAGAAAAGAGCAGATATTTTTCCGGTGGAATGGTGCCTGGTTCCGGAATATGCTTAAATGCGTCACCCGTTTTTATGTGCAGGATGAGCAGTCGGCACGCTTGCTGACAAGTATTGATATCGATAACCATGTGGTGGCCGGCGATACGCGTTTCGACCGGGTGGCCGCAATTGCAGCCAAGGCTGTGGAGGTGCCTGTGATCGCAGATTTTGCCCAAGGGGCCCAGGTGATTGTAGCCGGTAGCTCGTGGCCAGAGGACGAGGCCATTTTGGCCGACTTCATTAACAATTCTCCCGCGCAAGTGAGGTGTATTGTGGCGCCGCATGAAGTGCACGAATCACATGTCACACAATTGGCGGGGCGCTTTAAGGTGCCTGTCTGCCGTTATTCAAAATTGAGCGGTCCTATTCCAGCAGATGCCCGCGTATTGGTCATTGATACCATTGGACTGCTTTCGTCCATCTATCGTTACGGCAGTGTGGCCTACATTGGTGGTGGTTTTGGTAAAGGCATTCACAATACTCTGGAGGCAGCCACTTATGGCATGCCAGTGATTTTTGGCCCTAACCATACAAAGTTTAAAGAGGCCGTGGATCTGATTCAACATGGTGCCGGTTTCCCCATTTCTGACAAAGCCGGCTTTATGAAAGTGATGGAAATGTTCTGGTCGCCAAACGCCGAAACTGCCTTGAAAGCTTCCGGTGCTGCTGCACTAAGCTATGTTCAAAGTATGTGTGGCGCAACTTCCCGTATTCTCAAAGAGACTTTTTAATAAGCAGAAGCCCATTTAGGAGAAGAGTGCAATAAAGACGAATAGGACGGCCTAATGGTGACTTCTTTGTCCCAAAGGTGATTTTATTTCGTAGTCCGAATTTTCTGTGATGAGGTTTATGTGAGGTGGTATTTTATGCCGGGGCATTTAATT
>DHVH01000031.1 GCA_002412555.1 Marinilabiliaceae bacterium UBA5213 | reverse complement strand
CCCATATGATGATTGGCCTGAGCTGCAGCCATTTTAACAACTCCCAGTGCCCAAATGAAGCTGCGATAATGCTTTAGGCGCGCGGTTGAAATGTCAAAATTCTCTATAGCCCGTTGGGTTTGTATGCCATAATAAGCTTGAAGCGGTACCTCTTTTTCTCCAAGCAAATCACTCTCTGTGCGTGTTGACATATATTTACTATTTATATGGAGTGATAAAATTACTTTTAAGGACCTGTAAGTTTTATGACGGATGTTAGTCCTATACTAATTTTAGCTTGGAGGCTACGGAGACAAAGTTGCTTTCGTTGATAACAGCTTCACCACTCCAACGGTAGGCCACCAGACGGCCGTTTCCGGCCACACAGCCATCCATGCAACAGACATTGGGTGCAGCGGCAAGGGGCGTTGATCCAAGGCAGTAATGGCCAAAAAACACAATGGGCAAATGAGACTCATACACTTCGAACGGAAAAAGGATCTGTTCTGGAACCGTATAATCGGGTAAAACAAACCGATTGCCGTAGCTTAAATGCCGAAAGGTCTGCCCATGCGGCGATTCCCACCATAGGATTCGAAAATTGGTTCTACGTATATTTTTGGCATCTTTTATAATCAGATCCTTGGGCAGATTGAGTTCTATGCCGCGGGTAGTCTGCTTCACCGCCTGAGCGAAGTCGCTTTTTCCTTTGACAATCTCTTTGATAAGTTTCTTGGTTAACCTGCCCTGAGTAAGAGTCTGGTTAATTAAGCGCATGTGCTTATCGCTCCAATAGGCGTGAACCACTCTTATAGGACCAAAGTTCAAATGGAAAGGTAATTCTTTCAGCCATTTCACATAATGCTCCAATTCACCTTCATGGTCGGCAAACTGTGCACGAATCCGCTCCATTTGAACTTTGTTGGATGGGGGAGGCTGGTAATAGGACTGTCCCTTTTTGTCCAATGAAAAATAGCCAATCACATTCAATTCATGGTTGCCCAAAATAGCGTATCCTGCTCTATTTTCCACCATGCCGCGGATGGTTTTCATAACGCCGCGCGTGTCGGGGCCCCGGCTGACAAAATCACCAACAAAGACGGCTTTACGTTCGGGATGCTGCCAAATCCCGTCCTTCAGAGCGTAACCCAAAAGGGTTAGCAGACTATTTAACTCGGTGTTATATCCATGAATATCACCAATAATATCGTAGTATTCGTCCGTATTGTATAAGATTGACCGGTTCCTATTAAGATTAAGTATTTGTTTCAGTCTCGATATCACAATGACAGTTTTTACAATTCCTGATTTTAAAAAAAAACTACAGCCAGCTTTTTGAACCTGTTTGAATTATCCTGTGAGGAGGGACTAGTCCTACCCACGGGTCAGATTTTCAAATAGCTGAAAAATATTAAACTTGTGAGTGTAATTTGGTGAAAAAATCTTTTACTTGTTGCAACATTGAGGAACTTTTAAACCACAAATGTGTTTTTAATAGTAGCTTTTTGCATATAATTACCTGCAAATAGACGCGTTAGCTTTTATATAAATATTATTCAGATGAAAAAAGTAAACTGGGGCATTATAGGTTGCGGTGATGTGACGGAAAGGAAAAGCGGCCCTGCTTTTAACAAAGTAGACGGATCGCACTTGGTGGCGGTTATGCGCAGAAATGGGGCATTGGCAGCAGATTATGCAACCCGGCACAAGGTGCCCAAATGGTACAATGATGCCGATCAATTGATTGCGGATGGGGATGTCAACGCCATTTATGTGGCTACCCCACCCTCAACGCATGCTGAATATGCCATTAAAGCCATGAAAGCAGGCAAGCCTGTTTATGTCGAAAAACCTATGGCAGCGACTTTTGCTCAATGCCAGGAAATGATTCAAGTATCAAAAGAAACGGGTATTGCCCTTTTTGTGGCTTACTACAGAAGAAGCCTGCCGGGCTTTCTGAAGGTAAAGGAGCTGGTAGATGAAGGGCATATCGGCACGCCGCTTATGGCCAATATCCGCTTAACCCGTCCCCCTATCACCCAGGAAATGAATTTAAAAGTGCCAACCTGGCGCATTGATCCGTCTGTGGCCGGTGGCGGCATTTTTTACGATCTGGCTTCGCACCAACTGGATTTTTTCAGCTTTGTTTTTGGGGATATTACTTCCATCCATGGTTTTGCCACTAATGGTGGCAAAATTTATAAGGCCGAGGATACGGTAACAGCTGTTTATCAATTCACAAATGGCGTTACCGGTACCGGCTCATGGTCATTTGTAACAGACCCTTCTGCCCAGGAAGATGTAATGGAGATAATCGGCACCAAGGGGAAAGTTGTCTTTTCGGGCTTTGGGCATGAACCTGTCCTGCTTTACAATAAGAAGGGAGAATTGGAATTTCCATATATGAACCCCGAAAACATTCAATATAACCTGATTAAGCAGGTGGTTGAAAAACTGTTGCACAATAAACCTTGCGTAAGCGATGTGCATGCGGCCGCCAGAGTTAACTGGGCCATGGAAAAGGTGGTTTATGGTGAGTAATTTCTGCTTGCTATCTCCTTTTCTCCACATTTTTTTGCTATTTTTGCGCCAAATTAAAATGAGCCACAAAGATGTTTGATAATCTCTCGGAAAAGCTTGAACGATCGTTTAAACTGCTGAAAGGGCAGGGTAAAATCACTGAAATAAATGTAGCGGAAACGCTCAAAGATATTCGTCGCGCCTTATTGGATGCCGACGTTAACTTCAAAACTGCCAAAACTTTTACCGAAACGGTGAAGGAGGAGGCATTGGGACAAGATGTGCTTTCGGCCGTTAAGCCGGAACAGATGATGGTTAAGATTGTCCACGATGAGCTCACCAAGCTGATGGGAGGTGCCTCTACCGACATCAACCTCAAAGGAGAACCGGCCGTGATTTTAATTGCTGGTCTGCAAGGTTCAGGTAAAACTACCTTTACCGGAAAGTTGGCCAACTTCTTAAAGACCAAACGATCTAAAAATCCATTACTGGTCGCCGGTGACGTTTACCGTCCCGCTGCCATCAACCAACTGCAGGTACTTGGCGGACAAATTGGTGTACCAGTCTTTACCCAGGAAGGAAGCAAAGATCCTGTTCAGATAGCCAAAGATGCCATTAAAGAAGCCAAACAAAAGGGGTATGATTTAGTCATCATTGATACCGCCGGTCGTTTGGCAGTGGACGAGGAGATGATGAACGAGATTTCTGCCATCAAAAATGCCGTTAAACCGCATGAAATTCTGTTTGTGGTAGATTCGATGACCGGTCAGGATGCGGTCAATACAGCGAAGGAATTCAACGATCGGCTCGATTTTGATGGTGTTGTGCTGACCAAGCTAGATGGTGACACCAGAGGTGGTGCCGCACTTTCTATACGCAGTGTGGTTAACAAACCCATCAAATTTGTGGGTACAGGCGAAAAGATGGATGCCCTCGACGTTTTTCACCCAAGCAGGATGGCCGATCGTATTTTGGGCATGGGTGATATTGTATCACTGGTGGAGCGTGCTCAGGAACAGTTTGATGAAGATGAAGCCCGCAAATTGCAGAAGAAAATTGCAAAAAATCAATTTAGCTTCAATGATTTTCTGAGTCAGATACAGCAGATTAAAAAGATGGGTAGCCTGAAAGATTTGGCCGGAATGATTCCGGGCATGGGCAAAGCCATCAAGGATATGGATTTTGATGATGACGCATTTAAAGAAGTGGAGGCCATCATTTTTTCAATGACACCGGCCGAAAGAGAAAACCCGGACTTGCTAAATGGCAGTCGCCGCAAACGCATTGCTGCCGGAAGTGGCACTTCAATTCAGGAAGTCAACCGATTGATTAAACAATTTGAAGATACGCGCAAGGTCATGAAAATGATGGGGCAGGGCAAGAACCTCTCCAAGCTTATGGCCAATATGCCTATGGGACGGCGTTAAAAACTCAACTAATTATAAAGGCAGTAGCAATTAAAGCTTCTGCCTTTTTTTTAATTTTATGGTCTACATGGACTAAATAAAAAACAAGGATATGCAACTGATTGACGGAAAAAAAACATCTCAGGCAGTCAAGCTGGAGATAGCCCAGGAGGTTAAGCAAATGATTTCATCCGGCATGAAGCAGCCTCACCTGGCTGCAGTTCTGGTTGGTAATGATGGCGGCAGTGAAACCTATGTCGCTGCTAAAATCAAGTCGTGTGAAGAAGTGGGCTTTGCCTCTTCCCTGATCCGATTTGGAAATGATGTCACCGAAGCTGAACTGTTGGCTGCAGTTAAAAATCTCAACGAAGATGCGGATGTGGATGGTTTTATTGTTCAACTTCCGCTACCCAAACATATTTCTGAGGAAAAAGTCACCGAAGCCATTGATCCCAAGAAAGATGTGGATGGTTTTCATCCCCAAAACCTGGGACGCATGATTACCGGTGCCGATGCCTTTGTTTCAGCCACCCCACAAGGTATTATGGAGTTGTTAAAGCGTTACAATATTGATACCAAAGGCAAACATGCGGTGATCATTGGCCGAAGCAATATTGTAGGTCGCCCCATGAGTATTTTGCTTTCTTTGAAAGGCAATCCCGGTGATGCAACAGTTACCGTATGCCACAGTCGCACCGCCAATTTAAAAGAGATTTGCCTGCAAGCCGACATCATTGTGGCGGCACTGGGCATTCCCGAATTTTTAAAAGCAGATATGGTTAAAGAAGGGGCTGTTGTTATTGATGTAGGAACAACACGTGTGCCATCTACAGAAACCAAAAGCGGATGGCGACTAAAAGGAGATGTTGATTTTCCCAATGTTTCCCCTAAATGCAGTTTCATTACCCCAGTTCCGGGCGGGGTAGGCCCAATGACCATTGTATCTTTACTGCTGAATACTTTAAAGGCGGCCCGTCATAAATAAGTCATCCGGCTAAAGGCAAAAAAAACAGCTTCCCTTAGCTTTAGTGCTTTGAGAAGCTGTTTTTTTGATGGTTGCTGAAGTTTACCTTTGAATACAGGGCGGCATTACTTGATTGCTTCAATTCGACCACCCAAGCTGGTGTGCACTTCTACTTTTGCCGGATCCCCAGTGTATTCTATACTCGCACCAGAACCTGCCCGGGCGCTCAAATTCTCAGTCACCCAGACCTGTGCACTGGCACCTGTATTGACCCGTATCAGTGCTACTTTGCTTTCCAGATTGGCACCAAGGAAACGCCCCCCGGTGGTGGCGTTAATATCCATTGACTGAGCGCTGCCCATCAATTCTATTCTGGAAGCGGAGGCAGAAGCCTCCAGTTTGTTGACTTCAATTTCCAACTGAATGGAGGCATCCGTTCCGGTTACCAGTTTCAGAAAATCAGTTTCCAGTATGTCCTCCGAATAAACGCTTGCACCACTGCTAGCAGTAATCTCATTGATATTTTGATAATAGAGATAGACATTTACGGCCACATCCCTGTTAATGCGGGCACGCATGCGAACGGTAAGGTTTTTGTTGGATTGCTCCAACAAAACATCATCTACTGGTGCGTTTTGAATATGAATTTCCGCTTTCGGCGAGAGACCTTCAACAAGGGTTACGTTGATGCCGCGGGAAACTGTCAAATTTTCGAAAGGAGCCAGTTGTCTTGTCTCCACAACAGCTTCAGAATTTGTGGTTTCATCCTGTGCCATCAAGGGCAGACTCATCCAGAATATGGCTACAACAAAAAATAGTTTTTTCATATTGTTTTTTTTATAGAAGGTTTAATCAATAATTAAGCCAAAATATTTTTTCTCTTCAATTTAATACAATGTGCTCAAAAATTCAAGTAACTCTAACTAAAGAGTTCCAGTATTTCCGCTTGACTTAGATCGCTTAAGGGGTTATTATTGTTGACAAACACATCGGCTAACTGGGACTTCTTTTGCTGTAAGCGCGCAATTTTATCTTCTATGGTACCCGAAGAAAGAAAGCGGTACACGAACACATTCTTGGTCTGCCCAATTCGATGTGCCCTGTTAATGGCCTGTGATTCTGCAGCAGGATTCCACCAGGGATTTAGCATAAACACGTAATCGGCCTTGGTCAGGTTTAATCCCACTCCTCCAGCCTTTAATGAAATCAGAAATATGGATGCCTTATCATTGAATTCCTTAATGACCTTGTCGCGCCCCCGCGTTGAACCAATGAGTTTGGTGAAGGACAGTTTTTTGATCTCCAATTCCTTTTGGAGTAGTTCCAAATCTTTTACAAAGGATGAGAAAACCAACACATTGTGGCCTTCTGCCACAATGCTTTCCAGCTTATCTACAATTTGTTCAAATTTCCCGGATGAGCCCGTGTAGGTCTCATCGACCATAACAGGATGATTGGCAATTTGTCGCAACCGCGTAAGTGCCTGTAGTGCCATAATGGCTGATTGCTCAGGCGTTTTGTGTTCAAACACCTGATAAATGCTGTTGCGAATACCTGATTTTTCACGTTCGTAGAATTTCTCCTGCTCTGGTGTCATGTCGCAATACAAGACCTGTTCCATGATGGGGGGCAGATCCTTGGCAACTTTTTCTTTGGTGCGCCGCAGTAAAAAGGGCTGAATCAGCTTCTGCAATTTCAACTCTTTATCTTCGGCATTTTGCCGGGTAATGGGTTGCACAAAGTGTCGTTTAAAAAAGGCCAATGATCCTAAAAGACCCTTATTAACAAGGTTCATTTGTGCCCATAAATCGATCAATGAATTCTCTATGGGTGTACCCGTCAGCGTTAAGCGATGCTTCGATTGTATCAGCTTCACGGCCTCATAAACCTTGGAAGTGGGATTTTTAACGTACTGACTTTCATCCAAAATAAAATAGTGAAAAATGTAATTGGCCATTAAGTCGATGTCATTCCTGAGTACACCATACGACGTAAGTACAACATGGTAATGCTGAAAAATTTTACCAATATCCTTTGAGCGTAATCTGTTGGTTCCGGTGTAGTTGTATACACGCATGCCAGGTGAAAACTTTGCTAGTTCATCCTGCCAGTTGTGTACCAAGGAGGTGGGCATGACAATGAGGGAGGCTGCAATGCCCGTTTTATTGAAGTTCTTTACAGGCGGAGCATCAAATATGGACAGTTGTTGTGAGCGCACTTCAGCTTCCTTTTCAGGCATCGTAAGTACATCTTGAGGATCGATACCGGCTCGCTCAATGTTGTGGTAAACCTTCTGTAGCAAGGTGATGGTCTGGAGGGTTTTACCCAAGCCCATATCGTCAGCCAAAATACCGCCATAGCCGTTCTCCATTAAAAAATTAAGCCAGGCAAAACCTTCGGTTTGATAAGGCCTTAATTGAGCTTGTATACCTTGTGGAATCTCAACCTCCGGGAAAACAATTTTTGGCAGACGCGTTTCTTTGTCGATTTGATTCACCCCGAATTTCACGCGTTCCAATATCTGAAAATGCGAACGGGGCAAACGAATCATGTGCCTATCCACCTTGGCATAATCAAACAACTCACTAAAACGGGTAAACCATTCGGGAGGAATCATAAATATTTGACCGTTAGGCAATTCAAATTCCGGATCCTCGTCGATCAGGTTTTTTCTGAATTTGAAAAAGGGGAGGCTAAATTCACCCACCTGCACCTTTACCTTGATTTCAAACCAATCATTGTCCTCACTGCTGTCAATTACCAGGGATGATTTGCCCACAAAAATATTTCGGTTATCAAAGTTTGTTTCTATTGAAAACCCCTCTTTATTAAGTAACTCCCTATTCAGATTTATCCAATCGGCCACCACCGCCAGCATTTCTGATGCTTTCATTTTAGTGGTACAAGTATCGGGGCGGTAAAGGGCATCTCCTGTTTTTACTAGCCCCAACTGCTGCAATCGATCAATGATGGATGCTTCAAACTCAAAATCACGGACAATTTTATGAAAAGCATATCCATGTTCATTCTTTACATACTCAACATAAACCGGTGCCAGCCGGTCGGCCAAAAAAATGCGTTTCCCGTATTTAAAATGCAGACCTAAAACCGGCAAGTGTTTCAAATCTTTTATGAGCGCCAAGTGGGGCAAGGGGTGTTCTTTTTTTACAAATACCTCAAAGCCTTTGCCTGTTACATCGTAGTTTCTGATGCATTTACTGACAAATCCTTCCATATAAATATCCACCTGACGCATGGGGACATGGATGGTCGATTTATCCAAAAACGGCTTGAATTTATTGCTGTCTATGTCCTTGAAATAGTAGATGTTATTATGAATTTTCAAAACGGCTGTTGCCCGACTAATGAATTCTACTTCTCTACCTAAAAGCGAGAACTCCTTATCCGGCATATTTTCATCACGTGCTTGCCTGACTTTCAGCGAATAATCAAGACCTTCACTGGTGAGCGAAAAATCAAATACCGGCTGAGCGGGAGAATTTCTAATAAGCAAACGATCGGACGTATAAACATTGCTGAAGGTCCCATCTTTATAGTAGGCTTTTAAACCGCTCTGTCCCAGTAAACTAATTGCAGAATAGATCGTCCGGTCGATAAATGGTAGTATTTCTTTTTCAAAATGAGGATGGACCTGCAACTGTTCCATAAACACTTTCAAAGATTCTTTTTTCCCATAGCGCCGGTGCAAATTGTGTTCGCTGATTTTTGTCAAAAGCAGAATCATCTCTTTTTGCTGCTCTGAAAACCGCTCAGGCTCTGCTTTTATATGCTCAGGTGTGGCATGCTCATGAAGTGTTATGGGCTGATTTTCAATAAATGTAGCAAAATATGGGATGACCGTGAGGCCAATATTTCGTTTGGATGTGAAAACTACAATGAGTTGTTCCATTCTTATCTGTTTGCTTAGTGTTTAAACAGGCAAAGATAATGAATAGAAGTCGAAATGATAGGAGATAGGCGCAAGGAACTCAATTCCTTTTTGAATTTCTATAAAACCGTTGGCGTGGACCAGACGTTTATAAATTATTAGGGAAACAAAACCAAGTGTTGATACGTTTTATTTATCAGAATTAAGATAGCAGATTATTTTTCTATTATGACACATTTGATTATTTCAGCGCATCCCTCTGATAAGAGCTTCAGTAACTTTT
>DHVH01000355.1 GCA_002412555.1 Marinilabiliaceae bacterium UBA5213 | reverse complement strand
TAATTGGTAATGGTAAAGCTACCGGTTGCCACAGCACAGGTTGGCTGAGTTATAGCACTTAATAAGGGGGCAGTAGGTGTTGCCGGTTGAGCATTGATGGTGACACTGGCTGACGCTGCAGAGGTACAAGCACCCAGAGTGGCTGTTACTGAGTAGGTGCCGGCCGGTGCTGTAATAGCATCATCAACGATGGTTACCCCTGTTGAAGGACTCACTGCATAGCTGTAGGCCGCATTATAATTGGTAATGGTAAAGCTACCGTTTGCTACCTCACAGGTCGGCTGGGTAGCAGCACTCAATAATGGGGCAGTCGGTGTTGCCGGTTGAGCATTAATGGTGACACTGGCTGACGCTGCAGAGGTGCAACCCTCTGCCGTGATAGCAAAGTTATAAGTTCCTTGTGCCAGACCGGTAACGGTGTAAGTTGTTCCGGTGCCGGAGATATTGCCCGGGTTCAGCGTCCAGCTGCCGGAGGGCAGACCGCTCAAAGCTACGCTTCCGGTTGCTTCACTGCAAGTTGGTTGTGTGATGGTTCCAACTGTCGGGGCTGAAGGCGCCAGTGGGTCTGACAAGCTCACATCCACACCCAGTGCCGAGGTGCAACCATTGGCCATTATTTGTAAATCGTTGTAACTACCTGCTGTGGCTGCAATGGTGCTTGTGTTTCCACTGATAACAACATCCTCAAAGATGCCATCTGCGTAGGTGATGGTGTAGGTACCATCGATTACTCCTGTAAAGTTCAGCATAAAACTGCCGCTGCCGCCACAAACTGTCGGCTGTGTTATTGCACCCACGCCTATGGTTGGTTGGGGTTCGGTAGTTATCGTAATTTCATTGTCAAGCGGGATGGAGCAATAGGTTGGTGATAATTTGCTTGTTGCCTGGATGTAGAATGTTGTATTACTATTAATTATGCGAATTAAGGTTTAAAGTATAAATCCGATAAAAGCGGCAGCAAGTTTTCCAAACACATGGACTAGCAGCCCATTAGTGGATCTAACGTTTGACGCTCTTTGAATATTTGTTTTTTCATTAATCCAGTTAAAGAAAGCTTCTATTGGTTGCCGGACCGTAGACACAGCTTTAGAATACAGGTCGTTTGCAGCCTTATCAAAAAACTTTATATAATCAGGCTGTCCCTTTACCCCTTTGACAGGCGTAAGCATTGTAGAGTTAATTTCCTTAGCCATATTTACAAAGAATTCTGTGTCATGATATATTTTGTCACCATAAAACTTTCTGTTTGACAAATCAGCCCAATTCTGTTTAAAGGCATTTAAATCATTTTCAGAGGCTTGGGTGACAACTACGGATTCTGGGAAAGGAAGTTTGCTTGGACGAAACATCCCTAACACATGTAGTTTAAGGCCATAATACCAGATTCCTTTAGTTGAACAAAACGTTTTGTCGGTGATTTCTTTAGCAACTTTACCATGCCTTTTGCCAGAACAAGTGATAATTGGCATTGAATCTAGCAAATTGACACTGCTATTACAATCATCGGGGCGCTGGGTTGTCATAAGTTTATCAGATAAATGCTTTAAAGCTTCAGACATCCGATTTAACCTTGTGTTGAAAGCCACATAAGAAGGTAGCTTCGGAAACCATGAATGCAAATAGTCTTTTGCAAATTGATGAATATGTTTAATTTTAAACCGTTGTTCTGCATGCATAACAAACAAATAAATTGTAATTAGTTCTTGATCAGAGAATTCAGGTCTGTTATTATTCGAGAAACGCTGGCATACAAACTGTAATTCTGATTCGTATAACTCGCATATATACAGATATATAGCTGTCAATTGTAAAGTTTTTTCCCTGGGAATCATATCTAAAAGATTGAGTGGTATTAATCTCTTAAGATACTGATTTTCAGGGAATTAACCTAATTAATTGAACGCCTATTTCATTGATTCCTAAATTCAAGTAGTAAATGCAACTTTTAGAGGAGAAGTAATAGATAAAAATATTTTTTCAGAAGAAAGAGAGAAAAATAGTTCCTCCCTTTCCTTCTGAATGGATATATGTCTTAATATTGCGTCTCCGTCGAAAAAGTTGTAATATGAGCCATATAACCAGAGAGCAAAGATACACTATTGAGGTATTACTATCAAGAGATGCATCGCAAGTATTTATTGCAGAAACCATAGGGAAATGTAAGTCAGTAATTTCAAGGGAAATTAGCCGCAATTGCGATAAGCGTAGCGGACAGTATAGAGCGGTTTTGGCGCAGCGAAAATATGAGCAACGTAAGGTGTGCATACCAAAACGCAAGAAGTTTACAGCCTCAGTTCAAGCCTGCGTTGACCAACTACTTAAAGAGGATTATAGCCCCGAACAGATTGCGGGCTACTGTAAGGATGTTGGAGAAGAGTGTGTTTCCCCAGAACGGATATACCAATATGTGTGGTCCGATAAGAAGACTGGAGGATCCCTTCATACTCATCTCCGCAGAAAAGGTCGGCGCTATCGCAAGCGGGGCGGCAAAAAGGATACAAGAGGCATTATAAAGAATAGGGTGGGTATAGACCAACGTCCCAAAGAGGTTGAGGACAAGAAGCGTTTTGGTGATTTGGAAATAGACACCATAATAGGGCAGAATCATAAGGGAGCAATAGTCACCATAAACGATAGGGCAAGCGGATTTCTATGGATGAAGAAAGTAGAACGACGAACCAGCAATGAAGTGTATATAGCAACTGTAGAGCTGCTTAAGGATCATAAGGAGTTGTTGAAAACCATAACGAGCGATAATGGAAAAGAGTTTGCTGACCATTTTGAGATTGCTCAGAGCCTTCTTGTTGATTTTTATTTTGCCAGACCCTACCACTCCTGGGAAAGGGGAGCAAACGAGAACCTGAATGGCCTGATTAGACAGTATATTCCGAAGAAAACAGATTTTAAAAACATAGATGATGAGTACATTAAGCAAGTGGCGCAAAGGATCAATAGCAGGCCCAGAAAGCGGCTTAACTATAAAAATCCTATTTTTGTGAAAACCCAATTGTTAAACAAGACAAAAGTTGCATTAGTGGCTTGAATTCTGCATTTATAAATATTTACACACAATAACACGAGGGTTTTTCAACCCTTAATTCACATTAATTGTTCCTGTGTTGAAAGTTAATGTATTTCCATCACCATCCTGGTTAGTTCCAATTGGCGAGTCATCAGCTTTATTTCTAAGCTCGTATTCAACATTCGTTTGCGAATTATACACTCGAATGTTAGTGGATACACCTGCACAAATGGTTGGGTCAACAGCGTCTATACTTAAATCCGAATCGGGAATGTTGTTTACCGTTACCGTTACCGTTTCATCTAAGATTGAATTGCAACTATTGTCATACGGAGCTTTGATGGCTCTGACTGAAATTGTTGAATTTGTTGTAAGCGGGGAGGTTGATAATGTGATGGTTCCATCGTTACCCAAGAGAGAACTGCCTGTAGGATTAGTTTCTATATACAATTGATATATTACCCCCGGCTGTGAATTTTCAATTTCTACATTGGCTACAATATTGTTGGTGCAAACGGCTGTTGCATCGGGATTAATCGTTAGCGTTTTTATGGGTTCAATGCATGAAACAAGAACTTTTGGGGATAATGTTCCTCCACAGAAACCAGCTTCTATTACCCTTGCCTGAATTTCACCCCCTGCATACAGGGATTCGTTGTAGATAGCATTTACAGTCCAGCTCCCACCAGCAGCAGTTACTGCTGTTGCCAATATCGTTTCTGCTAAATCCTGGTAAACTGGATAGCCATCAATAAAGAGGTTTACGGTGTTTCCTGCACCGCCACTAGAAGTTCCACTCACCGAAGTTGATTGCTCGAGAACCGGACTTGTTACTGATGCTGTTATGGATGTTTGGTTCTCGATAGAAACACTGGCAGAAGCTCCACTTTGAGTTTGACAAGCATTGGTATTCTGAGCTCTGGCAGTAATTGTTTGCCCGCCTGTAATCGCTGGTGATAAGGAGGCTGTCCAGGCGCCGCCATTTACGGTTGCAGTACCAAGAGGATTGCTTGTATCTGTACCCAGATAAACAGTGATGGTGGTACCATTGGGTGCCGTTGAGGTGCCAGAAACAATAGATGTTGTTCCGCAATATGGACCAAATAATAGTGGAGCAGAGGTCTGGCCCCCTCCAACAGTAACAGATGCGGTAGTTCCTGAAATGCATTTGCCGGGAGCTATAGCCTGAAAATAAATTTCATCGCAGGCTTTTAGGCTTAAACCAGAAAAAGTCCATGCTCCCCCAGCAGTTGTTAGGGTGGAATGTTTCTGTATTCCATTCACAAACATCATAATGTTAACATTAGCCACATTATCTGGCGATGTCATGGTTCCTGTTAATGAAGATGCATTGACTAAAACAGGAGTGGTGGATAGGATGGGTAAAGCTGTGGGAGTATTGACTCCAATACAAAAAGGCGTTTTAAAGGATTCACATTCGCCAAGTTGTGTATAGGTAACGTAATATACACCATTAGGAAAACAATTGCCGGTTTTACATTCAAAATTGTATTGTAAGGCAGCAGTAGTTATAATTGGATTACTACTTCCATCGACAAGATTGAGGGCGATAACATCTACCAATGTTCCATTTGGATTATAAGCCCTTATTTCACTTCCAGCCACAAGAGTTCCTGCGGTTAAGGTGATGCGGATGCCTTTACTACCAGGCACATTGCTTAGGTGGCCGGATAGGGGGGCAGGAGTCCGTATCGAACAGGCATCGGTCACGGTCACCGAATTATTACAATTCGTGCCCGATTCGACTTTCCCATCAGCCAGAGCTGTAGCATACACTTGTGCTCCCAGAATTAAGGGGTTTACTGAAACAGACCATAAACCTTCAATAACCGTAGTTGCATAGGGAGAACTGCCCTCCCCGGAAACATATACCAGAATAATAGTGCCATCAGCCTCCGTAGAGGTACCTGCAACCGTTGTTGTCCCGTCAATAAGAGTTGTTGAAATAGAAGGACAGTCAGAAAAGACACAAGGTTCGGCTGAGTTAGGGGGGCAAACGGGTTGAATTTCTAACACCTCGGTATAGCAATTGAACAGACTCCCGCAATTGCTGTCGTCCACTCCGCCAAGGTCTGATGCGGAGGTTGAGTTGCATATAGAAGATTTGTCGGCTGCAATATTGCTTACAATAGCATATCGCATCGGACTTTCTTCATCGATGCCAAAAGCAGATGTTATATCCGCCCAATCAACAAAGAAATCAAGGAAGAAATTTGTTTTATCGCAGACTCTCGAAGCCGCTATTACCTTTTGGTATCGCTTCTCGTTATAGGATTTCACGAGATTGGAGCCGCAGTTTTCACGTAAGTCGTAAATTCTCACACCAAACTTGGTAGAAAGAACAATCTCAATCTCGAATCCCGGATTCTCACCTTGTACATAGGCCGCACTTTCGGTTCCTATTTTCCCATCAATATCAATTAGTATTGAATAGCTCTTGGCATTGGGTTTTATATCCGACATGCGTAAACGGAAAAGCCAATGAGTACTGTTTGAATAATGAAAAGCCGGATCTATACCTCCAGAAACGGATTCCACAAAATCTGTAAAGCCACAGTCCGGGCCATTTCGTACATCACCAGCTGGTTCTTCACCAGCTGGAATGAGTGTTTTGAACGCTATTTCACTATTGAGTCGGTCGTCACCCAAAAATCCGGCAGTGGTTTTTGATGCATAGCCATTGCCATCAGGGTCAAGTACTAATTGTTCAGCGGCTGTTCCGGCAGGTTCGATTATCATACCGGGCGTTTGTGCAAAAAGAACTTGGGACAAGAATGTAATTACTGTTATCAAGAGTAAGGCTCTTTTCATATTTTTGGGATTTTATTCTCGAATTGAAAATTTTTAAATCAGATAGTTCGTTTAATTAATTATTGCAAACCAAGCAATTAGGTATTTAATTACCGAAATTAATTATTGAGTGTCCGTATTTTTAAACACTCATATAAGCGGCAAAGTAAAAGTTGTACGGTTATTGGTATTAAAAGTTGTTACTCTTGTAAAAAATCGCCAAGAAATTCAGAGGATTATTCCGACTTTATGCAGTGGATTTTAATTTCAATACTTCTCCCTTAAAAATAATTCAGCTTTTTACCTGCAGTAGTTTTTGTTTTTTTTAAATTTACGCGTATCTAAAACGGGGTGTAGCGCAGCCCGGTAGCGCGCGTCGTTCGGGACGACGAGGTCGTGGGTTCGAATCCCGCCACCCCGACAAGATCAAGTTTAAACAAAGCCAAACAACTGCAAAGCATTGCGATGCCGAAACCGAGGGAATCTACAGACAATGGCCCGAACCACAAAGCCAGGGCAAAATTCGGGACCTAGGAGAAGAAATGCCAAACCATTAATAATCATTGAAGCTTCAGGCGAGACAAACAAGGACTCTGCTAGAGAGCATTTTTTTAGGGATTACCTGTGCTGATTGAATGAACCCTGGCTGCGACCGGGGTTTTTAATTTTAAATAGTTATTCAGATTTTTTTTCAAAGAATTAATAAAAAAATTCTGTTTGCATAGTACTATTTTCTTTTTTGCCCCTCTTATATTTTATAAGCTGATTATTTGAATTATGACATTAAAAAACAAAATATTAGAACTTCTTATAGATGAGACGTTTCAGGATGATATTAAGTGTCTTGATACTGCATCACCACAAGTTTTATCTGATTTTCTACGGAAATATTCACTTACAGAAAGCGAATTTCAAATAGCAAAAACTTTGTTTGCCGGTTTAACATACAAGAAAGTGAATCCCGATGCAGATAATGCAAATAACGCATTGAAGCGGCTGTTATTAAGTATTTCTGAAACTCCAGTTCCTAATATACATAAAAAGCATACTTTCCAATTATATTTTGATTGGGTAATCAGAATTGCTGCCATTCTATTCATCCCGTTATTAATTTCTTCTTTGTTATTGTATTTTGGTACAAGGACTAACAATGAATCTATTTATCTAGCTGCAGGAGCTGAATCAGTTTATAATACCTTTTATGCCCCCAATGGCGTAAAAAGCCAGGTGGTATTGCCGGATGGATCCAGAGTAATATTAAATTCAGGAAGTAAATTAAGATATCCGATTTCATTTGGTCCAAAAAGCAGGGAAGTTGAATTAATCGGTGAAGGGTTTTTCGACGTGGTTTCAAATGAGAAAGTGCCGATGATTGTTAACACCTCCGGATTAGCTGTGAAAGTTTTTGGGACGCGATTCAATCTTAATGCATATGAAGAGAACGATTTTATATCTGCAACGCTTGTTGAAGGAAAGGTCTCACTTATTCCTTTAGGAACCAGCAGAGAGTTTGAACTTGAGCTTGGATATACTGCGCTTTTTAATCCTGACCTCAACAGATTGCAAATATCCAAAGTGGAAAAACTGGATGCTCATATCGGATGGATGGATGGAAAACTGGTTTTTCATAACGAAAAGTTTGTGCAGATAATTGACAAACTTGAGCGATGGTATAATGTCGATATTAGCTTACAAAATCCTGAAGCTGGGGATTTTACACTGTATGCGACATTTATGGATGAAAACATTGAACAAGTTTTGGACATTCTGTCACATTCTATTCCCATAAAAGTAGAGTATCCTAGAAGAAGCCGTCTGCCGGATGGGAGTTATGCTAAGCGAAATATAGTGATAAGCATGGACGCGAATCGCAGAACGGGAAATTGACTTTGTAGTGTATTAAGATTTATTGAATAAAGCCAAAAGTTGGTAAAAAAACAGGAAAGGATGGCCTTCCTTTCCTGTTCAAGAAGTTAACGATTTATTAACCGCAAACAAATCAATTCAAAAGTATGAAAAAAACATAAACCATTCTTATCCGGGAAGATAATTTTTACATTTTTAGCAGTTGTTTGCTTTTAAGCGCAAGCCTTTGTTAAGTCATCCAATTCTGCAACGGATCTATTTCCAGGCATAGCTAAATTTTTAACTCGGAAAAAGCCTAGGATTTCGTAATTAACAGAGTCAGGCTTTAACTGCCTGATTACTATTAAATTATTTGTATAATAATCAGTTTTATGCGCAGCGTACGCTGTTGTTTTGAATTCTGTCACTCTTTTTTTTAAACCAAATCAATGGAGGATTTATTATGAAAATGAAAAATTTACCTTATGCATTAATTTTTGTACTGGTGGCATTCAGTATAAACATTCAAGCTCAATGGAATGTGTATGATGGTTCATACTTGCCTAATGAGCCATTTATCGGGCAGCCCGAGTTTGTGAAAGGCGATGTAACCAACGGGGTGACCAATGGCCCTGAAGCTGTATTGGCTACAACTGTTGAAGATGAGGAAATTCCGTTTAACTGGATTCTTAAAATGGAAGAATATGAGGGGAATAGACGGGAGTCTTGGCAAACGCCTATGGCACCTGGTAATTTTCTAGGAATTACTGCAGTAATGCGCCTTAAGCCAACTTCTGAAATTGTAAATATTTACAATGCCGGTAATACAAGCGTTCAATATGGCTTTTTGAGTATTCGTACCAATACCGGCCGTGTGGATATGCATGTAAAACCCTTGCAGGGTATTTATTTAGAGGCTCCTGCAGTGTCTGTGCCTCTTTCTCACAACGATTGGTTGATTTATCGGTTGACGATTCAGGGAGATGCTGTGAAGCTTTACCTTAATGAGAATCCTGTGCCGGTGTTTGATGGTGTCACCGATAAAACTTCTTCATCAGAATTTATCCGCTTTGGCCCTAATTCTACTAATGACATGCATGGAAGTATGTTGGATTGGCTGATATGGGATGAAAGTGGAGCTTTTGCACCAGGAGAAGGGGAGGAAATTCCGTCTTATTTGTCTACCAGTTATGTTGATTTTGCAACCTCAGTCAATGAAGTAAACAATCAATTAGATTTTGAATTGACTTCCTTTCCTAACCCTTCAAATGGTGATGTTTCCATCTCTTTTGTATTAAGGGAAGCTGGAGCTGCCAAAGTTTCGGTCTTTAACGCTGTAGGAATGAAGGTTCTGGAGCCTCTGAATGCTTCACAGCTGACAGCAGGTAGTCATGTGGTTAGCATGAATGGCACTGATTTGCCTCAAGGGGTTTATTATATAGTACTTGAAGCTGATGGACAGAGCCAAACAGTGAAGTCCTTAATTTTTAAATAGTTTTTAGCAGGTGAGGGACATCCCTCACCTGTTTTTTCAAAATTTTTAATGTACAATTCTGCGATATAATGTCGCAGCAGGTCTTGGATATGTCTGTTTCTTAATATAAAATCAAAACAATGGATAGAAGGAAGTTTTTAACACGCACCAGTGTTGCAGCTGGTGCTTTGTTTGCTAATCCCATGACCGGGCTGGCCTCAAATATTTCCGGTAAGATTAAAAAGAGAAAATTTGCCCTGGTTGGTACTGGCATTAGGGGGGTTACAATGTTTGGTCGTGATTTGATGAAGGAGTATTCCCAGTATGTGGAGATGGTAGGCCTATGTGATACGAACCCGGGAAGATTGAAGTTTGCTAAAGAATTTATAGGTGTTGATTGTCCTGTGTTTACCTCTCTTGAGGAGATGATTAAAAAACAAAAACCTGAAGCGCTTATTGTGACGACTGAAGATTCTGCACATCATGAGGTCATTATCAAGGGAATGGAAATGGGATGTGATATCATTACCGAAAAACCACTTACGATTGATGAAGACAAGGCTCAACTGATTCTTGATGCAGAAAAACGTACCGGTCGTAAGATTATTGTAACTTTTAATTATCGCTATCCGCCCTATCGCGCTAAAATGAAAGAGCTCATAAAGTCAGGATTGATTGGCGATATTAATACGGTTGATTTTCACTGGAACATTGATCACAGTCATCTTACAAGGTATATGCAAAGGTGGCATGGTGATAGCAAGCGCGGCGGAACACTCTGGGTACATAAATCCACCCACCATTTTGATATGGTGAATTGGTTTTTAGACTCTGAACCTAAAGAGGTGTTTGCGTATGGTTCTTTGGATCGGTTTGGTAAGAACGGAAAGTTTAGAGGTGAGAACTGTCGAAATTGTCAGCATACTGCCAAATGTCCTTATTACTGGGATATAAATAAGGATTCAATGTCAAAGTCGCTATATGCGGACAATGAAAAATATGATGGTTATGTGAGAGATAACTGTGTTTTCCGGAATGAGATAGATATTTTTGAAAAGCATTCAGCCGTTGTGAAGTATATGAATGGTGCGGTATTGAACTATTCGCTTACAGGTGATACGGATTTTGAAGGATACTGGATAGCGTTTAATGGGACCAAGGGCCGATTGGAAGCACGTATTGAGGGTTATCCTGAGAAAACTTTTGCAGAAATGACATTTACGCCAATTGACCGGTATAGTGACGAAAAGCCAAAGATTTTTCGAGTAGACTATGCGCGTGGAGGTCATTGGGGCGGCGATCCGCTGATGATGGACAAAATCTTTAAGGATCCTACTATGCCGGATCCCCTGAGGCAGCAGGCAACGCTGCGTGATGGTGTAATGTCCATTCTGGCTGGTATCGCAGCGCGAATGAGCGTGGATTCAGGAAAACCTGTAGAGATTAAAGGGCTCACAACTTTGGTGCCCCAGAATGTTATCTCTTAGAATCGGCGTGTTTTATAGCGAAAACCTAAACACAGGGGCCAAATTGCAAAAATAACATGCACCTTTATTTTAAGGTGGTTATCATTTGAGCCCTTTTGTTTATTGCTTGCTTTGCATTGGGCTTAAAGAAAACTTATTTAATGTGAGTTTTTAACAGTAGTGCTTTGAAAAGCAAGAGCTTGTCATTTGTTTGGTTTTAAGCCTCATGAAGTTGTTTTGTCGGATTATGATTTCTTTGTTTTTTTAATTATTTTAGCAATCACCTCTGTTTTTTTGAAAAGGATTTTGTTTTTGGTTATGATATAGGTTTTCTTGATGTAGTGGAGGTTTGTTTTCGGTAAGGATAATAAATATTACAAAAGTTTATGTCAAGAATTTCTGAAAAGCAGCATATAAATGATGTCTGGATTAAAATGAAAGCAGGTGATGATAAGGCTCTGGCAACATTGTTCACTCTTTTTTATGCTGCACTGTACCATTATGGTATGAAAATGTTTAACATCTCCGATTTAGTGAAGGACTCTATACATGATGTTTTCCTGAGGATTTGGGAGCGACGCCAGACTTTAGGGGAGGTTCAAAATCCAAAAGCTTATTTGATTGCATCGCTCAGACGAAAACTGCTCCAAAATAAATCTATTTACATTACAGGTGAGATTGACGAATACAAAACCAATAATATTGTTCAGCCATTTTCTTTTGATTCCGCTGAATTTATTGAAATGGCTGAAGTTTCACAGCAATTAAGGGCTGAACTTTCTTTTGCGCTTAATAACTTACCCGAAAAACAGCGAAAGGTGGTTTATTTGCGGTTTTACTGCGATTTGAAGTACAGGGAAATTGCAGAAGTTATGGAAGTTAAAGAACAAACTGTAAAGAATCTTATGTTTCGAACAATGCAGGCTCTTAGCGATAAAATGGATCCACAGCTATGGGAAAGCATAGATTATGTAGACCCTTATTAACATTTTTTCCCACTGTTGACAGATTCATATAGTACTAATTACATTTTTTACTCTCTTTATTTTTATATAACTAGGAGGGTTATCATGAATCTTTTTCAAAAATAAGCGGATTATTTGCGAACCCATATTTTTATGTTGTTTATGGATGTGGTGTTATAATCAGGCATAATTGCAATAATTATGCAATTAACTATGCCGGGATAATCTTTATTTGAGAGCAGAACCTGATTATGCAGATTGGAAAATTAGCAAGCATGAATTCTGGATGAAAGACAGATTCTATGGGGGTTTAGATGTAAAAGAGTATGAAAACGGAAGTTGGAAAAGTGAGCTCAATAAATGATTATCGGATAGTTTATGAAAATACCATGAATGTAAAATTTACTCATTATAGCCATGAATTATAGAAGGATGCAGCCAATAGAAATTCTAATAAGAGCTCCTCTTTCTGTGTTGTTTACCATTGAATTAACTTAATATTAAATGTGAATGAATAAAAGTAGTCCTTATTAAAATGACGAAACAGGCTAGAGTGGCCTCTCTAACTTGTTTCATTTTGAAATCAACGATTTTTTATCTCAAAACAAATCAATTTATGAAACAAATCAATGATTTTTTTTCCGAAATTTCGTGTTTCGGAAGTTCTGGAATATTAACCTTAAAGGTTAAGAGAATTACTTTCCTCTGGATTATCGCACTACAGATTTTTTCGGTTCAACTGACATTCGCGCAGTCAGCAAGGTTATCCTTGGATTTGCAGGATGTAAGCGTAGTAGAAGCTTTACGCACTATTGAGGACCGTACCGATTACTTTTTCGTTTATAACAATGAGTCTTTTGATCTGCAACGAAAAGTAACGCTGACTGTAAGTGATCAAAGGATCGAAGATGTGCTGAACAGAATTTTTACTGGAACAAATGTTAGTTACAGAATTTCTGATCAGCATATTGTTCTAACCACCTTGAAGCCTGAAATTCAACGAAAAACAATAACTGGTCAGATAAAGGATGCTTATGGCGACCCAATTCCCGGAGTTACTGTGATTATTAAGGGTTCAACTACCGGAGCTATCTCTAACTTGGATGGTAATTTCTCTCTGGACAATGTTTCACCGGATGACAGACTAGTTTTTTCTTTCATTGGTATGAAAAGTGAAGAGTTGAGTGTTGGGAGCCGTTCTGTATTCAATATTGTATTGCATGAAGATTCATTTGGCGTAGATGAAGTTGTGGTAGTAGGTTATGGCACGCAAAAAAAAGTTAATCTTACTGGTGCTGTTGCCAATATCAGGGTAGATGATGCCATCAGCAGTCGAACGCTTTCGAGTGTTTCAGCTGGACTTTCAGGTTTGTTGCCAGGACTTGCCATTAGTCAAAATTCTGGGATGGCAGGCCGGAACGATGTCTCCCTGTTAGTCCGCGGCGTCGGATCTGTTAATAATACCAACCCTCTGATTGTTGTGGATGGTATGCCGGATGTGGATATTAACAGACTTAATATGAATGATATTGAAAGTGTTTCTGTTTTGAAGGATGCTTCGTCGAGTGCTGTATATGGATCGCGTGCGGCAAATGGTGTTATCCTTATTACGACCAAAACAGGGAGGGGAATGAAGGAGACGCGCTTTAATGTGTCCAGCTCCTATGCTCTATCGACCCCGGCCAATTCATTGTCATTTATGGCTGATTATCCCCGTGCGCTTACTTTACACAACCAAGCTGCTTCAGCTCACGTTTTACCTCAGAATCTTCTTTTTCGTGATGGAACTATAGATCAATGGATGGCGCTAGGAATGATTGATCCATTTCGATACCCCAATACTGATTGGTGGGATATTATTTTGAGGAACGGGAAAGTTGTCAGGCACAATGTGTCTGCCCAGGGTGGAACGGATAAGTCAAATTTTTATGTCTCGGTGGGAGTAATGGAAGAAACCGGATTGCAAATAGGAAATGACTATTCACGCTACAATGCTCGTTTTAATTATGACTATGCATTGCGTCATAATATGAATATCGGTACTCGTTTTGGAGGAAGCTGGTCAAACTATACCTATGCTTTATCACAGGGATATACATCCGGCGGCGGCGGAGATTTAACTTATGCCATTGCTGGTATTACACCCTTCGATCCGGAAACCGGATATTTTGGCGGTGTAATGGCTTATAATGAATCCTCACAGGCATTTAATCCCTACACGAGATACATGAATGACATAACCAAAGCGGAAAGACAGGAAATAAACCCCGGCGTGTTTTGGGACTGGACACCGGTCAATGGACTAACGGCTCGTTTGGATTATGCATTGAACTATTACCATCAGTTTACAAAGAATGCACCGATTCCAAATCGTGCTTATAATTTTCAAACCGAGGAGTTTGGTGCCCGGGTGTATGTTCATCAAAATGCTGGCGCATCCAACACTATGAACAATGGCTATAAAGCGAATTTTACATCCAGAGTAAATTATGATACGATATTAAAAGGCAATCATGATATCGGTTTGTTGTTTGTTTATAGCAATGAATATTGGCACGACCGGACCTTGTCGGGTAGCAGAAATGACCGGCTTCATCCTACATTAACAGAAATTGATGCTGCCTTAACTGAAGTGCAAACTGCCAGTGGAGGCCTCACAACAGAAGGGTTGGAATCTTACATCGGTCGATTAAACTATGTGGGCTTCGATAAATACCTGTTTGAAGCTAATTTCAGATATGATGGATCTTCTCGATTTGCACAGGGCCGCCAATATAGTTTTTTTCCTTCTGCATCCCTTGGTTGGATTTTTACTCGTGAAAGCTTTGTTTCTTCTATAACTGATCGTTTTATGACCAGTGGTAAGTTCAGGTTTTCTTATGGGGGACTTGGTAACAATAGCGGGGTAGGAAGATATGAGCAAAAGGAAACTCTGGAGACCAATAATTATATTATAGATGGCAACATTGTTCGAGGATTCGTCAACAGTAAAATGATCAACCTTGATTTGTCCTGGGAAACCACATCTGTCCTTAATATGGGGTTAGATATGGCTTTTCTTAATAACCGATTGACTACTGAATTTGATTATTATGATCGACACACAGTAGACATGCTTCGTCCTTCAGAAATGTCATTGCACCTAACAGGTGCTTATAGAGCACCTCGACAGAATATTGGAGAACTTCGTAACCGGGGGGTTGAGGCTAATATAACCTGGAGGGACAAAGTAAATGAATTAAGATATACGGTTAATTTCAATGTGTCTCACAACAAAAATCGATTGGAGAAATGGAATGAGTATTTGGGAAGGGGAACGACTTTCATCAATATGCCCCTGGGTTTTGTTTATAGCTATATGGACACTGGTGTTGCACAAACCTGGCAGGATATATACAACGCAACCCCACAAGATGCACGCCCGGGCGACTTGCTTAGACTGGACGTTAATGGAGATGGCCAAATTACTGCAGAAGACCGTGTGGCTTATCCTGAGTACACCTCCGCAAGGCCAAACACACATTTTGGTTTGAATTCTACTTTGAACTGGAAAGGTTTTGACTTGGGCATGCTCATTCAAGGTAGCGCCGGCAGGAAGGATTTTTGGTTAAACGATTACAACCAAATAAGAATGGATGAGGCCAGGTATGCTTTTAGTTGGAATCATTGGAATAACCCATGGACCTACGATAATAGAGAGGGGATTTGGCCAAGAATGGTGCAAAGCAACATTTCAGATGCCGGAAACAACAGGGTGTCATCAACTTTCTGGCTCGATGACATGAGTTTTGTGCGGTTGAAAAACGTTCAGCTGGGTTATACATTTACCCAGGCTCAAATAAGGAGATTTGGCGTGCATAGCATACGTATTTATGGTTCAGGTGAGAACCTCTTCACGATTACCAAATTTAGAGGCTTGGATCCGGAAAAACAGGGTAGTTCAAATGATGCATATCCTTTGCTGAGATCTTTCACTTTTGGCATTAACGTTAGTATTTAAATTGAATAATTATGTACAAAATAAAATCGGTTTTCTCGGCAATTATTATAATGGGAGGTATGGTTGTGTTATTAACATCCTGTATGGATAATCTCTTGGACCAACAACCCACTTCCGAACTTGGGGCAGATGCTTTTTGGCAAACTGAGGATGATGCTCTGACAGCGCTTTATGGCGCTTATGCTGACGTGCGTGATTTGTTCAACCAGGAGTATTATTGGGACGGACATGGTGAATTTGCCCGAGGAAGGAGTTTGAGTGCTACAAATAATTTTGGCACAGACAACTTTTTTCCTCAGGGTTATGGGCATCGTTTTGATAAATACTATCAAAAACTTTACGGTGGTGTACACAGAGTTAATTATGTCATTGAGAATATTGAAAAAAGGATGTTATCCCAATCATCTTCTGCTGGCAGAATAAGGCTTGAAACAATTAAGGGGGAAGCTCATTTGCTTCGTGGGATGATATATCTCAGACTAATATCTTTGTGGGGTGACGTGCCTTATATTGGTCATATTGTTTACGATAATTCAGAGTTAGCGAATATCTCCAGAATGCCTATTGCTCAGGTTAAGGATTCAATTCTGGCTGACTTTACCTATGCTATTGAAAAGCTACCGGAAGAACAGCCTATAATAGGTCGGGCTGCGAAGCCAGCGGCGCTGGCATTTAGAGGGAAAACTCAGCTGTATTGGGCTTCATGGAACAACTTTGGCTGGCCTGAACTGGAAGGCTTTACGCCAAGTGCACAGGAAGCAAATTCGGCTTACGCGGCAGCGGCAGCAGACTTAAAGAGTGTAATCGATGATTTTGGACTTGACCTATATCGTGGGGGAGATCCTGGTGAAATTGATGAGCTGGGCAAAGCAGAAATACTTCCCAATTATTACTATTTGTTTGTACCTCAAGGGAATGGTAATGTAGAAAACCTGATGGTGTTTACCCACGGAGGAGGACCAGGAACAAACCAGGGTGACTGGACAATGAGAGAAGTGGGTGGACGCTCTCATGAGAGTGGCCAGCATCGGATTTATCCAACTCATTTTATGGCTGATCGTTACCAATCAATAAACACCGGCGATTTTTTGCCTAAGTTGATTCAAATGAATCCGTTTACCAATCTAAATGCACGTACTGCTATTAATTCTGCCGTAAACCCACAAAGTTATGCAGATAGGGATTATCGAATGAAGGCTTCCATCATGTGGGATTATGAAATGAGCGTAGGCTTGTCAGGCTATCAAGTTACTGGTTGGGTCCCCTATATTCACATGGTACAGGGTTCCCTGGTGACCATTGATGGCGTCCAGTACACTACCTTTATTTCTGACAGGGGCGCATGGGGGTATACTTATCGCAAGTATCTCAGAAATACACCAGGTTTGGGACGTGTGGAAGGTGATCTGGCAATTCCGTTGATGCGTTTGGCCGATGTTTTTCTTATGTATGCAGAAGCAGTGAATGAAATTAATGGTCCTCAGGCAGATGCAGTAGAACTGGTTAACAGAGTAAGAAGAAGGGGTGATTTACCGCCTTTACAACCAGATAAATATGCCTCTAAAGAGGCTTTCTTTGAAGCAATCGAACAGGAAAGAATTGTGGAATTGTACCTTGAAGGACAGAGATCGTTTGATATCAGACGCTGGCGTGCATTAGAGCGCATTTGGGGGCCTCCCGGCGGGGATGGTGTAACGTTTTTGGATACGCATGGCCGGGTAATGGAGCGATATTGGCACAATGCAGATATTCGAGAGTATGAACAATGTTACATTTTTAGAATTCCTCCTTCTGAAAGGGATCGAAATCCGAACTTGACTCAAAATACACCATGGTTATAATTAAATCATTATCCTGGTATAGTTTAAACCAAAATTCTGTAGAGTATGAAAAATTATATTAAAATATCTCTTGCCCTTGCTATCATCGTTCTGTCGACCTCAAATTGTTCTTGGGAATATCCTATAGACAAGGATGGTTTATTGATAACTGAAAGGGCCGAATGTTATGTAAGCAATTTTGAATTGTTGGATACGGATCATCGCACCGTACGTTCCAGATCGGCAATTATTGATACGATTGAACAAACGATCGACGTGGAGGTGCTGTGGGGTACAAATCTGAAAAGTTTATGGCCTCAGTTTAGTCTGGTTACAGATGCCAAATTGGATCCAAAGATTACAGATTATGTCAATTTTTCTGATTTGGAGAATCCAAAACAATGGACTGTGGTTTCAGGTAATCGCCAGGTAAGAAAAGACTATACTGTTATTATTTCTGTTCAACAAATTCCCTAAATTGTTAATGTTATGAGAACCATATATTTAGTATTGTTTTGGCTTATAGCGGGTGGCGTGTTGCTTTTAAGCAGCTGTGCAGAAGATTTTGAGTACACTTTGCCTGAGGCCAGTACGGCTCTCCAAAACGATTGTATAAAAAGAACACCGCCTCAACCCTATGTGGTGGGCAATTCCATCCAGTTTGCTTATGCAATGGCCTTAGCGCCTGAAAAGGGCCGGTTGTTGAATGCATCGGTAGAGGCCAGCATTGCCGGTGCGGATGGCACCTATCTGGAACACCGTACTTTCTATACCAACTCGGCGGGAAATGATGTTGGGATTGTCATTGGTGAGCCTTCCGTTACAGTGGATTATAAAACCGAAGTGGTTTTTACCGTTGATACTTGCGCTGCGACACTTCGTTACAATTATGTTATTCCTGAAGAAGCAAGGGGGAAGCAAGTTTCTTTTAAATTTATTGCCAATGCCAGTAGCGGTGAGACAGTTACTTATCAGATGGGACCATATCAAATTGCTAAGATGGAATTAAAGCGCGAAATGGTTTTAAGTAATAGCAATGTTTGTTATTTCTCGATCGCGGATATGGCTGCTTACAATGCAGGCGCTGCATCGGAAATTCCAGGTAATATTGACCTTGTCTATTTGTTTCGCCGGATTCCGGGAATATCTTTTGAGCATGCCTTTGTATCACCCGCTGCCCCTCAGGATTTCTTGCCAGGTGTCACATTGCCTTCAGGGGTGAACAATGATACCAGAATAATTAAAACCTGGGGACTTCGTGACCAGCATTTGGCATTGGGGCGTTGGGGCGAGTTCATAGATGATGTGGATTTCGAGGAAATAGACTTCACCAATGCAACAAAATATGCTATAAATCTTAGGGGAGAAAATGGCTTGTGGCTTGAAACTGAAGATAAAAAATATCGTGCCTATTTATACGTAAATATGATTTCACCGGCTGGATTAATAGCTGTGAGTATCAAGAGGTACACAATGTACTAATGTTATGGTTTAGTTGTGCCGGTTTAATTGCCGGCGCAACTTGCCTGATGATTTATATGTTGGTATTCAAACATAGTCAGATACCGGAGCATTGCAGGATTTTGTATTCAAAGTAGCTTAAATCTATCATTCAGGTTGCAGCAGATTATATAGCTCAATAAAACTTATCGTGTTGCATATCTTGTTTTTGAGTGCATTAATAGTTTACAATGCCACTTTATGTATCTGTACTTATTATTTCTTAAAATTCATTTTTGGATGAAAAATACCATTACTTATTTATTTTTGAAGAGGTTTCAGAAGAGCGTGTCAGAGTATCAATTTTGGCTGTTTCTTCAGATGTTCTTTATGTTGACTTGCTATTCTTCAATTGGACATGCTCAAATAGGTACACCAAAAGGTTTCTTGATTTCTGTAGATGAACTATATGATATTCGGGATTTGGCCGCAGATGGGATAGCGCCGCATTCTTCCAATGTGAATGCTTTATTAAGTGCTGTTAATGCGCTTATGTCAGAGTCGCTTAACTGGCCGGAACTTTCAGGGGAAATTGCTATTCCCGACGGATCTTCCAGTTTGCCAATACAACTGAGTGCAGAAGGAGGCAGATTGGTTTATGGAACTGCTTTAGCCTGGCACTTAACAGGCAATCCAATCTATGCCGAGAAAAGCCGTGAGATGATTATTGACTTGCTTGATACTTATGAGTATCGCGATGCCAATAGAAGTAGTTTCCATTGGGGATCACAAGGAATTCTCAATTTGGCCAGAGGTGGGACACCGTATATTTATGCTGCAGATTTACTTGAAAGTTGGGATGGCTGGCTATCTAATGACAAACTGGATTTTCAAATTTGGTTACGTGATGAGGTGTATAGTAAAGTATCATGGGCCAGTCGTGTTAGAAAAAATAATTGGGGGGTGGCAGGTTCACTGGCCGCATCTGCCATCGCTTTTTATCTTATGGATCAGACCGATTGGCTTTTGGAAGAGTTAAATCCCGTAAAGATGACGCTTACACCTCAACAAGCTTTCGACTCGCACAATGCTTATCAATTAGGAAGGCAAAGTACTGCTGCCGAATGGAAAATGGATGCCAGAGGACACATCTGGGGCATAATGCCAAATGGTGGAATCCCGGAAGAAATCCGTAGAGGCAATGACCCGGCGGATAGTGAATATCTGGCCTCAACAGGTGCCGGAACAGATTATACAATGACCTATATTGAACACCTTGTAGCGCATGCTGAGTTCTTGAGACGCAGGGGTGACACTTCCTTGTACGATCATGTAGCAGAAGATGGCTCCGGTTCATTGTTGCAGGCCATTCTATTTGTGGTGGACAACCATCTGGGTTCACATTGCTTCACCGCTGACAGACGAAGTGCTTTGTATATGGCCTATGATTACTATAATCATTATGCTTTGCTCAGATCTATACAGCAATGTGGCGTGGGACACATTATGGGACAAAGATTGGCTTTATATGGCAGGTTATCCCATCCGGTAGAGTTTCCAACTGAAAGAATCCCATGGTCAGGCTGGGAGATTTATAACGCAGAAGTATTACCGGATGTGGCTAATCCGGTTTGGACATCCGAAGTTGATAATTATGCACCTGTTTTAGTGCCTGATCCTGATAGGGCAGACAATAATTTTGTAAGGTTTAATTCATCGGATGCTTCACAAGTATCCCAATGGTTTATGCCCCTTAGTTTTCCGTCTTTAATCAATGGAAATAACATTGTAAATCCTAACGATGGGATAACGGTCTGTTGGACTGCAAGAGCAATAGAGGGTGTAAATGCTGACTTGATTGGTGAATTCTTAATAGAGAATGGAACTTATAAGGAGATTATTCGGATAAGCAATCAAAATATTGAGTTGGTGTTTGCTGATGTGTCTGTTGAGATACCCGAAATGGGTGATACATGGAATATTTACCGGGCCAGAATTCACAATACGGATGAAGGAGCGCTGATTCAGGTACATGTCAACAGGCAATATATGCCTGTACTGGTTGGATTGTCGCTTGAAGCTTCTGAGGAAATTCGCATGGGATTTGGAGATTTTTTTGCTGATAAAACAATTGCTGGAGATATTGATTGGATGGTCTGGGATGCTACAGGCAGCTATCATCCATTAACCGGCGAACCGCTCCCGAAGCATTTGGGCCAGGTGAGCGGTCGAAGGGATTGGTTCATTTATGATGCCACAACTCTTCCGGCCGAAAGCAATCCGACGTGGCAGGGGGCACCAGTAAATTACATACCTACTCTTGACCCGGATGACGATCCATTGTTTGAGGGCAATAAGTTTTTAACCTTTAAGGGCACTGATGTCATGGGCGCATCCATGTCCGGATGGAAAATGAACCTATCTGAATTTTCAGATTTGGACAAAGGAATGACGGTTGTTTGGAGGCTTAGGCCATGGAATGCACCAGAGTTGGCTGCCGGAACGGTGATAGCTCAATTGAACCTTAGCAATGGGGTATTTCAGCACGACATCACCATTACAACGGAAGGAATTGCTTTACCTGGTGCCATTGGTACGCCTTCTATTAACCTGAATAATTTTAACGATTGGGCGATATTTAGGGCGACCATGGTTAACAGTACTTTGAATATTTATATTATGGACATGGATGAACCGGTATTAACCGGTACGTCATTTAGAACGGTAACAAATGAACGTTCAATTAGTATTGGCGATTTTAGTTATACCAATGCTTTTAATGTAAAAGGACAATGGGATTGGATAATTTGGAATCCAACATTGGTTTTACCTCCTGATGATACGCCTCCTTTGCCGGTAAGGCTTAATTCCTTTTCCGAAGAGCTGAATGTGGTAAGTAGTATTGGAGATCAGGTTGCTCTCCTTAAACAAGATATGCGATTGAAGAACTACCCGAATCCTTTTCGGAAGCAGACGAGTGTCTCGTTTGATCTGCCTGGCGATGGTAGGGTAACCATAACCCTAGTTAACCTGATTGGTCAGGTCGTAGCTACTTTGATTACTGACAAAGCGTATGCTCCAGGCAGCCATTCAGTTGTGTTTGATTCATCCGGTATTCAGCCCGGGATTTATGTGTTGAAGCTATCGGTTAATGAAATAACCGATTCGGTTATAATCACAAAGGTTAGATAGCTGTTGATACAGGGAGGTTGTTCTTGTTGAGATTTCATTGTGAAGAGCAAAATAAACATATCCGCCCTTTTTTCAGCATATTAATAATGGCGCTACAAATTACTAAACGTGTAGATTATGGTTATTATAAAAGATATAGCACCAAAGATGTTCAATAGGGAAGGTGGTAATGGGTTCAATAGGACCGTTTATCATAGCTTTATCCTCTTCATTATTGTTTCTTCTTTGACTTTTGATTCACTAGCGGGATCTGTCAGAGATTTTTATCCACAAAATGGAATAATGGTTTCTGTAGAGGAGTTGGATAACATCAGAATGCTTGCAGAATCTGGTGTTGAACCTTACCACTCTAATTTAAACGAGTTTTTGAAATGGTTTACTTATGCTTTGGAAGACGCTCAATCATGGGCTGAAATATCTGGCGAAGTAGTCATTGCCAACGGTTCATCCGGTCAACCGACCCAATTGAGTGCTGATGGTGCCCGATTGGTTTATGGGGCTGCGCTTGCATGGCATTTAACCGGACAAGAACTATATGCCGAAATGGCGCGTAGAATGATTTTATCACTCACCAACTCACATGGTTTCAGGGATTTTAATCGCAAAAGCTTTCATTGGGGGGCGCAGGGCATACTTAATTTAGCCAGAGGTGGAACGCCATATATATATGCGGCAGATTTGCTGAATAATTGGTCTGGATGGTCGCCATTAGATAAACATTCCTTTCAACTGTGGCTTAGAGATGAGATGTATCCAAAAGTTGCGTGGGCAAGTAGAGTGCGTAAAAATAATTGGGGAGTGGCTGGTTCTTTCTCGGCTTCGGTTATTGCCTTTTACCTGATGGATCAGCCCGATTGGATGCTCACCGAATTTGCTCCGGATACCATTCGCTTAAGGCCGGTTGAGGCTTTTGAGGTGCATAACACAATTCAATTAGGAAGACAAAACACTTCTGAAGAATGGCAGATGGATGCAAAAACCTTAATTTGGGGTATTATGCCCAATGGCGCAATTCCTGAAGAAATCAGACGGGGCAAGGATCCTGTTGACGGCGACTTTTTGCCTTCAAGGGGTAGCGGTACGCATTACACAATGACTTATATCGAACACTTGACCGCTCATGCTGAATTTCTTAGACGTCGTGGGGATAATTCATTATTTGACTATATGGCCAATGATGGTTCAGGTTCATTGTTGAAGGCCTTCCTTTTTGTAGTAGCTAATCAGAAGGGGGCGCACTGTTTTACCCAGGACCGTCGAAACGCACTTTATTTGGCCTATGGATATTATAAACATGCGGCGCTGCTGCAATCCATTCTTGATTGTGGTCCTGCCAATATTTACGGTCAGCGATTAGCCCTGTTTGGTCGACTAACGCATCCGCTGAAGATCGAATATTAAGGCAATTCAGGGTTGTGGTATGACTGATGGTGATTTTTTTGCCAATCGCCTTCTGTTTTTGCTGAGACTTAAATAACCATGTAAATCTTTGAATATTGATAATCTCTATGAAAGAGATGGATCAGTCATTTAATTAGGTCATTAACTTCTAAAATAATACTAATGAAAAGCTTCATTATTTTTTTCAGTTTGATTGTAACTGTTTTTGTTTATTCCTGCAAATCAGGAAATTCGGATGTTAATTTAGATAAATACCTTGATTTTTCTTTGCAGCAAGTACTACAAACGTTAAATAGTCAGGGTGATATAGAAGGGTTACCAAGATATATTAAACCAGGAGAGACGGGTTGGACTACTACGCCCATCACAGGTTGGACATCAGGATTTTGGCCCGGAATACTATGGTATTTATATGAATACTCCGGTGATGCGCATATTAAAGAGCAAGCGTATAGTTGGACCAATGTTTTGAATGGGCTCAAAGAATGGAAAACGAAGGACCACGATTTGGGATTTATGGTATTCTGTAGTTATGGTAACGGGTACCGGTTGGCTGGCGATCCTGATTTTAAAAGTTTTATTTTGGACATTGCAGATACTTTGACTACTCTTTATAATCCAAATGCGGGTACCATTCTTTCATGGCCTGGCAGACAGAATATCGGAAATATACATGTCTCCGGTGCTGTTAATCATAACACCATTATGGACAATATGATGAATCTTGAAATGTTATTCTGGGCAGCCAAACACGGCGATAATCAAAATTTGTATGACATAGCGGTTCAGCATGCACGCCAAACAAAACGAGATTTTTTACGCGATGATTATTCCAGTTATCATGTAGTAATCTATGACAGCATCACAGGGGAGGTGGGGCATAAAATCACGCATCAAGGTTACAGCGATGACTCAATGTGGGCTCGTGGTCAGGCTTGGGGTATTTATGGTTTTGCGATTGCTTATCGCGAAACTGGATATCCCGAGTTTTTAGAGACGGCAAAAAATATGGCGCATATATATATTAAGAGATTGCCGGAGGATTTGGTGCCATATTGGGATTTTGATGATCCTCGTATTCCTGATGTTGAAAGAGACGCTTCTGCGGCTGCTATTACGGCATCTGCGTTACTTGAAATAGCTTCTTTGGTTGAAGATACAAATGAATCGGAATGGTATCGCAATACAGCTATCAACATGCTTGGTTCTCTTGGCGAAAATTATTTATCTGACGGAACTAACCATGCTGTCCTTTGTCATTCGGTTGGAAATAAAAATCGCAATTCTGAAGTTGGGGTGCCAATTATATATGCTGATTATTATTTTATTGAGGCCTTATTAAAGGCTCGCAGAAGCAATCGTCTTTTTCGAGTATATGCCAATCAGCAATAGTGAAATTCTGCCTCTCCTATTTGTAAACATACAGGTTGACGAATTATGAAATATGGTTTTTGCATACTCTTGGTGTCGTTTATGTTTCATTTGAGTGCTAATGGCCAAATCGACTCGGATCGGTTGCTATTAAACGGCGAATGGGATGTAGGGTTTAACAGACAATATACTAAAAGAGCAAAGGTTCCTGGTCTGGTAACGCATCCAGGTGAAATCTCTAAGGATACATTATGGTACCGCAAAAAAATTACTTTACCATCAGGGAATTGGGAGCATGTTTCCCTGGAATTAATGGGGGCAAGATTTAGTCCTTCCATATTTGTCAATGGTGACTGGGTGGCCTCTGAAAATGGTGGCATGGCGCCCATTTCTGTCCTGCTCGATCATCCGGGGGTGACCCCGGATGCAGATATTATTATCGAGATTGCTCTGTTGTCTTTAAATGCTATGCCTGATACGGATGCTTCCAAAATACCACCGGCCGATTTATGGCGTTCTAATGTTTCTTCGCTTTTATGGGATGACGTTGTTTTGCGCCTTCATGGCCGGGCATGGTTTAAAAGGGTCATTTCATGGGCTGATATCGATGACGATGCGGTGTTCATAAATTATGAGATTGAATCTGTGGGGGATACATTAGGGGGCAAAAATATTCTTCTTGAAATTATTGATCAGTATGACCAAACCCTTGTGGCGCAGACATTTTTCTCAGTCGATGAAAAGGGGGAGCTAAGGGTAAAATTGAACAATGCTTTAGGATTATGGACCCCCGAAAATCCGGAACTATACAGACTGAAAGTCTCGTTAGTAAAAGATTCTGAGCTTCTTGATATAAATCAGATGAATTACGGTCATCGTAATTTTAAGGTGGATGGTTTACAGTTCTACTTAAACAATAAACCAACCAAACTTAGAGCAGCCAGTGTAGTCTGGCACAGATGGGTGCGCGATCCCGAATCTTTTGAATTGGCATGGTGCACCGATTGGTTTGAAGAGAATATTGTACTTCGTTTGAAGGAGCATGGAGCCAATACTTTACGGTTTCATCTTGGTATGCCCCCGCAACGGTTTCTTGACTTGTGCGACAAACATGGGCTAATGGTGCAGGCGGAATGGTCATTCTTTCATGGCATGAGGGCTTCCCTGGAAAGCTTGCTTGAACAATGGCCGGCATGGTTTGACCTGTGCATGAGGCACCCCAGTATTGTCTTAATGCATGGTTGGAATGAAACAGAAAATCCGGAGGAACTGGACATTGCCTTTAATGCCGTCGACAAAATCTCTCAGAGCTATCCTCAATTGGTGATAGGTCACCGCGATGTGATTCATGTGCATAAGTACTGGTGGAGTTTGTTTGAGAATTTGGGACTTTACTATGATTCGCATGAGCAATTTCCTTTACCGGTTATGGCAGATGAATTTGGGGGCAATTATTTGGATGGCTATGGGAATATGGGATTGTATCCCATGGTGCCTTCCGCTTTTAGGCGATTCTTGGGAGAAAACCATACGGCCGAGTTGCGCTTAAATCATCAGACACTAGCAAATGCTCGAATTGCAGAGTATTGGCGTCGGTTAGATGTGGCTGGTTTTTCTCCTTTTTGTGCCTTGGGTCCTCCCGAAGACGGGAATCATTGGTTCATGGGCCCACTGGAAGAGGGCAATCCTAAACCTGTCTGGCAGGCATTAACTGCTGCTTACGCCCCGCTTTCTGTGAGCTTGGAGTTATGGGATCGAAATTTTATTCCATCTCAATCCTTTAAGGTACGTGTGTATTTCTTTAATGATACTGATAGTGATGAACTGTTAAGGGCTACGATTAATATCGTTGACAAAAATGTTAAGGGTTCAGCAATTTTTTTCTCTGGCGTGATCGAAGAATTTGTGCAGGCATTTGGTCGGAAGGTTGTGCAAGAGGAACTGACTCTGCCAGACATGGAGGGAGACTGGGAGATTAATGTTGGGCTGAATAATTCTGACATGGAGGTAAAATATCCGATTGTCTCCTCATGGGATGTCAGGACTTTTAGGCCATCCGTTCCCGGCATTCTGAACCACCTGGTTGTAGGGGTGGCGGATGGCGAAGAGGAGATTGAAAAAATGCTTACAAGTAAGGGTGTTCAGGTTGTTAAATTCAATAATCGTAAAGCTAATGTGTTGGTTACCGGACGAAAGACATGGGAGCTGAAAAGTCAGCAAAAATCATTTTTCAAAAGGATTGAGAGGGCATTAAACAATGGTAAACACGTGGTTATGTTGGATGTAGGTCCTCAGTATCTTGGGCAGGGATATTACGTTGATGACCTGGGGCCACTTCAAGGTGTAAGAGAGGTTTATGACTATGATGGAGAGGTGGTTGCTCTGCCTTTTGGCTTGTCCGTTAAATTTAGAGAGATTGCAGAGCCTGAAAGCCATATACATCCCTCATTAGTAGATAGCTCTTTGTGGCGCAAAATTCCACTAGAGGCAACCTGGCTTTGGAATGGCCTGAGAGGTGGGATTATTGTGCCTGCTGCAGAGATGGAACTACACGGATTAAGCAGGGAGTCTATTATAAATAGTTGGGTAAGCCGGGGGGGCGAAAGAGAAAAAATTACAGGAACAAAATATTTCGCCTATGAGTTGGAAGGCTTTTATGGGTTTTCTGAGAAGGAAAATGACAGCCATGTGATTGATTCTCTAAAAAACAGAGTAGCCTTTTTGGTAGAAGATGCTCCGGCATTAAAGCTGAGAGTGAATCCCGACGCACCTGTAAAGGTGTTGAACCTCTCTAAGTCTTATGAGCTAAATACTGGCGGTAAAGTTGAAAGTTTTGTTCCGCTTGCCCTGGCTGGAAATGATTTGGTAAAAACACCCGTTTGTCAAATATCTTTTGGGCCAGATCGGGGAAAGTTGATTTTAAGTCAAATGATGGTGCACAACCGACTCTTGCCAAATAAAGACCAATCGGATCTTTATGATATTAGATACGATCCGGTGGCAGTACAAATGGTACTCAATATGTTGTCAATGCAGTTTTCCGATTAACCTCGGGTGAATGATTTTTTAATTAGTGCTGAAAACTTGTACCGAAGTCCCATTTATTTGGACTGATTTCGACAGCACTAATACAGATTGTTTTAAATTGTTCAATTTTTCAAATGCGACAAAAACACTTCAGGAAGCAAAGCGGGTCGTTGTGCGGCTTGCTTGCTTCTGAAGAAAGATTTTTGGTTTTTTTTGATTCCATAGTCTACCAATTAGGTCATTTTACTAGAACTTATTGAATTACACAGGCTTTTACGCCAAATATTTGAGTTAGTTTCTATTGTTGTAAGTTAGTAAATTAGGAAAATTCATCCTTAGCATATTTATATGCAGTCATTTCCTATTATTTTTTCTTTTTTTGTTGCCTGTAAAAAAAAAATGTATTTTCTTTGTGAGTGAATACTAACTAACAAAGAGATATATGTTTTCCGAACGGCAACAACAAATAATCGATGCTTCTATTATTCTAATTGATAGATTGGGGATTCAGGGGTTTACCATCAAAAATTTATCAAAAGAGATTGGTATTTCTGAGCCTGCTATCTATCGACATTTTGATAGCAAAGTGGATATTTTATCCGCTTTGCTGGATTCTTTTAAACTGAAAATCTCCAATTATCACACTTTTCAGCTTCAACAATCCAACGCGGCTTCGGGAGAGGAGCGTTTACAATCATTTTTTTCAATGATTTTCACTTTTTTTTCAGAGAATCCAACGTTCGTCTCGGTGATTTTTGCTGAAGAGATATTTCAGAATGAAATACGTCTGAGTCAAAAGGTGTTAGAAATACAGGAAATGAATGAATTGGCGATTAACAGGATGATGGGGCACATACAGTTGAGTACCAAAATGTCAGATACCCCCAATGATTTTTTGGCCATGATGTTTTTAGGACCGGTGCGCTTGCTTGTGCGGCAGTGGAAATCTAAGGGATATGTTTTTGATTTGAAGATGAAAGGTGCTGATTTGGTGGATACCATCTTAAAATCTTTGCAAGAATGACCCGCCTTGCTGGATGATCATAATAGACAATCTGGTACGGGAAGTACATTTGCATCCCTTTTTTTATAACTTTTGAGTTAGTGAGTATTAACTAATCTGATCCCATCAAAATGGCCCAGTTGAATATTCTTGTCCATTAATAATAGAATTATATGCATCAATCAATTAAGAAATACGCAGCTATGAATGAAGTAGGAATCATTTTCATGGTACTTCTTGTAATTGTTTTGGCAACCATTAATAGCCAGGCAGCCAATCCGACTAAACAGGAAAGTTCTCAATCAGCTGATATTTTGGGATTTTATTTAATCCCTAATGGGCTAATTATTGAGCTATACGCGGATGGAAATACTGTTTCAGGAAGGATCAGTAACATCGACCATTACGGTGAAAGTAAGGACGTGAATAATCCGGATAAGGAGCAGAGAGATCAACTTCTGGTGGGAATGAGGATTGTGTCCGGTCTGAAATACAGCTCCAAAACCAATGAATGGTCCGGTGGACAAATGTATGCACCTGATAAAGGAATGACAGTCGATTTAAAAATCCTGTCTGTCCACTCTGATTATCTTATTGCTGAAGGCAGCAAATACCTGTTTTCCAAAAAGCTCAGATGGGAAAAAACTGCTATTTCAGAAAAGGAATAAAGATGCATTTTAGCCTGTTTTTCAGCTGATTTTACACTAGAATAGGAGGATTATTATGAGACGGTTGATATTAAGAAATGTTTTTATGGTTCTACTGGTTGGCTTGTCGGTTGTGGTTTCGGCACAGTCCTATACCATAGGACTGATTAAAGATGGCAGCGGAAAGGAGTTTGATCTGCTTACACAAAATATTGAGACAGAAATCAGGGCTTTATTTGGTGTTGCAGATGGTGTCGCTTTTAAAGAGCTGAATGCCGAATGGCAAAGCACTTTATCCAGACAGCACCTGGAAACCTTTATGGCGGACGATGAGGTAGATATGATCATTGCGCTTGGGTATATCAGTTCCGACCTTGTTGCCCATCTTAAAGATTACCCCAAGCCGGTCATTGCATCGACCATAATGGATAAAGAATGGCAACAACTGGCGATGCTTCCCGATCATAGTTCAGGCATCCATAATTTTGGCTGGATCGACTCTTTTGTCCGACTTAAAGCCGATATCCAAAAGTTTGCTCAGGCCTTTGAGGTCCGACACCCGGCCCTGATTCTTCCTCATGAACTATATTCTGAATTTCCTGAGTTGGTGGATTTCTTGAAGACCATCTCTGAAGATTACCACTGGTCTGTGGTCCCGGTTTATGCGGACACTAAGGTTGGGCCTTTGTTGGAGCCAGGTACCGATGCCGCTGTTGTTCTGCCTCTTGTGCAACATTCTCCCGAGGATATGAAAAGGCTTTTTCAGCAACTCAATGACCAAAGCATTCCGAGTATGGTGGTTAACGGACCCGGCTATTTGGAATATGGAGCCACCACCACTTTTTCAAATGCCTATATGTTTCAAAAGCTGGCGCGGCGACTGGCGCTTAGGGTTTTGAAGGTGACGGAGGGCCATAATCTTTCCGGGCTGCCTTCGGTTGATATGGAGGGGCAGGCAACGGTAGTGGTCAATATGCAGGGGCTGCGACAAATGGGGATGTTTCCCAAATGGTCTTTTTTGGCGGATGCGGTATTATTGAATGTGACCAAAATGCCTGGTGAAGAACTGACGCTGCAACATGCAATTGCCCGGGCTCTGGAAAACAATATAGAGGGAAAATTGGCGCATCAGGATGTTTTACTGGCGGATATGGAGGTGAAATTGGCCCGTGCCAATGCCTTGCCTCAACTGAGTGTTTCGGGTACCGGTGTTCAGTTAAGTACCAATTTGGTGGAAGCTTCTATGGGACAAAGAGGGGAGCTCACCGTTACCGGTTCGGCAGCGCTGCAGCAAATCATCTATTCTGAATCGGTATTTGCCAATATTGCTATTAAAAAACTGATGGCAGAGCATGCGGAGATCAGTGGCCGACAAGCGGCGCTGGATGTGGTGGTGGATATTTCGGCGGCCTATATTGCTTTAATGCATGCCAGGAATAATTATCAGATAAAAAATGACAACGTTCAGGTTAACCGACAGAATAGGGCTTTGGCAAAGATGATGGAAGTTAGCGGACAAGGGAGCATTTCGGACCTTAATCGTTGGGAGACAGAGTTGAGTCTGAGTCAAATAGAATTGGGCACGGCCGAAGCCAACTATAAGGTGGCCATGTACCGGTTAAATGAACTGCTCAACCAACCCATTGATCAAACCATAGCCCTGCCTGTCCAGCAAGAATTGGAAAATCTGGTGCTCAACCACCTGGCTGTTTTATCGGCTTATTTTGAGAATCCCCTTCTCACCGAGCTGTTGGCTGATTTTCTGTTTGAGGAGATGTACCTCCATTCTCCTGAATGGGAGCAGCTGCTTTCAGCCGGGAAAATTGTGGACCGGCAAAAAGCAATGCATATCCGCAAGATGTATCGCCCTGAGGTGGCCCTTTTTGGAGGTGCCGATCAAGCTTTTATCAGGGAGGGAACCATCAGGAACCCTCAATTACCCGTGCCTGCACCTCCGGATGATATTACATGGAATATGGGCCTTCGTGTGAGTCTGCCCCTGTTTGAAGGGGGCAGAAAGAAAGCAGAAGTGCAGCGCAGTACCATTGAACAGGAAAAGATAGCGTGGCAACAAGCGGATTTGGTTAACCGGATGGAATCGGGCATACGCTCTAATGTGCAGTTGCTGCTGGCTTCTTATAGAGAAGTCTCGCTTTCAGAAACCGCAGCCAAAGCTGCGGAGGAGAATTACAAAATAACCCGGAATGCTTACGCACAAGGCGCTATTAGCGTGACGCAATTGATTGATGCGCAAAATGCGATGTACAGAACCCGGCAATTGGCCTTGACCGCTCGATCGAAGTATGTTCTTAATATCATAAAGACAGAACGTTTGCAGGGTTATTTTTCCTTTCTCGAACCTGAGCAGGAAAAGGCAGCCTATAAATGGAAGCTGACCAACTACCTGACTGAAAAGAAGTGAGCCTGTGAAAATCTGGCGTAGGAAATAGAACAGATACTAAAAACAGATATATGCGACTGAAATATTTATTTCTAATACCCTTGTCTTTGGTGGCTTGTAAAAGCAAGGAGGCTGAAAAGGAGATGGTGCGACCGGTTTTTTATCAGGTGGTTGAACCTTCATCCATTGGTGAAAAGCGCTCTTTTTCTGGTGTGGTACAAGCACGGCTGGATACAAAACTGAGTTTTAAGGTGGGTGGCATGATGGCTCAAATGCATGTGCAAATGGGGGATACGGTGAAGGCCGGTGATATGATTGCTCGTCTGGATGATGCCGATTATCAGGTCAATTTCTTTAAAAGTGAAGCTGCTCTTAAAAATGCAGAGGCGCAGATGAAGATAAGCGAATCCGCCTTGTTACGCATGGAGCATCTTTATATGGGCAACAGTGTGTCACTGAGTGATTATGAGGGCATGAAGGCCCGGCATGAAAATGCTGAGAGCATGCTTCGCACAGCCCGGGCACAGATGACGGCTGCCCGGAATCAACTGGGTTACACCCTGCTGAGAGCCCCCTTTCCGGGGGTGATTTCTACCGTGCTCGTCAGGGAGAATGAAATAATCGGTCCCGGAATGCCTGTTGCCATAGTGGCCTCAGCCAAAGATCCCGAAGTAGCTACTGCCGTCCCTGAAAGCATTATTGGTCGAATTAAACAGGGCGATCAGGTAACGGTGCATGTGACCAGCCCCAAGGCTTCTTCGTTAACGGGTGTCATTTCTGAACTTAGTCCCGGAACCGCCAGCCTTTCTGCATATCCGGTGGTGATTCGGCTGAATGCTACCGGAGACCACCTGCTGCCGGGCATGACCTGTACGGTCGTGTTTTCCCTGGCCGAAAAAGGGCTTGACAGGGACAATGCGGTTTTGACCATTGCTGCGGATGCGGTTGGTAAAGACCATTCGGGGCATTTTGTCTATATCGCAGAAGAAACCGATACGCCCGATATCTACTCGGCCGTCAAAAAAACGGTAGCTGTGGGTCAGCTTAAACCTGACGGCTATGAAATAATGGATGGTGTGGCGGTTGGGGACTTGGTTATTACTGCAGGTTTAAGCTTTTTGCAGGATGGCAAAAAGGTTAAACTAATGAAGGATGAGTGATTCAACAGACTTG
>DHVH01000225.1 GCA_002412555.1 Marinilabiliaceae bacterium UBA5213 | reverse complement strand
TACCAGGCAATACAGACCAGTCATTCCCTCCAGTGTGATGGCACCTGCGATGGTGGTCATGCCTCCAATGGCAAAGATCATCAATAGTTGGCGTGCATTGACATAGCGCATCAATAAGGTGCTGATAAAGCGGTTGAGCAGGAAGATGCCCATGGCCAGTATGTTGTACATCTGGGCAGTAGATTTATCAATGCCTAAGTTGTCTGCATAGTGAATGATAAAGGTCCAGCACATGATTTGTGCGGCCACATAAAATACCTGAGCAACTACACCTTCCCGATAGACCTTGTTTTTAAGTAGTCTGTTGATGGATGATCGGAATTCAATTTTCTTGGATGTGCTGGTTCGTGGCATTCTGGTAAATACGATTATGAGAAAAACCAGGACAACCACCACGCCCAGTATCAGGTATGGATCCCGTATTATCGTCAAGTCGTTGGTCCTTATAGCGGCCTTGGAAGCTTCGTCTAAAGAGGGAAAAATTAAGTTGCCAGCAACATCTCTTTTGTCGGATTCTAACGAGGAGAGAATAACCTTTGAGGCCACAAACATGCCCAGTAGTGAACCTACCGGATTAAAAGCCTGGGCTAGATTTAAGCGACGAGTAGCTGTTTCAGGTCGCCCCAGCGTGAGAATATAAGGGTTGGCAGTGGTTTCCAGAAAAGCCAGTCCGAAAGTCATGATATACAAGGCCAGCAGAAAAAACTCAAATACCTGGTAGCGTGCAGCCGGATAAAACAGCAGGGTGCCACAGGCGTAAAGTGCCAGTCCGAGAAGAATACCTTTCTTGTAGCTGAAACGCTGTACAAACAAAGCAGCAGGAATGGCCATGGTGGCATAACCCCCATAAAAGGCAAATTGAATCAGAGAAGCTCTGGCATTGGACATCTCCATAACTGTAGTAAAGGCAGCGACCATGGGATTGGTGATGTCATTGGCAAAACCCCAAAGAGCGAAAAGAGAGGTGATGACTATAAAGGGAACAAGATATTTTCGTTCTACTAATTTAATTTTTGCCATAATAATAATCGTTTTAGAGACTGGTAACAAATCCAGATTATATGACGTTACTTTTTGGTCATCTACTGTGCTTGTTGCTTTAAATTTAAGAATTTATTGTATTGGTCATTGTAATATGCCGCATGGTCATTGTTGGGGTTTATTAAAACGGGTGAATAATCCATATTATTTCTTGCCTCCTCAGGATTTTTAAACAGACCTGCGCCGGAAAAGACGAATAAGGCCGCCCCTAACACGGTTGTTTCTGTTTGTTTAATGAGTTGGATCGGCACTTTGCAGACATCGGCTCTGATCTGATTCCAGAGCTTGTTTTTTGACCCGCCGCCTACACAAATAATCCGGTCGGTTTTAAAGTCCCCTGCATTCTGTAAAACATCCAAACTCTCACGCAGTCTGAATGCTAAACCTTCGAGCAGAGCCCTGTATATTTCTGCCCGGGAAGTATGCAGGTTCAATCCCCTGATACTACCCCCTTGTTTATCACTGTCGGTTAAAAAATCAGGATCAATGATCAGGCCATGCTGATGGGCTTGCACAGCCTCCGCTTCTCTAATCATGGTTCGGTACAATTCATCCCCTTCGAGACCCGGATAAAATTGGCGGGAAAACCACTCCAGAATACCCGATCCCAACCAGTTTTGACCGATGGTGTAGAGACCGGGCCGCGCATCGGTTTCGGTGGTTAAGCCGGCCTTCAGTTCCCCGGCAGAGGATCTGAAATGCGCGCTTCGGGCCATCAGTATTTCCCAGGTGCCTGAGCTCAGTACCGGCTGATTTAAGCCGGCACCCGAGCCGAAAATGGCAAACTGAGTATCGTGACCGGTCAGAAATAGTGGTACGCCCTCTGGGATTCCGGTTGACTGAGCGCCCTCCTTATTAACGGCTCCCACAAAATCCCCCGGCTCACCCATGTTCCCGAAAAGCTTCTTTGGCAAGTCAAAGGCCTCCAAAATTTCTTCCGAAATCCTTCGGTTTTTCAGATCAGCCATCATGGAGGTGCCCAACATGGTACTGTCATTGACCCAGTCTCCTCCCAACATCTTTAGAAATAAGGAAGGGATAAACAAAAATTGACTGGCCTGCTCAATGATTTCGGGCTTGTTTTCCATGAACCAAACCATTTTTGCGATGGTGTTAAAAGCATAGGGGAAAACACCGCTGATGCGGTACAATTCCTCCACCGCCATGTGGCGGTGGATGTTGGTCAGGACGGATTGCATCCGGGGGCATTGCCAGGAAATAACGGGGTAAAGCAGCTTTCCTGCTTTATCCACAAAAGTTCCATCTACGCCAAAAGTGGTCACTGTGACACCAATAATATCCTCATTATTTATTTTTGAAACGACTTCCTTTGAGGCGAGACAAAATTTTTGCCAAAGCTGATCTATATCCCATATCTTTCCTCCGGTATAATAAGGATCGGTTTCCGTTGTATTCTTAATGGCTTTTGAGGCTAAAATATGCCCCTTGGTATCAATGGCAATCACACGAAGGTTGGTTGCCCCACAATCAAATACGATGGCAATGTTGTCTTTTTTAGTCATAAATTATCACCTTAGATGCCTGCCTGTTTTTGTAAAAGATTACTTAAAACGGTAAACAGGACCATAAGTAGCACAAGCCCTGTAATCCGATCCTTCCTTGTCCTCGCCAAAAGAAGCCCAGGCGCTGGGTCGGAAGACTTTTTCAGTATCTACGTTGTGCATGGAAACTGGGATTCGTAGCATGGAGGCCAGTGTAATTAAATCAGCACCAATATGGCCATAACTGATGGCGCCATGATTGGCTCCCCATTTGGCCATTACCTCATAAACGTCCTTGAAAGCACCAAAGCCTGAGGTTCTGGGGACAAACCAAGTCGTAGGCCAGGTGGGATTGGTGCGCTGGTCCAAAACCGTATGTATATCGTCCGGCAAATCTACCGTCCATCCTTCTGCAATTTGCAATACTGGGCCCAATCCTTCCACCAGGTTAAGCCGGCTCATGGTAACGGGCATTTCTCCGGAAGTCTTGAACTGTGACGAATAGCCTCCACCTCTGAAATATTCCCGATCGGCCTGGGGCCATAAAGTGTTTTCGAGACAGCGCTCCATTTCTTGCTCAGAAATATCCCAGAAAGGCTTCATGACCGGTTCTCCCTCTGCATTTCTTTGTTGTGCGGTAGCGTCCAGCGTGGTGGATCCCGAGTTAATCAGGTGAATAAGACCGCTTGCAGCCTTTCCGCTTAAGGTTTTTCCGGTAACCCGCTTCACGGCATCCGGACTCCAAAAGGTTCTTACATCGGAAAATATTTGTGAGGTGTTGGTCAGCAGGTGACCAAAGAGCATGGAAACGCCATTGAGGCAATCATTTTCGGTGGCCACCACAAAGGCCTGGCGAATGCCATTCCAGTCGAAAGAGGAATTGAGAATGGCCTCTGAAAAATCACCATTGGGCCGGTAGTCCGTCCATTGCCGCTGTCCCTGAAATCCTGCCACAAGGGCGTTGCGTCCCAGACCTTCTTCCCGGTAGCCACTCTCAATCAGTTTGGGATTTCCTACCATCATATCTCTGATGATGAGGGTCATTTTAATCACGGTTTCCCATTCGTAGAGCTTGCGTTCTGCATCTCTCTGGTTATGCGCCTTGTTGTAATCTTTTCCTTCCTTGCAATATTTTCTGGTCCACTCAAGGGCTTTCGTAAACTCCACCTTGTCATAGATTTCCTCATCTATCCGACGCAGAATTTCAGTGGAATCGACAAACTCTGTGCGCATGCCCAGGTAATCCTGTAAAAATCCCTGATCCACCATTGAGCCTGCAATACCCATAGAGCTATAGCCGATGGATAGGTAGGATTTTCCTTGCATTTGGGCGACAACGAGGGCCGACTTCACAAAGCGCAATATCTTCTCCTGAACATCCTGAGGGATGCTGATATCATCCGCATCCTGAACCTCACGTCCGTAAATCCCAAAGGTGGGTAAACCCCGTTGGGATTTACGGACGTGAGGTTCAGAAT
>DHVH01000170.1 GCA_002412555.1 Marinilabiliaceae bacterium UBA5213 | reverse complement strand
CTGCGAAACGGAGAAGTGATAAAGGATGTTGGGTTTTTGCAACGGGGAGATGTCATTGAAACTCTTTTCAGAGATGGGAAAGTGAAAAGTGAGGTGAAATAGCAGTTCAAATAAATTCCGAATTTGGGTTTTATTATTGAGGATAAATTTTAATTTTACAAAGTCGATAAGAATGTGCCTTTGTAATTAACCAGATTTATTTCTAAAGCAATTTAGGTATGTCCGCTTTTATTTTTCTTTCAGAGAATGTCTTGTTTGCTTTTTTGGCGAACAGCTTTTGGTTTAGCACAGGGCATTTGATTGGGATATTGGCAGTGACTTCTTTAGTATTACTTGTTTTGGTTACTTTGATGGTTTTGCGCAACAGGCACCTTAAAAATGAGTTAGTGCTTTGTGGCGAAAAACTGTACGAAACGCAGCAGGCTAACCAATCTAAAGATAAGCTGTTTTCTATTGTGGCGCATGACCTTAGAAGTCCCTTTAATTCTTTAATGGGCTTGTCAGAGATGTTGATGTTGCAGTCCGAAAGTATGCATGCTGATCAGGTGCAGTATTACAGCAAGCTGGTTCACAGTTCTACCAGTCGCTTGTATACATTGGTGGATGATTTATTGCAATGGTCGCGTACGCAAACGGGCAATACCTCCTACCATCCCGAAAAGCTGGACATCAATATACTGACGACGAATATTATCAATCTGGCACGAATCAGCGCTCAAGAGAAGGATATTGTGATTGCCTTAAAGATGGAGAACCAATTAGAAGCGCTGGCCGATGCGAATATCTTTTCTACTGTATTAAGAAATTTAATCAGCAACGCTATTAAGTTTTCTAAGGTGGGCAGCACCATTCAGGTGAGTGGAATCAAAAGAGGAGATGGGGTAATTGAAATGTCTGTAGCCGACAGGGGGGTGGGAATGGATCCTGTACAATTGGAAAACGTGTTCAAAATTGAAGGGAGTCAATCGACCTCAGGCACATTCAATGAGCCTGGAACCGGACTGGGTTTGGTGTTATGCAAGGAGTTTGTAGCAATTAACAATGGAGAAATTGAAGTTGACAGCCAGTCTGGTGTTGGTACAACAGTTAAGTTTACCGTTCCATCAATGGATTACAGAAAAAACTAGTGAGTGATATGACTGAAAAAAAACCAACTTACAAAGAAGCCATCACTGAGATAGAAGAGATCCTGGGTCTCATGGAGCGTGAAGAGTTGGACGTGGACGACCTTTCGGCCAAGGTGAAACGGGTTTCAGAATTGATTCGCATGTGCCGAAAAAAACTGCTTCAAACTGAAGAAGAGATAGAAAAAGTGCTTAAAGAGATTGAAGATTAGAGATCATCGGGGCCAAATGAAAGGGGCAACAAGTCATTGGCATTGTCCACTTTTAGAACACCTTTTTTGCCCACCATCAGCAACGAAAAATGCTTTTTATGTCGGTGAGACGTTTCATTGATAACTTGTCGGCAAGCCCCGCAAGGCGCCACTATGCGTGACACCAATTCTCCATCTTTGACCGAGACAATGACCATTGTTTTTACCGCAACGTCCGGAAATTGAGATCCTGCGTAAAACAAGGCCACGCGTTCGGCGCATAAACCCGAAGGATAGGCGGCATTTTCCTGATTGCTTCCGCAAACTACTTCTCCATTTTCCAGCAGAATAGCTGCTCCAACCTTGAATTTTGAATAGGGGGCATAGGCATCTTTGGCAACTGCTAAAGCTGCCTCTGTTAGCCCCTGTTCTTCTGCGCTCAAATCCTTGATTGAGTCATAACTGTCCAGCTCAATATGGATGTGTTTCTTATGCATGCTGCCTTTTTAATATTTTACACGCTTGCGTAAATTCAGGCGGTCACCATTTTCCGGCTCAGTCCCCTCATCCATTCGATTGAGATAGTAAAGACGTTTTAATCGAATACCGTACTGCTGACTTATTTCATGCATGCTTTCATTGTTTTTAACCGTGTGCCGCTGATGGTCAGGGTGGGCGTTGCGCCTTTTCGATTCGATATATAAAAGCCGGTATTTATCGAGTCGGGCATTGGATGGTAAATCGTTGTAGTGCGGTAATTCCCATGCCTTTAAATTGAACATGCGTGCGAGATTTTCAAAAGTGTCACCTTCTTGCAGCTCAACGTATTTGACACCATTATTATACTTAACAGGTCGTGTTTCGTAGGGGTTAATGACCAGTTCACCTGAGCTTTTTCTGCGCTCGATATCCCGGTTTGATCTTCTGGCTCTTTCACTGATGTCCTGATCGTATTGATACAGTTCCTCTTCTTCTATGATCTTGATCAGCAACTGTGCATACTGGGGGTTGGTGGCATAGCCCGCCTTGCGTAAACCGTGCGCCCATCCTTTATAATCGGTTGTGGCCAGTTCAAACAGAGAGGCGTACCTGGCCCTGGTGGTAAGAAACTCAGCATGATCCTTGAATGATTCGTAGGGACTGTTGTACTTTCTGAAACACTCATTGCGGGCATCATCGTGGTGGTAAACACGCTTGCCGGTCCAGTCGCTGTGGCATTTAATGCCAAAGTGGTTGTTGTCTCTCTTAGCCAGTGTGCTGTTGCCCGATGCTGATTCAAGGATGCCCTGAGCGAGAGTAATCGAAGCCGGTATTCCAGTCTCTTTCATACTGGACATGGCCCAATCTTTATAAGTGTCTATGTATTGTTGGCGGGTAATTCTGCTCTGTGCATGAATGCTGTCCGTCAAAAATGTAAAGTGGACAAGCAATATAAAGGATGTAGCTAATTTTATCTTTGTCATTAGAAATATGTTGTATTGAACAAACGCAATTATTAGTGATTAAGTGCTTAGTAATGGCAAATATAAAAAATTGAGGGATAATTCCACCTAGTTTTTTAAGGTAAGCGTGAAGTTTTGTAATGTAACTGCTTTAAGACAACCAACCTATTTTAAATAAGCTCCATCCTGCCATTTATAGCCCCGCAGAAAGTCTTCAGTCTTCATGCGTTTTTTACCTGCCAGTTGTAACTCGTTGATCAGCAAGGAATGATCCCTGGTGCCTACTTTGATCACCATTTTGTTATCGCAATGGATGGCACCGGGTTGCAAAGAGCTGTCCTCCTCTTTAAGCGTGGTGCTGTATATTTTCAGGGATACAGGCTCTTTGCCGGGCTCCATTAACTCTGTCCATGCACAGGGGTATGGACTTAATCCCCGGATTTTATTGTTAACAGATGCTGCGGATTGATCCCAGTCAAGCCGGCAATTTTCCTTGAAGATTTTCGGGGCTGGTTTTAAGCGGGAATTATCGAGGGTATTTTGAGGCATTTCCTGTACGGCGTTGGCTTCAATGGCTTTGACTGTTTTCACCACCAGAGAGGCTCCTGTTTCCATGAGCCTGTCGTGCACATCGCCTGCATTGTCATCCGGACCAATAGCCACCTTTTCCTGCATGATAATGTTGCCGGTGTCGATGTCATGGTTGAGGAAAAAAGTGGTGACCCCGGTTTCTTTTTCACCGTTGATGACCGCCCAGTTGATTGGTGCGGCTCCCCTGTACTGGGGCAAAAGTGATGCGTGCATGTTGAAAGTGCCTTTTGGCGGCAGCGCCCAGACTGCCTCTGGCAGCATTCTAAAGGCAACAACAATTTGCAAGTCGGGCCGATAACTTTTTAGCTCTTCTAAGAAGTCAGGGTTTTTCAGTTTCTCCGGCTGCAAAACCGGGATGCCCAGCTCAAGTGCCATCTCTTTAACTGCTGAAGGCTTTAGTTTTTGTCCCCGCCCCGCCGGCTTGTCAGGAGCAGTGATGGCAGCAACAATATGTGCGCCACTGTCGTGAAGTGTTTTAAGGTGATAGGCCGCAAATTCAGGTGTGCCCATAAATACAATGCGAAGCTGCTCCATGCTCAATTTATTTTTAGCGAAATTACGGGTTTTGCTGCAATTTGCCTAGGGTTGAGACACAAAAGTGGGGAGGGAAGGGAAGGGAAGGGTGAAATAGGTTGATAGGTCGATAGGTTAATAGGTCGATAGGTTAATAGGTCAATAGGTTGATAGGTTGTGAGGTTGATAGGTTGATAGGTTGATAGGTTGAGAGGGTGGGAAGGGTTTAAGGTTGATAGGGTATTAGGTCAAGAGGTTGAGGGGAGGGAATCTGTGCTAATCTGTGCAATCTGTGGATAAAAACAGAGAGGGTTGGGTGGGTTGATGGGGGAAGATGGGGTGGAAGGGGTGGTAGCTTGTGGCTCCTCTGTGGACTTCCATGTAACAAACAATTATAAGTTACACAGAGAGCCACAGAGGACACACAGAGAACCGGGAGGTTTTTTAGGCAGCCCCTTAAGTCAAGGTTCTTTATTTTATTCAGTCTGGTTGAGCAGATTAGTAGTTTTTAGCCTCTATTTCAAAGTGCTCTTTGTCGTGATCGCAGGCAGGGCAGACTTTAGGTGCTTTATTGCCTTCATGAACAAACCCGCAGTTGCGACAACTCCAGCGTACCTTTTCTTCACGTTCGAACACTTTGCCTTCTTCCACATTGGCCATTAATGCCAGATAACGTGCTTCGTGTTCTTTTTCAACCTTAGCGATGTTCTTAAATACATTGGCCACTTTTTGAAATCCTTCAGCTGCAGCTACTTCTGCAAAATGCGGATACAGGTCGGCCCACTCTTCGTTTTCACCCTCAGCGGCAGCTTTCAGGTTTTCAGCCGTGGTTCCTACTTTTCCGGCTGGAAAAGTAGCGGTAACTTCCACCATTCCGCCTTCCAAAAATCCGAAGAAGCGCTTGGCGTGTTCCAGTTCCTGTCCGGCCGTTTCTAAAAAGATGGCTTCAATTTGGCGGTAGCCTTCTTTGCGTGCCTGTTTGGCAAACATTGTATAGCGGCTGCGCGCCTGAGATTCACCGGCAAATGCCTTTAGCAGGTTCTTTTCTGTTTCACTTCCTTTCAATGATTTTTCCATTCTGTTAAGTTTGATTGTTTTTTATCAAAGTTCGAAAATAGCATTTGAAGTGTTGAGAATGAAAATAAATTAGGGGAGGGGTGTTAGGTTGATAGGTCGATAGGTCAAGAGGTTGAGAGGTTTTAGGTTGAGAGGTGGATATTTAGCGTAGCGGAATCCCGCGGAGCGGGAGGGTTGGTCGGGTGGATTGGTGACTAAGAGGTTGGAAGGCGTGGTGGTAATTGCTGTTGGAAGCAGGTTTGATGGCAAAAAAACAAAGGGTTACAAGTCTGAAGACTGTAACCCTTTGTTGATTTAGTACCGAGAGGCGGGCTTGAACCGCCGACCTCATGATTATGNNCGCTCTAACCAGCTGAGCTACCTCGGCATTTGTAACTCTGTTTTTGCGGTTGCAAATGTAGCGTATTCTTTGATTCCATCCAACCTTAGTGGGTAAAAAAATAATTTAAAATGTAAGGTGGATATGCAAATCACTTGATATCAATTATAAAAAAACAAACCCCGGGACTTACTTCCGGGGTTTTATGACTGAGAATTGATGATCTATTTATAGGTAGTTACTTCATCTACTGTGAAACTAACATTTTTGAATTCTATGTTTTTTGAGCCGGTAATCTTTGTGGGAATTTCCACATTGTGAAAGTTGCAATTGATGAATTGGATGTTGGAGACTACAATTTCTTCTTCGCGTCCTTCAATCAATACACCGTACCGGCTTTTCTGACTGTTAACGTTTTCGAGAATGATGTTGCGGATGTCTGGCATGTACGGTCCATTGCCATCACGACGTTCGTACATGAGTTCAATGCGGAAAACAGCTTCTTTACATTGGCCCACTTCTATGTTGCGG
>DHVH01000174.1 GCA_002412555.1 Marinilabiliaceae bacterium UBA5213 | reverse complement strand
CCTTTAAGAATGGAAATCTTTGTTGGTCTCAGATTGAAATGCATAATGCCCATATCAAAACTCACATTAATCATACAATCGTAAAATTAAAACAATATTTTATTCGGAAAAGCAATGCGTATTAATAAAATTTCATACAACTCATTAAATCATGCACTTTTATACTTGCTATTACCGATGTAATATCAGACATAGCATAGGGAATTATCAGTCTGTCATTGTGCACCAGTCCACCACATGAGTAGATTACATTGGGCACATAACCGTCACGCTCTTCTTCGTTGGGGGTTAGCAAGGGCCCTGCCAACCGGGCAATTATTTTTGACGGATTATCTTTGTCCAGCAGAATGGCGCCAATGGAATACTGCCGCATTGGGCCAACTCCATGGGTAATGACCAACCATCCTTCGTTAATTTCAATGGGTGAACCACAATTACCTATCTGGATAAACTCCCAGGGCTCTTTTGGTTCTTGAATGACCTCCGAATTTTGCCAAAAATGCAGATTGTCAGAATACATGATATAATTGTTCTCCCCATCCTGTCGCGACAGCATAACATATTTGCCATTAATTTTGCGGGGGAAGAGCGCCATTCCCTTGTTTTGCACCCCTTTACCGTTTAAGGTAATGATGTTGAACGATATAAAATCTGTTGTTTCAATAAGTTGGGGAAGAATACGCTGCCCATTATAAGCCGTATAGGTGGCATAATAGGTTACTTCGCCAACGTCGTTGTGAAACCCAACAAAACGGGCATCTTCAATCCCACGGCTTTCATTTTCCGAAACCGGAAATATGACACGTTCCGACACTTTTGTCTTTTCGTCAAACTTTACTTTGTAATTAGAATTGGCCAACCAGTTAATTGTGTTTAAAGTCTCTTTATTACACACAAAATCCGGATTTAAATGAAGGATGTTAATACTGACTTTCAATTCGTGATAAGTGAAAGCATCAGGTATTAGTTCGAAAATCTGGCTGCTTGTTTCATCCCACGCATTCATATCTTCCAGCTTTAAGCGAAACAAATGGGTGTTGTAGAAGGGGTCGTGTGAAATTCTGGGTGTCTCAACAAACTCCGAGACTTCATCTAATACAAGCGTGTCGTTATTCTTTATAATACCGCTGCGAAAAACGATGGATGAAACATGACCTTCACCAGTGGCACGCAGACTCATTATAAACCGCATCTCCCCTTTTTTCAAGCCTTTTTGATTGGGGTGTAAAACCATCGAAGGGTTAAAAAGCGCGGCTGATTCAATGGAATATTCCATTGTGAAATACGCGCCAATAAGCATCTTTTTTACATCACTCACTGTTACGTCCGGTGGCATGTACTCCGAAATATTTTCGAAATGATGGACCAGTTGATGTTCAATATCCTGATGCCTGTCGTGAAAATTATCACTAACAGCCTTTAATAAGGTGGTTGCCTTCTTTTCTGAAAGCTTTAATACCCTGGCAATGATTCGTCTCACCCGCTCCAAATCGCCTGGAACATGTGGTCGACAAATCACCCTTGAGGTATCACGTTCAATTCTTATCCTTTCTCTGTGAACGAACGACTTTATATTATCTTTCTTACTCATCTGTCTGTTTATTAGGAGACCAATCTCCGATTTATGCCGAATTGTCTTATAAATTCAAAAATCATCAAGACAAACTCCTGAAAAACAATTATTTATTTTAATTCGGCAAATTAGTATAAAATTTTGTTGTATACCTTTAAATAGCCCTCAATCATTTTTTTTCGACTGAACTTAGACGAAGCCCATTGGCAGCAATAAGCTCTGTCAATGGAAGGAATGTTGCTGACAGCCAGAGCTGCCTGCTCAATGGTGTCAACGAGAAACCCGGTTTTTGAGTCCTCTATTAATTCAGGCATAGATCCTCTATTGAAGGCAATGACAGGAGTACCGCATAACATGGCCTCTGCTACACTCAATCCAAAGGGCTCATTGAAACTTATTGGATGTAGCAGGGCAAAAGCCTCACCCAACAATTTATCACGCTCTTGAACTCCCGAATTACCAACATAGACAATGTCTTCTTCGTTAATGAATGGTTTCACCTTATTATTAAAATATACCTCATCTTGTATCAGACCCGAAATAATGAGTTTCCTGCCCGACTTTTTTGCTATTTGTATGGCCTCATAAGTCCCTTTTTCGGGGTGAATGCGACCAAAAAACAATAAATAATCTTTGGCAACAGGGCTAAAGCTGAAATCACCAGTATTAATGCCGTTATAAACAGTAGCTATATAATCCAGTTCAGGGCTGCGGTCTGAATTGCTTATCGAAACATAGAAATTATCGGCATTATACTTTCGGTACACCGGAATAATTTTAGGCGACGAAAAGCCATGAATAGTCGTAAGCAATGGGGTTTTTATGAGCCGTGAATAGCTCAAGGGCAAAAAATCGAAATGATTGTGAATCAAATCAAAATCGCTGGCCCTTTCCATTAAGTGACTAATATGCAGGCACTCCCACGCTTTTGGATCCATTCCCGGGTCTTCGGCGTAGGCGGTTGGTGAAACGGATGCCAATTTACCACTGGTGACAGAATTACCGGTAGCAAAAAGAGTAACATCAATACCTTGCGCTACAAGTCCCTCAGCAATGTTCGAGGCTACCTGTTCCCAGGGACCATATTTAAGCGGTGGCGTTCGCCATGCAATGGGTGATAGTACGGCAATTTTCATGTGTTTATAATTTATTTTTTTACCACATGGAACTCGCCATTACAATTATCTCTTTTGTGAGAAGTTACTCTCATGGCTCGTTTCATAACAACAAGGGTTTTGTGAACATGACATCGCATTTATCTCTTCGCAACCTTTTAAGCATTGTAGTACTCCTCATGAGCTTCCAAAACCGTTAAATACGAAATCGTGTAGGCCAGTATGCTTTCCGCTCCCTGATTGCGGTTGACACCATAACTTTCCAATCCATCGCAACAGCCCTTGGTTTCAAAATCGTACAAGCTCATTCTTAAATCATTATCGCCCAAAAACCACATAAACGAGGTGAATAATTCATTCAGATATTTTTTGTCTTTGGTCAAGTGATATGCTTGATGAAACATCAGCACCATGGCCATGGCATCGAGTGGTTGTTGGGCAAACTTTGAAAGCTCGCCACTTTTTTTGTACCATTTTTCGTTTCCAATAATGGATAAATAACCATTTTGCATGGTATGTTTGATTAAGAAATCCATAGACGCAAAGGCCACCTCACGAACTTTTTCATCGTTTAGAATTTCTGCTGCGTGCAACATGGCCAAGGGCAGAATGGCATTATCATAAGCCAACAGATCTTCGAACCAATTCCACTTTTTATCACTCCGATCGTCGAAATGCCGGATCAATTCATAAGTTAAGTTTTTAAGCAGTTGAATCATGCCATCGTCCGAGGGGTTACTTCGGATATAATAGCTTATACCCATTATGGTATAAGCTATACTTCGGATCGATTTCAACTTTTCGAAATTGGGTTGTGCCTTAAAAAAGATGATGCGTCCATTCTGGTAGTACGAATCATTGGGGGCATTGGCCAGCATGTACCCAAGTGCCCAAATAGCCCGGGCAAAAGAGTCCTCCGAACCAACCTCATCAAGAAAAGATCTGTTAAAACTCAAAAAGTTTCTAAATGTGCCATCCTCATTTTGCATATAGTGGATATAACTCAGATAAACCGGGCACAATTCGAGGGCCACATAATCCTTCTTTTGTTTAAACGTCATCAGCGCCATAAGCAACGCCCTGGCGTTGTCATCAATACAATAACCTTCTTTTAGGTTAGGTATGCCAAATCTCGCATGCTGAATAATACCAGTATCATCGGTCATACGTTTGATATGAGCCAATGAAAATGGTGGCAATAACAAGAGGTCAAAAGGAATAACTTCTTTTTTCTCAATTTTCAAGTCTTCACCGATGACCGTTTCTAATAAGTCGTGGTACTTTTTACCGATTTTAGGCCAGGTAATCTCTCTGCCATGGTCGTAAGCATTCTTACGCAACTGCAAGCGCTTTTCAGGGTTATCGAGCAATTCAATCAAAATATCAGATAGCTGATTGAAATCATGAAAATCAAACAATAACCCTTTGTCATCCGCCAACAATTCTGCCGCATGCCAGTAAGGCGTTGAAACAACCGCCGAGCCAACTCCTACAGCATAGGAAAGCGTACCACTGGTAATTTGTGCTTCATTCAAATAGGGCGTTATATAAATATCGGAAGCGTATAAATACTTGAAAAGGTCCTTTTGATTGACAAATTTATTAAGCAAAACCACGTTTTTCTCCAGCTTCAGGTCTTGAATCAACCGTGTCAGGTATAAACGGTATTCATCACCCGAATACCGAAGCACATTTGGGTGTGTTTTTCCCAAAACCATGTACAAGACATCGGGATGCTTCTCAACCACTTTGGGCAATGCTTTAATGGCCACTTCAATGCCTTTGTTTCGACTAATAAAACCAAAAGTCAACAAGAGTTTTTTCTTTTC
>DHVH01000189.1 GCA_002412555.1 Marinilabiliaceae bacterium UBA5213 | reverse complement strand
CCGGGAATTAAATGCCTGTTCCCAGCTTGATTCCACAAGTCCAAATGATTATTCCGGAAGCAGACCTCCCAAGCGGTCATATGAAGATGAAATATCAGGCTTGGATCTGTTTGCATTTGTGGTTAAAATCGATCGTTTTCCGGTTCCGGTTTATTATAAGTTTTCCCTTACAAAAGATGAACTCTGGTTGGTTTCTTTGCATAAAGACAAAAAAAATAAGGAGGTGCCATGAGTGAGATCAATTGCCCAAAGGGCCACGGTGCCATGGAAGCAAAAAAAATTGAAAGATCAGTCCCTTTTAAAGGGATAGAAGTGAGTATTATTGAAGACGCATTTGTTTGCCCGAAATGCAAACTGTTGGCAGGAAGCGTTCAATCTGCTGGAAAGCTACAACAAACCATAGCAGAGGCTTACAGGCAACAAGCCGGGAAGTTAACCGGGGAAGAAATTAAGCGCCTCCGGAAAGTAAAAGGAATGACCCAGGCCGACCTTGCTGAATTAAGCGGTTTTGGCGTTGCCTCCATTAAGCGCTGGGAAACTGGTGCAATACAAACACAATCCGCGGATAAAACATTACGGCTTCATTTGAAGGAAAATGCTGTAAATGGTAACCGAGAAATTTCTATCCCAAGAATTCTGCTTGTTTTAACAGTATTCCAAACAGCATTAAACAGGGTCATTTTAAAGGAGAATGACAAGATGCTTTTTGCGGCCAAGTACCTGTGGTATGCAGACATGCTTGCCAAAAGAAAGCTGGGTAGAAGTATGACCGGAGCCACGTATGCAAATTTGACCTATGGTCCCCAATTGAATAATTACAATGATCTTTTAGACGAAATTCGGAATGCAGATCTATCAGAAGCCGAAGAATTGACACCGAATGAAGTCGCTATCATACAGCAGATTGCAGAAACATTCCCCGAGGATAGGATGGTTTATGATGCTGCCCACAAAGAGCCCGCATGGTTAGAAACCAGAACAGGAGAGCTTATTTTATATACATGGGCTGACAAGCTGATTGCTAAAATAACTTAATAAAATTTTATAGGACTGGAGGCGGACCGGAAAAACAAAAAAGGATTTCGACTGATTTGCCAAAATCCTTTGACGTCGATGGTGATACCAATGGGATTCTAACCCCGCCCTCCGCGTGAGAGTCTGTGCCCTAAGCGTTGACTTCTATCTATTGAGCTCCTTATTTCATCACCCCAAAGACCTGTGGACTATCCCTGTAACTCATGCCTTCAAAAAAACTGAACACGCTTCACATTGCTTCTGTTATTGTCGTTCCATTTTAATTTGTCATAGCGACAGGTAATGCCATTATGTCGCATTTTGGTATTACTTTTATGGTGTATAGAAATCATCAATATAGTAGGTGCCAGCCAGGAAAACCTGGTAACTAATTTTTCAGTAGATTTTCAAAATCAAGATGAACAGCTATAGTGCGAAACGCCACCAACGTTAAAAAACGCCTCCGGTTTTAGACGATAATATTTATCTTCTACCCTTTGTGATTGCTCATCATATGGAAAGCTAAGCACTTCTTGCAACTCTCTTACTAATGTGTAGTCACCCTGCATGGCTTTTTGATAGGCGGGGACAATCAACCACTCTCGCCATGCATATTTGGGGTTAATCTGTTTCATCTTTGCCGATATCTCAGCCAAATTGCCGCCTTTGATAACGAGGTCATGCCAGCTTTTTAGCCAAGATTGCCATTCCTCATCGAGTTGTTGGGAGGTCTTTCTATAGAAGCTCTTTTTCAAGGCTGAAACATTCTCTGGCACAAGGGATAATTCGCGGAAGAAAATGGTGTAATCCACCTCTGATTTGGTCAGTAAGTGCATTAATACCTGCACTAGCTTTGGGTGATAGTCCGTCAAACCAAGCTTGGTCGCCCACATTATTTGGATTTGTTTTTGCATTGCCTCTGCAAAACCATGACGTATTTGATCCAATTGTTCCAAAGCTTCAGTATCTTTTTCAAGTAGCGGTCTCACTGCAGTCCAAAACATGTGGTAATTCGCTTCTGCTGCGGTTGGCTGATTGAAAAAGGAGAAGTGTTCACCGCCGCCAGTCCATGGTTGAAATCCAGGGTCGAAAATTTCACAGAATCCAAATGGTCCATAGTCCAGTGTAAAGCCACCAGTGGCGCAGTTGTCACTATTATAATTACCCTGGCAGTACCCAATACGCTGCCAATTGGCCACTAGTGAGGTAAGCCGCTGGCGAAAAAGCTTAGCCAACTCAACCACTTGATCCGCAAACACAAGGTCTTGATTAATATCGTTTTGGTATTCTCGGTCAATGAGATGCGACACAATCATGCGCAACTCTTTTAGAGCTTTTTGATGAGCATTGCCGCGAACCCGGCGGGCAAATAACTCTAACTGACCAACGCGCAAAAAAGATGGTGCAACGCGAGTTGAAATAGCCACAGGATTATCCACCATAATATCAGGATCGGTTGAATGAGAGTCTTTGGAGTACCAGGGCCGGGTAACACTCTCAGATTTAGATACAAACAGGGTTAGAGATCGCGTTGTGGGAACCCCCAGAGCGTGCATATACTCTTGCGCGAGAAACTCACGCACACTTGAACGCAGTACTGCGCGCCCGTCGGCACCACGGCAATATGGCGTTGTACCGCCACCCTTTAGTTGCATTTCCCAACGCTGTCCATTGAATACCCCTTCAAATACAGATATCGCCCGGCCATCGCCTTAACCATTGCCGGTACCAAATGGACATTGGTGGGTGTATTCGGTGCCATAAATTGACAGGGCATAGCCAGTTGCCCAGCCAATCTTACGCATAGGCTCATGCGCTGCCGAGATATCACCAGAAAATACCTGACAGAATTTTGCATCTTTTAACAACTCACCGCTCAATCCAAGTTCACTAAAAAAAGTGCTGCTATGGGTTACATATTCTGGTTCTGGAAGCGGCGTGGGCATCACCGGTACGAAGTGACCAGAAAAAACCTGACGGGCACGGTGATCATCACCATCTCCGGTGGCATCAGGATCGGCATTTAAGGTATCCATTAAGGAATAATCAGCTAATCGTACAAACTCATCGAAAGTCGATATGCTCTGCTGCGCATATGGTTTAGACAATGACATTGTTGCAAATACCTCTCTATGGGGAGCGCGCATTGAGCGCTATTAAACAAGATTACAGTAGCAACCTTACGTATTGGTTGGCAGCAAAAATCA
>DHVH01000109.1 GCA_002412555.1 Marinilabiliaceae bacterium UBA5213 | reverse complement strand
GCATGAGATTTTCAAATTCGTTCATCATGCACCTCTCCTGTTGTTATATAATCGCAAACTATAATAGTTAAGCAAAAATAATTGTAGTGTTTGTTTGCAGAATATACAACCAAAATTTGGGTCTGCAACCTCAACTACCGCGAGACTTCGGTACATGCAAAAACCCTCTCCGCTTCCGTTATTTGCTGTTGATAGTGGAATAAAATCTCACCTATCCGGAGCACCTATACTCTTTTTTTATTGGTTATAGATGATCTTCCGCCGATGTTTTGGCGTGAAGACGATATGACATTTGCACATCCACTTCGTATGCGATAAACTATTTGTACGATTTGCTATCAAATCACCTTTCTTTGCTTTTATTGTGGCTTGAACTCCAACTATTTTAGCTGGATGGTGATTTGTTTGGTTTAACCCCTTGTTCCCCACCTGCTTAGCGGGTGGTTTATTGTTTCTCTCGCTTGCGCTCGTTCAACAGACTAAAGTCTTTAATAAAAACGAACATTCCCCAACTTCTGGAATTGAGGAATGTTCCAGGTAATGAGTTATTACTTGCCAAGGTATTCTCTAACTATTTCATTTTTCCGGTACCTCTTCAATCTGGTTCAATATTCTCTCTTCAAAAATTCTTTTCTCGTATCCATCCTTTGTAACCGAAGGGCTCTGATTGGGACTGGGAAAATGTACTACCCTATGTCCATACTGAACTCCATAGCCACCATCTGGACTGTAAATCCCAATATACCAATTGGTCGGATGTCTATATATAAATCCGGGTGGAAGACCATTCAATGTATATGAACCAACATATCCTAAAGGTGGGTAAGTATAAAAATATGCACTGCTTAACTGTGGGTAAATATTAAACTCATAACTATCTGTAGGAGAATGAGATCGCAATTCCCATTGGAATGTACAAGGAAATGCTGCATATTGATAATCAGGAGGAGCTTTAAGGTTTATATTTGCGATATCAAAATTTCCGATTTCGATATCGCTGGCAGTTTCGTAAGTTTCCAAACGACTTGTTGCCCATAAAGCTAATTCATCAGCTCTATTCGAATTTCTACCAAACAACACATAATAATATTGTCCCTGATTTAACCCTGGTACCTGGAGAAACTCAAAAACACCTGTTTTATCCGTTTTGGTGGTAGCTCGAGTCATCCAGCTTGTGTCATCGTAATAACGCAACTCCAATTCTATATCGGATATCGGCGAACCTCTGTATGTTACTTTTCCAAAAATCCCCTTTGGAAGCATCTTGGATACGAGAGGCAAATAATTTCTATAGACAATTACAGACGTCAGGCCAACTTCATTCAACTGAAACAAAGTATCACTACTAAATAATAAATCTTTCTGGTCATCAACATCTGTATCGACCAATACCAAATTTTGGATGTCTCCCCAGTTTTTGTTCATTCTGTACAACCAAAAATCAGGATAGTTATTATCTGCAATCCACAATACACTGGCATCATTAGAATTTTCTGTTTCATTACCTGTCAAAAAAATTTCCTGAGTTCCATTTCCATCCAGATCGTCGATAATAATCTCGTTTACCCGGGCAGTACCCAGGGCATGATCCCATAGAAGGTTATAATTTTCACCATCAAAAGCCTGAATGAGTGACTTGTCATTTTCTAAATAATATTTATAAGTAGCTACCAGCAATTCACCTTTTCCATTAAAGTCTCCATTGGCAATTTCAATTGCGCTTCCATATTCAATCGTTTGTTGTAACTTAACCGTCCAGGTATTTGTTTCAAAAACATACAAACTCGTCTCGGTTAACACCGCCAGATCCATTATTCCATTGCCGTCCAGATTGCCCATGGATAAATCTATTATTGTTCTTTCTAGATTTTCACTCCTCCATTGAAGTATATTGGATGCGCCATTAAAAACTTGCACAGAATAGTTACCTAAACCTACAATAATCTCCTCTATCGAATCTGAATCAATATTTGAAATTTGAAGAGCTTTTGAACTTATAGTATTTAGTTCTGCACTTGACCATTCCAGTTCATGAGTAATGCCATCATATACTTGCAATCGGGTCCTATTTGAAATATCACCACCGACAAGGATTTCCTTAGCCGCGTCATTATCAAGCTGCCCTACTGCTAAATGAGTAATTCTAAAATACCCTCCGTCAATAACTTTTGACCACTCCAATTGGTGTGATTCACGCTCATAAATACGAACCTCACCATTCCCAAATCCGCCATTTGTATGGTGAGTTGTTATTACAATCTCAACCATACCATCATTATCAAGATCGTCAGAATCAACAAGTAAGGGAGAACCATTGATGAATTCAGCTGTCCAAACAGGAGTAAGATCGATCAAATTAAATACATCCACCGCAGATTCTCGAGCGGCCTCTGGTTTACTTGCAAAATTCGTTTTCTCCAAACTTGTTTCATCCTGCAAGCTGCCTGGAATGTGGTATTCCCCACGGGCAATTCCTCTCGAATTGATTGTTAAACTAATCAAAACAAGGATTGTAAAAAAAATTGTGATTGGTTTATAAAAAAATAACTGTCTATTTTTCATCAGGATCCTCTGTGCATCTATATGACTCCAGAATTGACTTTGGGATTCTCTCTTTCAAATAAACGGTTCTTATTCTGAAAGATAATTTTTTAACCATTAATCCTGTTCAACTCGGATATCCCCGATTAGTGGGGTATCCTTCAATTGCGGTAATAATTTCTTAGTCGGCAGGTCATGCAACTCTGTGACACTTTTTCCTGTGTTAGAGAATGAAACCCAACGGCTGTAATAAGAAACACCATAACTGCCATCCGGTCTGTACACAAAAACCGTCCAGGCATAATAGGTGTTTGGTTTGAATCCGATTGGTAGACTATTCAACGTGAAATTATTAACATACCCCAATAATGGAGAATAAGAATATGGATCGCCATCATACGGGTCAAACAAATCAAACTCATAAATATCGGTCGGTGTCGCTGACCGAGCTGACCAATGGAAAGCATAAGGGAGTGTTACTATATCACCATTGTTTGGCTGAGTGAGATAAATATCAGCAATATCAAAGTCTCCAATTTCCACATTACAACCAAAACAATACGCATTCAATGTGCGCGTTCCCCATGTCCATAACCGTCCACTTGCACCAGATGAATTCAAATAACGCACATAATATTGCTGTCCGGTTTCCAATGGAGGTATATCTTTGAAGAAGAACCTGCCATCTATATCAGTTTGGACCGTTGTTTTAGTCGTCCATGTTGCTCCATTATAGAAACGCAAGTCCAAAGAAACATTTGCCGCCGGAGTTCCGTTCTGGGTAACTTTACCAAAAATGCCTTTATAATCATCTCTGATCAACATTGGCATAAAAGCTTGATAAACGTTGACCCGTGTCGATTCAATTTTATTGACTTGGAAGAGTGTATCACTTCCAAAAGCCACCATTTTGGGACCTTCCGACCCTGTATCCATTAATGCCATACTTTTGAAAGACCCCCATAAACCAAGCCCTGCTTTATGCAGCCAAAAACCGCGGTAATCGGGTGCAGCCACCCAAAACAAACTTTCGTAAACAGAAATCGATTGATCATTTCCCAGTAAATATATTTCCTGTTCACCACTCTGATCCGCATCGACAACAATCATTTCCATGATATTTACTTTTCCTAATGTTTGTTCCCAAATAGTCGAATAATCCAGACCGCTGAGGGCAACAATCTTAACGTGTAAGGAATTCGTTTCATCAATTATAAGAATTTCCCCATTCCCGCGCATATCATTATTAGCAATTATCAATTGTGCACCATGAGTAAATGATTGCATGTGAATCTGGGCCCAATTATCGGTTTCATAAACAAATAGTTGATGTGTTGTCAGAACAGCCAGATCTTGAACGCCATTTCCATCCAAGTCTCCTAAAGAGATATCAACGATCGTTCCATAAGAAGATTTACTTTCCCACAAAAGATCCATTGAAATGCCGTCATACACCCACACATTGTTATTGTCACAATAAAATATTTCATCCCCCTCCTCCTCATCAATATTTTTTGAAACTAAAGTCGGTTGATCGGACCAATATCCTGAAAGCACATCGCTTTTCTTCTCCAGCAAACCGCTTACGCCATCAAAAAAATACATGTTTACATCGCTGTTATTCGTACCGATAACGAGAATTTCCTTAGTCGGATCACCATCAAACTGGCCAATCAAGAAATTGTTGTAGTGAATAACTTCACTTGTGTTCCATACGGACCATTCCAACTGTCGGTTTTCAGGATCAAAAACCTCTATTCTGCCGCTTTTTGTACCACCATCAGCTGATTTATTGACAACCACAAGTTCATCTGAACCATCAATGTCAAGATCACCTGATGCAACAGTGAACGGTCCATCCAGATCATCACTGGTCCAAATAATATTTTGGTTTTGCCAGTCCCCTATAAATAACGCGTCTCTACCAGTTGTATTAAGGCCAACTCCCCAAACAATCTCATTTACATTATCATTGTTCGCATCACCAACACTAATTCCAAAGACACCTGGTTGCGGATTAACAATACTCCAAAGATTATCACCAGTCTGACCATTAAGACCGATAATTTCACCTTGTTCAATATCTCCTAAAACAATTTCCTTTCTGCCAGATCCATCCACATCAGCTGCAATGACAATTTTTGCATCACCCAAATCGTTTTTTGTCCATTTAACAGTCAGTGTATCCCCCTCAAAAACATAGACATTGTTTTCATTAACGTAAACAATTTCATCTATAAGATCCCCATCAACATCACCAACATCCATGCTCACACCAAAACCACCGCTATAACCCCACTCCATCGTTTTTGAGTCGGCGTTCAATACATAAGCTGTGGGGCCATTTACAATAATTTCCAGATTCGAATCGGTATCAATATTTCCAACTGCCAGATGACTTCCACCATAACCACTGGCATTCCACTCCAATTCCAATGTTTCCGCATCATAAATCAAAGTAGAATTATCAAATAACAAAACAATCTCTAGATGATCATCATTGTCTACATTTGCAACTTCTATATCAACAGCTGATCCAAAAGAAAAAGATATACTGTCTATTTCCTGAAAAGTATCACCAGAAACAATTAACATCTTATAGGTCGAAGTCACTACATATAGTTCTTGGATACCATCATGATTGCGATCTGCTGAAGTAATTTTTTCACAATCGTTTCTCTGGCTATACCATAGCTGCTGATAATTCCCCTGACTATCCAATGAAAACACATTAATGTTTTTATGTGCAAATAAATATGATCCAATATTCTGGACACAGTAAGCAACTTCTGTAAAACCATCATTGTTCAAATCATCAACAACAACGTCGCTTTTACCTGCCTGATCACTAATAATTCCCTCTGTCCATACAGGATTCAATTCCATCACATGATATACATCTGGATTAGATTGATGATCAATTTGCTCTGTCAAAACCACATCCATCATCAGCGAATTTGATTTGCTAGAAAATATATCAGACCCTTCATCATGTGCCCAAACAACTCCCCCTGCATTGGCAGTCAGACTTATCGATAAAAGTGTTAATAAGCAAAGAGAAAACAATTTATGAATGGATGGCGACATGTTGTTCATTGGATTCCTTTTTCAAGAATATATTTTAAGCTTTCTATATGCACGATGCGAAATTGCAAGCGACAATTCAGTAACGCTATTTATTTAATTTTTTTTCTAAATTTCCCTGACCATTATTCTATTATATCCGAACAATCATGTGTGTCAAAACGCACAATCCGATTACCACCACTTCCCACTTCCAAATTCCCTCTCCCCATTCCCATCTTTACCGTATAATTAATCCCAGAGGTGTCCCAACCCAAATCTGGAGGTAACTATGTCTGGTCCCCGACCCGTACGCGCGCCGCGCGGAACACAATTAACCTGTAAATCCTGGCAGACCGAAGCGGTCTACCGTATGATCCAGAATAACCTGGACCCGGAAGTAGCCGAAC